>NZ_CM129662.1:956608-1275478 GCF_052978205.1 Rhodanobacter sp. UC4452_H20 | reverse complement strand
TCGGCGCGGCGTTCGCGCGTGGCCACGAGGCCGCGGGCATCCGGCCGCCGTCGTTGGGCAAGGTGTTCCTGTCGGTGCGTGACGGCGACAAGGAGCTGCTGTTGCCGGTGGCCGCCGAAGTCATCGCGCGCGGGTTCAGCCTGGTGGCGACCGCCGGCACCGCCAGCTACCTGACCGCGCATGGCGTAAAGTGCGAGCGCATCAACAAGGTGATGGAAGGCCGGCCGCACATCGTCGACGCGATCAAGAACGGCGAAATCGTCTACATCGTCAACACCACCGAGGGGAAACAGGCGATCGCCGATTCCTTCTCGATCCGCCGCGAGGCGCTGCAGCACCGCGTCACCTACTCGACCACGGTGGCTGGTGCCCGCGCGCTGGTGCACTCGCTGGATTTCCGTGGCGGTGGTGAGGTCCACAGCCTGCAGGAACTGCATCAGGAGCTGAGCGCATGAGTCGTGCCCCGATCACCAAAACCGGTTCCGAACGCCTGCGCGCGGAACTGGAACGGCTGAAATCCATCGAGCGCCCGCGCATCATCGCGGCCATCGCGGAGGCTAGGGCGCACGGCGATCTCAAGGAGAACGCCGAGTACCACGCCGCGCGCGAACTGCAGAGCTTCACCGAGGGGCGCATCGCCCAGCTCGAAGGGTTGCTGTCGACCGCCGAAGTCATCGACGTGTCGCGGCTCAATGCGGGCAAGCGGGTGGTCTTCGGCGCGACCGTCGACCTGGAGGATGAGGACAGCGGCACCCCGGTGACCTACCAGATCGTCGGCGACCTGGAGGCGGACATCAAGCAGAACCTGATTGCCGTCTCCTCGCCGATCGCCCGCGCCCTGATCGGCAAGAGCGCCGGCGACAGCTTCGAGTTCACCGCGCCCAACGGCGTCAAACACTACGAAATCATCGACGTCCACTACGACTGAGGGGTTGGAAAGACTCAGCCTCGACGCCAAGGGCGGGGATGGTCGCGTGCCGGCCTGCTTTCGTCATTCGCGCGAACACGGAATCCATCTTGCGGTCCGCCCGGGATCAGGACGGCTTTCGCATGACCGCCCCTTCAGCCGTCGTGAAGCACCTCGCAGGCCCGATTCCACACGCGCACAAAAAAAGGCCGCATGAGCGGCCTTTTTTTGCCGGCACGTGCGCGACTACTCAGCGCTGGCGAGCCTTGAAACGGGGGTTGCTCTTGCAGATCACGAACACCTTGCCGCGACGACGCACGATCTTGCAATCGCGGTGCCGCGCCTTGGCGGACTTCAGAGAATTAAGCACCTTCACGGCAGGCTCCTGACACCAAATGAAAAACTCAAGCTCGCAAGTATAACGAGGCTCGCGGCAGCTCACAAGCCTGGCGCGACAGCCACTTCCGTGACGGTGGCCAGGAACTGTTGCAGCGCCGGTGAGGGGTCGTTGGCCCGGCAGGCCACGGCCAGCAGCAGAAAGGCGTTCGGGTCCTCCAGCGGCACATAGGCAACACCGGGCAGCCGCACCGTCCGCAGGCTGGACGGCACCAGCGCCAGTCCCAATCCGGCGGCGACCAGCGCCAGCAAGCCGTTGATCTGCTGGGCGTGCTGGACGATGGCGGGCTGGAACCCGGCGTGTTGCGCCAGCGTCACCAGGCGGTCATACAGCGTCGCGGCGAGCGCACGTGGCTGCGACACGAAGGCATCACTGGCAACCTCGGCAAGGTCGACGCTGCTGCGTCCGGCCAGCCGGTGCCCCGCCGGCATGGCAAGCAACAGCGGCTCGCGGTCGATCACGCTGAGTCTCAGGTTGCGCGCGTCCTGCAGGTGCGCCGGCTCGCCACGGACGAAGCCGGCGTCGATCTCGCCGCCCAGCAGCGCGGCGAATTGCGGCTCGGTGTACATCTCGTCGAGTTTCAGTCCCACCTTGGGCGCCACTTGTCCGTAACGGAGCAGGATTCGCGGCAGTGCCGGGTGGAACGATGCCGACACGGTGTAGGCCAGGCGCAGGTGGCCGCTGTGGCCGGCGGCAGCGGCGACGACCTGGCTGCGCGCCTCGTCTGCCTTGGCAAGGAGGTGCCTGGCCTGTTCGAGAAATACCCGGCCCGGTTCCGTCAGCGAGACATGGCGTTTGCTCCGCTCCAGCAGGCGCACGCCCAGATCCTGCTCCAGTGACTTGATCTGCTGCGACAGGGGCGGCTGCGAAAGATGCAGGCGCAAGGCGGCCCGCGTGAAGCTCAGCTCCTCGGCGACGGCCACGAAGTAGCGCAACTGGCGGAAATCAAACATATAGCAAAGTCGAATAAAAACGAGCGTAAATATATATTGGATACTTTATTCGGTCGATCATAAAATCACCGCGTCGCCCCACTATCCCCTCCCCCAGTGGCGGTGGCCCTCGCCCCGCAGCGACGCTGAATACGACATCTGGTTCAACTCCCCCCCTGAACCCATGTCGATGCGTCGCACCATGCGGGGCGCTTTCTTTTGCGGTGCCGCGCTGGCGTCGTCGCGGCCCGTTCAGAGTCGCGCCGCCAGCGCCGTGCCCTGCGCGATGGCGCGTTTGGCATCGAGCTCCGCGGCCACGTCGGCCCCGCCGATCACGTGCACGCTCATGCCCGCGGCGATGAGGGCATCGGCCAGTCGACGATCTGGCTCCTGGCCGGCGCAGACGACCACGTTGTCGACCGGCAGGACCTGCGGCTTGCCGTCGAGCGTGATGTGCAATCCGCGGTCGTCGAAGCGCTCGTAGCCGACCTTGCCCAGCATGGTCACCTGCTTGGCCTTCAAGGTGGCGCGATGCACCCAGCCGGTGGTCTTGTTGAGTCGGGCGCCGGGGCGTCCTTCGCTGCGCTGCAGCAGCCAGACCTGTCGCGCTGGCGCCTCCGGTCGCGCGTCCAGCAGGCCGCTGCGAGCGTGCAGCGCCATGTCCACGCCCCATTCGCGCGTCCAGCGGGCGACGTCGGTGGTGGGCGAGGGCGCGCGTTCGACGAGAAACTCGGCCACGTCGAACCCGATCCCGCCAGCGCCGATGATGGCCACTCTTGCGCCTACGGGTCGGTCCCGCGCCAGCACGTCGAGATAGCCCAGCACGCGCGGGTCGTCGCTGCCGGGGAAATCGACCTGGCGCGGGGTGACGCCGGTGGCAACGACCACCTCGTTGTAGCCGCCATCGCGCAGCATGGCAACGTCGGCGTTCTCGCGCAGACGCAGCTCGACGCCGGTATCGCGCAGCTGGTGGCCGAAGTAGCGCAGGGTTTCGTGGAACTCTTCCTTGCCCGGGATCCGCTTGGCGACGTTGAACTGCCCGCCGATCTCGTCGGCGCGGTCGATCAGGGTCACCCGGTGGCCGCGCTCGCCCAGCGTGCTGGCGCAAGCCATGCCGGCGGGGCCGGCGCCGATCACCGCGATGCGCTTGGGCACACGGGTCGGCTCGATCTTCAACTCTGTTTCGTGGCAGGCGCGCGGGTTGACCAGACAGCTGGCGCGCTTGTTCTGGAACACGTGGTCCAGGCAGGCCTGGTTGCACGCGATGCAGGTGTTGATGCGCTCGCTGCGGCCGGCCCTGGCCTTGTTCACCCACGCCGGGTCGGCCAGCAGCGGGCGCGCCATCGAGACCATGTCGGCGTCGCCATCGGCAAGGATGCGTTCGGCCACCTCCGGCATGTTGATGCGATTGGTGGCCACCAGCGGGATCGAGACCTCGCCCATCAGACGGCGCGTGACCCAGGCGAAACCGGCGCGGGGCACGCTGGTGACGATGGTCGGCACGCGCGCCTCATGCCAGCCGATGCCGGTGTTGATGATGCTGGCGCCGGCGGTCTCGACGGCCTTGGCCAGGGCCGCGATCTCGTCCCAGTTCTGGCCGTCGTCGACCAGGTCCAGCATCGACAGGCGATAGATGATGATGAAGTCGCGGCCGACGGCCTCGCGTGTGCGCCGCACGACCTCCACCGGAAAGCGCATGCGTCGCTGCGCATCGCCGCCCCATGCATCGTCGCGCCGGTTGGTGCGCGCGGCGATGAATTCGTTGATCAGGTAACCCTCCGATCCCATCACCTCGACGCCGTCGTAGCCCGCTTCCCGGGCCAGTTGCGCGCAGCGGACGAAGTCGCCGATGGTGCGCTCGACGCCGCGTGGCGACAGCGCGCGCGGCGTGAAGGGCGTGATCGGCGACTTGATCCGCGACGGCGCCACGGACAGCGGGTGATAGCCGTAGCGCCCGGCGTGCAGGATCTGCATGCAGATTCGGCCGCCTTCGGCATGGACGGCGGCGGTGAGCTTGCGGTGGCGCGGCTTGTGCCAGGGCATCGTGAGCCGACCGCCGAAGGGCTTCAGCCAGCCCTCGATGCTGGGCGAGATGCCGCCGGTGACCATCAGTCCCACGCCGCCGCGGGCGCGTTCGGCGAAATAGGCGGCCAGTTTGTCGTAGTCGCGGGCGCGATCTTCCAGCCCGGTGTGCATCGAACCCATCAGGATGCGGTTGGCCAAAGTGACGTGGCCCAGATCCAGCGGGGCGAACAGCTTGGGATAGTTCATGCGATCCACGCGGCTTCAAACGATCGTATGAATGTGCCGGCAATGGGCCTGCAAAAGCAAGCGGGGCGGGAGACGGAGCTGTCAGGCCAGCAGTTGCTGCACCAGGGCGATGTAGCGGCGCATGGCTTCCTCGACAGGAACGCCGTTCAACTGCGCCCAGGCTTCGTGCTTGGCAGTGCCCACGAAATCGAAAAAGCCCGGCAGGGTCCGCTTGAGGTCGCCCTCGGTGCCCTGCTTGTACAGGGCGTAGAGCTTGAGCAGGGTGTCGTTGTCCGGCCGTTTGGCCAGGCCTTTGACATCTTCGGCAGCTTGCTCGAACTCTCGACGCAGATCGTTCATGGGGCAATGGACCTGCGGCGGGCGGGAAACGGGATGGATAGCACGCGTTCGGAAGTGGGTCAACGCGTTAGACTGCGCGCTCTCCACGCCGCCAGGATGCTTCGATGAGCCATGCCGCCGCCGTTCCCGTGCTTGCCATCGACGGGCCGTCCGGGTCGGGCAAGGGCACGATCAGTGCGCTGGTGGCAGAGCGGCTGGGCTGGCGCCTGCTGGATTCCGGGGCGTTGTATCGCGCGGTGGGCTACGCCGCCGGCATGGCCGGGCTGGACCTGTCCGATGCCGATGCGATGGCCCGCTGCGCCCAGACGACGAAGATCCAGTTTCGCGCCGCCGAGACGGGAGGCGGGGCGCGGGTGATCGTCAACGGTCACGATGCCACCGACGAGTTGCGCACGGAAACGGCCGGTGCCGCGGCGTCGGCGATCGCCTCCATGCCCAGCGTGCGCGAGGCCCTGGTGGCGCTGCAGTTGGGCTTTCGCAAGGCGCCCGGGCTGGTGGCGGACGGGCGCGACATGGGCACGGTGATCTTCCCGGATGCCGCGTTCAAGGTTTTCCTCACCGCGAGCGCCGCCGAGCGGGCGAAAAGACGCTATAAGCAGTTGAAGGAAAAGGGGCTCAGCGTTACACTTGCCGGCCTTCAGCGCGAAATTGAGGCGCGTGACAGCCGCGATGCATCGCGTGCGGTCGCGCCACTCAAGCCCGCCGATGATGCGGTGCTGGTGGACACCACCGGCATGGCCATCGACGAGGTCGTGGCGAAAGTACTTGCCGTCGTGCAGTCCTGAGCGGATTGCGCGGCGGCTTTTGTGCCCCTGCCGCGGCAGGGGGTTTTGAACCACGGTGACAACGTTCGGCCCCGCAGGGCCGTCGCGGCCACCCCCAACCGGTGGACCGGGAAGTTCGTGCGCAACAACCAACCCAGCGCAGCGGACCCAAGGTCTTTTCCCACTATGGAATCAACATGACTGAAAGTTTTGCCGAACTGTTTGAACAGAGCCAGCAGGCCATCTCCAAGCTGAAGCCCGGCGCCATCGTCACCGGCATCGTCGTGGAAATCCGCAACGACGTCGTCGTGATCAATGCAGGCCTGAAGAGCGAAGGCATCGTCCCGATCGAGCAGTTCAAGAACGAGGAAGGTGTGCTGGAGGTGCAGGTTGGCGACGAGGTGAAGGTAGCCCTCGAAGCCCTGGAAGACGGTTTCGGCGAGACCAAGCTGTCGCGCGAGAAGGCCAAGCGCTCGATGGTGTGGGACGACCTGGAGCAGGCGTTCGACAAGGAAGAGACCATCGTCGGCATGATTTCCGGCAAGGTCAAGGGCGGTTTCACCGTCGACATCAAGGATGTCCGCGCGTTCCTGCCCGGTTCGCTGGTCGACGTGCGCCCGGTGCGCGAGCCGACCTACCTCGAGGGCAAGGAACTCGAGTTCAAGATCATCAAGCTGGATCGCAAGCGCAACAACGTGGTGGTCAGCCGCCGCGCCGTCGTCGAGACCGAGTTCTCCGAGGAGCGCGAGAAGCTGCTGGAACGCCTGGTGGAAGGCGCCGTCGTCAAGGGTGTGGTGAAGAACCTCACCGATTACGGCGCGTTCGTGGACCTGGGCGGCATCGACGGCCTGTTGCACATCACCGACATGGCGTGGAAGCGCGTGCGCCATCCGTCCGAGGTGGTCAACGTCGGCGACGAGCTCGACGTGCGCGTGCTGAAGTACGACAAGGAGCGCAACCGCGTGTCGCTGGGCCTGAAGCAGCTGGGCGACGACCCGTGGGTGAACATCTCGCGTCGCTACCCGGTCGGCAGCCGCATCTTCGGCAAGGTCTCCAACGTCACCGATTACGGCTGCTTCGTCGAGATCGAGCCGGGTGTGGAAGGCCTGGTGCACGTGTCCGAGATGGACTGGACCAACAAGAACGTCAACCCGGCCAAGGTGGTGCAGGTCGGCGACGAGACCGAAGTGACCGTGCTGGACGTGGATGAAGAGCGTCGCCGCATCTCGCTGGGCATCAAGCAGACCCGTTCGAACCCGTGGGAAGCCTTCGCCGCCATGCACAAGAAGGGCGACAAGGTCTCCGGCCAGATCAAGTCGATCACCGACTTCGGCGTGTTCATCGGCCTGGAAGGCGGCATCGACGGCCTGGTGCATCTGTCCGACATCTCGTGGCAGGTATCCGGCGAAGATCTCGTGCGCGACTTCAAGAAGGGCGAGGAGATCGAGGCGGTGGTGCTGGCCGTCGACCCGGAGCGCGAGCGCATCAGCCTCGGGATCAAGCAGATGGAGCAGGATCCGTTCGGCCAGTTCATGGCGGCCAACCCGCGTGGCACGATCGTCAACGGCACGGTCAAGGAAGTCGACGCCAAGGGTGCCGTGATCGACCTGGGCGAGGGCGTGGAGGGTTACCTGCGCGCCAACGACATCGCCAAGGAGCGCATCGACGACGCTACCCAGCACCTGAAGGTGGGCGACAAGGTCGAGGCCAAGTTCACCGGCATGGATCGCAAGGGTCGCCAGCTGGCGCTCTCGATTCGCGCCAAGGACGAGGAAGACGCCCCCGAAGCCGCGGTCGACTACTCTTCGGCCGCCAGTGGCACGACCAAGCTCGGCGCGTTGTTGAAGGAACAGTTCAACAAGGCCGACTGATCTCTCGTTGCAGGCACGACGCGGGGCGGCACGTCGCCGCCCCGCTGTTTCACGTCACGGACATTGGGGCCCATGACCAAATCCGAATTGATCGAAGCGCTGGCCAGGCGCCAGACCCACCTCGCGTTCGCCGACGTCGAGATGGCCGTCAAGAGCGTCATCGAACAGATGAGCCTGGCGCTGGCCCAGGGCGAACGCATCGAGGTGCGCGGCTTCGGCAGCTTTGCGTTGCACTACCGGCCGCCGCGGATGGGGCGCAACCCCAAGACCGGCGAAGCCGTGGCCCTGCCAGGCAAGCACGTTCCCCATTTCAAGCCGGGCAAGGAATTGCGCGAGCGCGTCAATCTTGACCTGGAGAACAGTGCCGGTTGAGTCCATCGACCGGAGAATGCGAGGCAGGCGGCGCGAGCCGGTCCTGCCTTCTTTTTGCCTGCAGGACGGCTGGCGGCGGCAGCGCCTGTGCCCGACTGCGCCAATCGGGTAAAGTTCGAGCATGCGATTGCTTGCCCTCATCATTCTGGCCGTTTTCGTCGCCGCCGGCATCGTGCTGGGCGCGCTGAATGCGGAAATGGTCGGCTACGACTTCGGCTTTGCCCAACTGCAGTTGCCCAAGGGAGCCGCGCTGCTGGGCGCCCTGGTGGTGGGCTGGTTGCTGGGCGGGGTGACCGCGTGGCTCGGTGTGCGGCCACGGCGTTCGCGACGCACTACGGGCGCGGACAGGAAGCCGCCGGCCAAGCCATGAATCCCCTGTATGTGCTGGCCGCACTGCTCCCCGTCGCCTTCGTGCTGGGTTGGTGGGCTTCGCGCCTGGTGGTTGCGCGGCGGGCCGGCGTCGACGTCAGCACCTTGTCGTCGGATTATTTCCGCGGCCTGAACTACCTGCTCAACGAGGAGCAGGACAAGGCCATCGAAGTCTTCCTGAAACTCGCCGAATACAACCGCGACACGGTGGAGACGCACCTCGCCCTGGGCAACCTGTTTCGCCGTCGCGGCGAGGTGGATCGGGCGATCCGGCTGCACCAGCACCTGGTCTCGCGACCGGGCCTGTCCGACGCAATGAAGACCGTGGCCCTGCTGGAGCTCGGCGAGGACTACATGCGCTCGGGCCTGCTCGATCGTGCCGAGGCCTTGTTCGCCGACCTGGTGGCGATGAACTCGCACGCGCCCTCGGCGCTGCGCCATCTGATCTCGATCTACCAGCACGAGCGCGACTGGCACAAGGCGATCGAGCACGCGCGGCGGCTGGAGGTGATGACCGGCGACGACGAGGCGCCGATGATCGCCCAGTTCTACTGTGAGCTCGCCGAGCGCGCGCGTCAGCATGGCGCCCGTGCCGAGGCGCGGGAATACCTGCGCCAGGCGTTCGAATGCCAGCCCGATTGCGTGCGCGCCTTCATGCTCACCGGACGCCTGCATGCCGAGGACGGGCAGCATGCCGAGGCCATCGACGCGCTGGAGGCGGCGATCAGGGCCGACAGCGCCTTCACTCCCGACATCCTGCCGCCGCTGCTCAACAGCTATGCCCGCGTGCGGCAGATGGACCGCGCCGAGACCTTCCTGCGCACCCTGATGGCGCGCTATCACGGCGTTTCGCCGATCCTGGCGCTGACCAACCTGTATCGCCAGCGCGACGGCGAGCGCGTGGCGGTCGACTTTCTCACCGCGCAGTTGCGCCAGCGGCCGTCGGTGCGCGGGCTGATGACCCTGCTCGACGCCACGATGGACAAGATCGAAGGCGAGGCGCGCGAGAATTTCCTGATCCTGCGCGATCTCACCCGCAAGCTGCTCGAAGGGCAGGCGATGTACCGCTGCAACCGTTGCGGGTTCGGGGCCAAGGCGCACCACTGGCAGTGCCCCAGTTGCAAGAGCTGGAGCACGATCCGGCCGATCCACGGGGTGGCCGGCGAGTGACATGGCCATGCTGATGACCATCGGATGGTTGCTGGCAGCCTTCCTGGTTACCGCACTGCTGGTACGCGCCGCGGTCGGTTACGCGCATCGGCGCGGCATGCTCGACCTGCCCGGACAACGCCGCTCGCATCAGGTGCCGACCCCGCGCGGCGGCGGCATCGGCATCGTCGTCGCCATGCTGGTGTGCCTGCCCGGCGTCGCCTGGAGTCTGCACGCGGCGGTTCCCGCGCCCGGGCTGCTCGGGTTGTCGTGCGT
The DNA here is from genome assembly GCF_052978205.1 of Rhodanobacter sp. UC4452_H20. The sequence goes on along the minus strand of NZ_CM129662.1, from coordinate 1,265,831 downwards.
GGCCTTGCTGCTGGTGGCGCTGGCGGGCTGGTGGGACGACCATCATCCGCTTCCGGCCTGGCCGCGACTGGCCGTGCAATTGGTTGCCTGCGCCTTGCTGTGCGTCGGGCTGCAGGCCTGGTCGCCGGCCTGGTGGTGGTTGCCGTTGTTGCTGGTCGGCGGCGCGTGGAGCATCAACCTGCACAACTTCATGGATGGCATCGACGGTTTGCTGGCGCAGCAGGCGGCTTTCGTGGGCGGCGGCCTGGCCGTGCTGGCGTGGGCAGCGAACCTGCCTGCGCTGGCGCTGGCCGCGGCCTGTCTGGCGGCGTCGGCGCTGGCGTTCGGGTGGTTCAACTGGCCGCCGGCGCGGATCTTCCTGGGGGACGTGGGCAGCGGCAGCGTGGGCCTGCTGGTGTTCGCATTCAGTGCGATGCTGTGGCGGGCGAATCCGGCGTGGCTGTGGCCGGCGTTGATCCTGTCGTCGGCGTTCGTGGTGGATGCCAGCCTGACCCTGTTGACGCGGATGTGGCGGGGGCGTCGCTGGTACAGCGCCCACCGTGAACACCTGTATCAATGGCTGGCGCGCCGCGCCGGCAGCCATGCATCGGTGGATGCGGCCTACCTTGGCTGGAACCTGCTGGTAGCGGCCCCGATGACCTGGTTGGCCTGGAGTCATCTGCACGCCGCCTTGGCGATTACCATGGTCGTTTATGCAGGGGCAGCGATCATGTGGTTGTATCTGAAACGTCGCCTGGTGCGGCGCCACCCGAGCAAGGGCCTCCATGTCACTGCGTAAGCTTGTCGGCTTCATTCACCCGCGGGTAGCGGTCGTCGTCCACGATCTGCTGATGGCGGCGCTGGCCTGGTGGATCGCCAAGTGGCTGCGCTACACGCTGCGCCCGGACGAGGTGTTCGGTTTCCAGCTGCTCGAGTTCCCGATTGTGCTGCTGGTGCAGGGGCTGATCTTCCGCTGGACCGGGCTGTACAAGAGCGTCTGGCGCTTCGCCAGCCTGCCGGATCTGGTGAACATCGTGCGTGCCGCGGTCATCGGCACGCTGGCGATCGGACTGTGCCTGTTTCTGTATGACCGCCTGCTGGGCGTACCGCGCTCGGTGTTCGTGTTGTATCCGGGACTGCTCGCCGTGTTGCTGGGCGGTCCCCGGCTGGCCTATCGCTACTGGAAGGACAGCCGCGCCGATCTGTTCAAGGGGAGCGACGCCAAACGGGTGCTGATCGTGGGCGCCGACCGCGCCGGCGAAGTGCTGTCGCGCGATCTTCGCCGCGACAACCGCTATGCGGTGGTCGGCTTTGTCGACGACGCGCCCAGCCTGCGTGGCGCCAGCATCAACGGTCGCCCGGTGCTGGGCCGGCTCGACGAGCTGCCCGAGCTGGTGCGCAGCGCGGCCGCCGACATGCTGCTGATCGCCATGCCCGGGGCCACGACGGCCGAGATGCGGCGCGTGGTGGCCCTGTGCGACAGCACCGATCTGCCCTACCGCACGGTGCCGCGCATCGAGGACATCGTGGCGGGCCGTGCCCAGCTGAACCAGATCAAGGAGGTGGCGATCGAGGATTTGCTCGGCCGCGACACGGTGGAACTGGACTGGACCGCGATCCGCGAGACCCTGAGCGGGCGGCGCGTGCTGATCACCGGTGGTGGTGGTTCGATCGGCTCGGAACTGTGCCGGCAGGTGGCGCGGCTCGGTGCACAGGCGCTGACCGTGGTGGAGGTGAGCGAGTACAACCTCTACCGGATTACCCAGGAGCTGCGCAACCATTTCCCGGAGCTGATCCTCGACGGCATCCTGGCCAATTGCTGCGACCAGGTGGCGATGCGCAAGGTGTTTGCGGAGGCGCAGCCGCAGGTGGTATTCCACGCCGCGGCGTACAAGCACGTGCCGATGCTGCAAGGCCAGCTGCGCGCCGCGTTCTGCAACAACGCGCTGGGTACCCGCACGGTGGCCGACGCGGCCTGTTCGGTCGGGGTGGCGTGTTTCGTGCTGATCTCCACCGACAAGGCGGTCAACCCCACCAGCGTGATGGGTGCCTGCAAGCGCGTGGCGGAAATCTACTGCCAGAACCTCGACGCGCAGACCGATACCCGCTTCATGACCGTGCGTTTCGGCAACGTGCTGGATTCGGCCGGCTCGGTGGTGCCGCTGTTCCGCCGGCAGATCCGCGACGGCGGCCCGGTCACCGTGACGCACCCGGAAATCTCGCGCTACTTCATGACCATTCCCGAGGCCTGCCAGCTGATCCTGCAGACCGCCAGCATTGGCAAGGGCGGCGAGATCTTCGCGCTCGACATGGGCGAGCCGGTGAAGATCCGCGACCTGGCCGAGCAGATGATCCGCCTCGCCGGCAAGAAGCCGGGCAGCGAGATCCCGATCGTCTACACCGGCCTGCGCGCGGGCGAGAAACTGTTCGAGGAGCTGTTCCATCCGCTGGAGAACTACAGCGCCACCACGCATGCCAAGATTTTCCTGGCGCAGCATCGCGAGGTGTCGTGGGAGTTGCTGCAGGCCCTGCTGCACAAGGCCGCCGAGGCGGCCGACATTTTCAATGAGGAAGAACTTCGCCGCTGCGTGTCCAGCCTGTTGCCCTCGTTCCGCTGGAGCGAAGCGGCGCAGCCTGACAACGTGGTGTCGATCCGCCGTGCCAACCCGGAGATCAATGAGTGAGCAAGCCCCTGCGCAAAGTGGTGTTTCCCGTAGCCGGACTCGGCACGCGCTTCCTGCCGGCGACCAAGGTGGTCGCCAAGGAAATGCTGCCGGTGCTCGACAAGCCGCTGATCCAGTACGCCGTCGACGAAGCGGTGGATGCAGGTGCCGACACCCTGGTGTTCGTCACCAACCGCTACAAGCACGCGATCGCCGACTACTTCGACAAGGCCTACGAGCTGGAATCGAAGCTGCACGAGAAGGGCAAGGCCGAGCTGCTGGCGCTGGTGCAAGGCACCTTGCCGCGGCACGTGCGGGCGATCTTCGTGACCCAGCCCGAGGCGCTCGGCCTGGGCCATGCCGTGCTGTGCGCCAAGCCGGTGGTCGGCGACGAGCCGTTCGGCGTGATCCTGCCTGACGACCTGATCTGGAACGGCGCCGGCAAGGGCGCGCTGCGGCAGATGGCGGAGCTCGCCGAGGCGCAGCAGGCCGGCGTGATCGCGGTGGAGGAAGTGCCGCACACCGACACTGACAAGTACGGCATCGTCGATGCCACACCGGTCGACGATCGCAGCGCCCTGATCCGCCACATGGTCGAGAAGCCCAAGCCGGCCAACGCACCGTCGAACCTGGCCGTGGTCGGCCGCTACGTGTTGCCTGGCCGCATCTTCCAGCTGCTGGAGCAGACCACGCCCGGTGCCGGCGGCGAGATCCAGCTTACTGACGCGATCGACGCGCTGCTGAAAGAGCAAGGCAAGGTGCTGGCCTACCGCTTCGAAGGCACCCGTTTCGATTGCGGCAACAAGGCCGGCCTGGTGCGCGCCACCATGCACATGGCGATGCAGGACCCGAAACTCGCGCTCACTGTGCGAGAGTTCCTCGGCCAGCTTTGAACCACGGCTGCCACGACGTCCTGGCATGAAGGATATGCTTGCCCGGTCACGGACACTGGTGCCGCCTGTCGCTGCAGCATGAAATCCCCCTCGCCCACGTCCTACTACCGCGCCACTGCCACGCCGTACCCGGCCTGGGAGCCGCTTCAGGGCAGCACGCACGCACGTGTTGCCGTGATCGGCGGCGGCTTTGCCGGCTTGAACACCGCGCTGGGCCTGGCCGAGCGCGGCGTGCGCGACGTGGTCCTGCTGGAACGTGAGCAGGTCGGGTTCGGCGCCTCCGGTCGCAATGGCGGTTTCGTCTTCGCCGGCTATTCGCTGGGCGAGCAGGCGCTGCTCGACCAGTTGGGCGAAGCGCGTGCGCAGGCCCTGTTCCAGCTGACCATCGCGGCGGTCGGGCGCATCCGACGACGTGTCGCCGACTACGCCATCCCCTGCGACGCGGTCGACGAAGGCGTGATCTGGGCCAACTGGTTCCGTGACCCCGCGGTGCTGCGCCGGCGCCAGCAACTGCTGGCCGAACACTACGACGTGAACTGGCAGTGGTTGCCCGAAGCGGAGTTGCGCGCACGCATCCGCAGCGAGCGTTATCACGACGGCCTGTACGAGCGTGATGCGCTGCACCTGCACCCGCTCAACTACGCGATCGGCTTGGCCGCGGCGGCGGCCGGGCAGGGTGTGCGCATCCACGAGCACAGCGGCGTGCGCCGCCTCGCGCGCGAAGGCCGGCAGTGGCGCCTGCGCACGGCGCAAGGTGAGCTGCTGGCCGATGAGGTCGTGCTGGCCTGCGGCGGCTACCTGGCCGGCCTGCAGAAGCCGATCGACCGGGCGATCCTGCCGATCGCCACCTACGTCATGGTGACCGAACCGCTCGGCGATCGACTGGACGAGTGCCTGCACACCCGCGCGGCGATCTACGACAGCCGCTTCGCGTTCGACTATTACCGCGCGCTGCCGGATACGCGACTGCTGTGGGGTGGGCGCATCTCGGTGCTCAACCGCTCGCCGCGCGGCGTGCAGCGCCTGCTGACGCGGGACCTGCTGCGGGTGTTCCCGCAACTGGCCGGCGTGCGGATCGAGCACGCCTGGTCGGGCCTGATGAGCTACGCACGGCACCAGATGCCGCAGATCGGCGGCAGCGGCGACGGCCTGTGGTGGGCGCAGGCGTTCGGCGGCCACGGCCTGGCCCCGACCTGCGCGGCCGGTGAACTGCTGGCGGCGGCGATCGCCGAGGGCGACGATGGCTGGAAACGTTTTGCCGACTATGGCCTGGGCAGCACGCACCGTCCGTTCGGTTATCTGGCGGCGCAAGCCAGCTACTGGTGGCAGCAGAGCCGCGATTGTCTGAAGACGAGGCTGGAAGGATGAGTGCAGCGAATTGCCCCGAAATCAGCTGGGCCGATTTCGAGAAAGTGCTGGTCGTCGCCGGCACGGTGATCCGGGTCGAACCGTTTCCCGAAGCGCGCAAGCCGGCGTGGAAAGTGTGGGTGGATTTCGGCCCCTACGGCGAGAAGAAGACCAGCGCGCAGATCGCCGCGTTGTACCAGGCCGACGACCTGCTCGGCCGACAGGTCGTGGGTGTGATCAACTTCCCCGAAAAGCAGATCGGCCCGTTCCGCTCGCAATTCCTGCTCACCGGCTTTCCCACCGACGAGGGCGTGGTGCTCACCGCGGTCGAACGCCCGGTGCCGAACGGTACGCGGCTGGCCTGAGCGAGCCGCGCCCGCAATTTGCCAGCGATGCGCCCGCGCCAGCGCCGCGTCGTCGGCGAGCATGACGGCCTCGTCCCCACGGAATCCCCGGCATGAATCCATCTCTCCGCGCGTTATGGTTTGTTGTCACCTTGACGGTGGCGGGTTTCGCGCAAGCGGATGAGGCGCGCTGGAGTGCGCCGCAAAAGCCCTTCCACATTCATGGCAACAGCTGGTACGTGGGCACGCAGGGATTGAGCGCGATCCTGATCACCTCGCCGCAGGGCCATGTGCTGATTGACGGCACGCTGGAAGGCAACGTGCCGCAGATCGAGGCGAACATCCGCGCGCTCGGTTTCCGCTTGCGCGACGTGAAGCTGATCCTCAACTCGCACGCCCACTTCGACCACGCCGGCGGCATCGCCCGTTTGGCTCGTGACAGCGGCGCCTCGGTGGCGGCCAGTGCGGCCGGGGCGAAGGAGCTGCGGTCCGGCGGCAACGACCCGGACGATCCGCAGTACGGCATGGCGACACGCTATCCGGCGGTGGCATCGGTGCAAGTGGTCGCCGATGGCGCGGCAGTGCGGGTGGGGCCGATCGCGGTCACGGCGCACTACACGCCCGGCCATACGCCTGGCAGCACGTCCTGGACCTGGCGCTCGTGCGAGCAGGGGCGCTGCCTTGCGCTGGCCTATGTCGACAGCCTCACCGCGCTCAGCCGCGACGGCTTCCGCTACAGCGACGACCCGGCGCGCGTGGCGGCTTTCCGCCGGTCCTTCGCGACCGTCGCCGCGCTGCCGTGCGACATCCTGATCACCCCGCATCCCGAAGCCAGCGGCTTCATGCAGAAGATTGCCGCACGCGATCGCGAGCACGACTCCGCGGCCCTGATCGACGCCGGTGCCTGCCGCGCCTATGCCGCGGCGGCGCAGCCGCGCTTCGAGGCGCGGCTGGCACAAGAGCGGCGCGACGCACGCGCAAAGTGAGCTGCCAGCGGCGGGCGCTCAGCGCCCCAGCCACACCTCCAGCCCCTGCGCGTTCAGTTCGATGTCCATGCCCAGCAACTGGCGCAGCGCGTCGCGTCCCTGCTGCCAGCCATGGGCCTGCGCGCGGGCGGCATAGAGCCCGGTGAGCGATTCCACCAGCACGGCATGCCGCTCGGGCGAGCCGTGCGCGGCGCGGGCGATGGCCACCATCGCGTCGATCTGCGCATGCAGGTCGGCGGCCAGCCGCTCGACGCTCTCCACCCGGCCGTAATGGGTGAGGTACATCGCCTCGGGTTTCAGCGCGAGCAGCCGCTCGATCGACGCATGCAGCGCCTCCGGATCGAACTGCACCGGCGAGGTGGTGGGCAGGATGAACGGACCGTTCGCGGTGTCGAAGTCGCGATAGGAAAGGCCGAATACGTCGCCAGTGAAAAAGACGTTGGCGCGTGCGTCGTGGATGGCGATGTGGTGGCGCGCATGGCCCGGCGTATCGAGGCAGCGCAGGGTGCGTCCGGCAAGGTCGACGACGTGGCCGTCCCCCGCCTCGACCACGCGCTCGGCAGGCACTGGCCGCAAGCGTCCATACGTCTGTTCCATCACCGACTCGCCGTACACCGCGCTGGCGCCGGCCCACAGCACACTGGGGTCGATCATGTGGCGTGCTCCGCGCGGATGCACCACCAGCTTCGCGTTCGGCAGTTGTGCGATCAGCTCGCCGGCGCCGCCGGCGTGGTCCAGGTGCACGTGGGTGAGGATCAGCCAGTCGACGTCCGCCGGCGCGATGCTGGCCTCATCCAGTGCCGCCAGCATGCGCGGCACGGCGAAGTTGGTGCCGCAGTCGATGAAGGCGCCGCGGCCGTTCTCCACGATGAGGTAGGCCGCATCGAACCGCGGCCGCACGAAGCCGGTGTCGATGGTGTGGATGCCGTGGGTGGGTGTCATGTCTGCCTCGCGAACCGGACGATCCGACGAGGGTAGCAAGCCGCGGCGGCGCGGGCACCTGCACCATGGTCGAGCGCGGGAACCTTTGGGCAACCCGCCGCATCGGATCGAATGCTGCTCACTTCATCAACGTGCCAATCGGGGGAACGACATGCTGCTCTATGCGATTCTGGTTTTTGCGATCGCCGCCATCGGCGGCCTGGTGCTGGCTTCCAGCGTGCTGCGCGGCAAGCTGGCGCCGTGGGCAATTTCCTTGCTGCACGCGCTGCTGGGCGCCAGCGGCCTGGTGCTGTTGATCCTGGTGGTGCTGCAGGGTGCGGCGCCGGCACGGCTCACCGCGGCGCTGGCCCTGCTGGTACTGGCCGCGCTGGGCGGTTTCTTCCTCGCCTCGTTCCATCTGCGCAAGCAGGTTGCGCCGAAGGCCGTGGTATTGGTGCACGCCGGCGTCGCGGTGGCGGGTTTCCTGACCCTGCTCAGCCTGCTGCTGGCCTGAGTCGCTGTCATGCGCCATCCGCTGCATCCGGCCCTGGTGCATTTCCCGATTGCCTGCTGGTCGCTGGCCACCGCGGCGGATCTGGCCAGCCTGGCCTGGGGCGAACCGGCGTGGCGCTTCGCCGGCATCCTGCTGCTGGCGGGGATCGGCTTCTCGATCCCCGCCATGCTGGCCGGCCTGCTCGAACTGGCCAAGGTCGCCGAAGACAACCCGGCGCTCAAGGACGTCAACCGCCACATGCTGATGGTGATGGGCGCGCTCTGCTGCTACGTGGCCAGCCTGTTCCTGCGCCTGCACGGCACGCATTTCATCGCGCCGAGCCTGCTGGCGATCGCTCTGAGCGTGTCGGGTTTCCTGTGCCTGGCCGTGGCCGGCTGGCTCGGCGGCAAGCTGGTGTACGGACACCGGCTCGGCGTCAGCCCGCCCGACGAAACGTGAGATTGATCCGGGTCTCGCCCAGCAGCGGGTGATGATGTGGCTTCAACGGCAGCACGCCGTGATAGCGCAGCCGCGCCGGACCGCCCCACACGACCACGTCGCCGTGCGCCAGCGGCACGCGTTGCGGGCGATCCGCGCGCTGCAGGCCGCCGAACAGGAACACGGCCGGGATGCCCAGCGAGACCGACACGATCGGCTGGCCCAGGTCGCGTTCATCGCGGTCCTGGTGCAGGCTCAACCGGGCGCCGGCCTCGTAGCGGTTGAGCAGGCAGGCATCCGGCACGAAGCCGGTGAAACCGACGTGCGCCGCCGCGGCATCGGCCAGTTGCAGGAAGACCGCCGGCATCGGTGGCCAGGGCCGGCCGCTGTCCGGGTCGATCGGGTCGTAGCGGTAGCCACGACGATCGCTGACCCAGCCCAGCGGCCCCGCATTGGTCATCGCCACCGACATGCGCAAGCCGCCGGGTGTGACCAGGTGGCGGAACGGTGCCTGCGCCGTGATCGCATCGAGCGCCTGCAGCAACACCGCCTCGCTGGCCAGGGCAAACCCGCGCAACACCATCGCGCCCTCGCACAATGGCTCGTCCCGGCGGGCAGGCGCAGGCGTGGCGGCGAACAGGTCGGCGCTGATCATGTGGCGTCGTGGAAGATGATGCCAAGCGTGTGGCGATGGCCGCGGCGCACGCGGCTGACGCCGTGGCGCATGTTCACCCGGTAGCTGCCGCGGGTACCTTGCAGCGGCCGCTGGTGCACCGCGAACAGCACCGCATCGCCCTGGCGCAGCGGCACCACCTCGATGCGCGACTGCATGCGCGGGCGCTGCTCGGTCAGCACGAACTCGCCGCCGCTGAAATCGCGCCCCGGCTCCGACAGCAGGATCGCCAGCTGCAGCGGGAACACGTGCTCGCCGTACAGGTCCTGGTGCAGGCAGTTGTAGTCGCCGGTGCCGTACTGCAGCAGCAACGGAGTGGGGCGGCGCTGGCCGGCGGCGTGGCAGCGTTCGATGAATTCGGCATGCGTGGCGGGGTAGCGCGCGGGCAGTCCCATCGACGCGTTCCAGCGGTTCGCGATCGGCGCCAGCCGCGGGTAGACCGCGCTGCGCAGCCCGGCCACCAGCTCGGGCAGGGGGTAATCGAAATAGCGGTATTCGCCACGGCCGAAACCGTGGCGGGCCATCGGCACGCGGCTGCGGAAATGTTCGTCGTCCGCGTACATGCTTGCCAGCTTCGCGCACTCCTGCGGCGACAGCAGGGCCTCCAGCATCGCGCAGCCGTGTGCGTCGAGTTCATCGCCGATGCCGGCCCAGTCGTATGCCTGCAGCCGCGCACCGGTGTCGGGGGCAGGGCGCAGTTGCGCGTTCATGCCTGCGCCTCGCGCTCCAGCAGCGCGCGTTTGCGCGGCACGCCCCAGCGGTAGCCGGACAGGTCGCCGTCGTTGCGCACCACGCGGTGGCAGGGGATCGCCACCGCCAGCATGTTGCCGGCACATGCCTGCGCCACCGCCCGCGAAGCCTTGGGCGCGCCGATGCGCCGCGCGATCTCGCTGTAGCTGGCCGTGCTGCCGACCGGGATCTCGCGCAACGCCTGCCATACGCGCTGCTGGAACGCGGTGCCGCGCACGTCCAAGGGCAGATCCAGTCCCAGCGCAGGGGCTTCGACAAAGCCGACCACCTGCGCCACCAGGCGCTCGTAGTCGCGGTCGCCGCCGATCAGCCTGGCCCTGGGGAAGCGATCCTGCAGCTCGCGCGCGAGCGCGTCGGGGTCGTCGCCGAGCAGGATCGCGCACACGCCGCGCGCGCTCTGCGCCACCAGGATCGCGCCGAGCGAGCAGGCGCCGATGGCGAAGCGGATCTCGCTGTCGGCACCGCCGGCGCGATAGCGCGAGGGCGTCATGCCCAGCACCTCGTTCGCCGTTTCGTAGAAGCGGCTACTGGCGTTGTAGCCCGCATCGAAGATCGCCTCGGTCACCGTGTGGCTGCGCTCCAGGCCGCTGCGCACGCGGCGGTTGCGATGCGCCGTGGCGTACTGCTTCGGGGTCACCCCGGCAACCGCCTTGAACACGCGGTGGAAGTGGAAGGGGCTGAGTCCGCTCGGTTGCGCCAACTGTTCGAGCGTGGGTACGGTCTCGGCCTGCTCGATCAGTCGGCAGGCGGCGGTGACCATCGCCGCCTGCTGCTCTGCGAGCGATGGCTGGTCGGGCCGGCAGCGCCTGCACGGGCGAAAGCCGGCGCGCTCCGCCTCGGCGGCGGTGGCGTGGAACGCCACGTTCTCGGGGCGGGCGGGGCGCGCCGCGCAGGACGGCCGACAGTACACGCCGGTGCTGCGCACCGAGTAGAAGAAGCTGCCGTCGGCACGCGCATCGCGTGCCTGCACGGCGGCCCAGCGCGGGTCGGCGAGGGTGGCGGCACGTGCGGCCTGTTTCTCGGGAGTTTTCATGGCTGTTCCTTCCGTCGGATTATCGCTCAAGGCGCAATCTACGGACCGGCAGCCACCGCGGCACTCCGGGTCTTGCGATCGAATTGGAGCTGGCCGTGCCGGCGCCCGCCGGGGCGTCGGCACCGGGCGCCACTCGTGCCCGCATGCGCGAAGCTCAGGGCGCGGTATCGACCAGCACCAGCTCGGCGTCTTCCAGCGCGGTGACCTTCAGCGTCGACTCCTGGCGGATCGCGGCGCCGTCGCGGGCGTCCAGTTGCACGCCATTGAGGTCCACCTTGCCGGTGGCCGGTACCAGGTAGGCGTAGCGGCCGGGGGGCAGCAGGTACTCGGTGCTTTCGCCGGCCTTCAGCGTGGCGCCCAGCACGCGCGCATCGGTGCGCAGCGGCAGCGCCTCGGTGTCGTCCTTGAAGCCGCTGGCCAGTGCCACGAAGCGCCCGGAACGATCGCCCCTGGGAAACGGCCGCGCGCCCCACGACGGCGGCTGGCCGTTCTCGTCGGGGATGATCCAGATCTGGAAGATGCGCGTGGTCACATCCTCCCGGTTGTACTCGCTGTGGGTGATGCCGCTGCCGGCGCTCATCACCTGCACGTCGCCGGCCTCGGTGCGGCCGGCGTTGCCCAGGCTGTCCTGGTGGCTGATCGCGCCTTCGCGCACGTAGGTGATGATCTCCATGTCCGCGTGCGGGTGCGGCGGGAAGCCGGTCTGCGGCGCGATGGTGTCGTCGTTCCACACGCGCAGCGCGCCCCAGCCCATGCGATTCGCGTCGTGGTAGCTGGCGAAGGAGAAATGGTGTTTGGCGTTGAGCCAGCCGTGGTCGGCTCCGCCCAGGCGGTCGAAGGGTCTGCGTTCAATCACGGCGTTGCTCCTCATGCTTGATCGCGCCGGATGGCGCCTGTCCGCAAGATAAGGCTACGCAGTGCCGTCTGAAACCGGCGCGAAGGAAACGGATTGTCGTCGCCCCGGCACCAGTGGCTCACCAGTCGGTGGGGCGGTAGTCCTTCAGGAACTGGCCCCACACATGCTCGCCGGTGTTGATGCCGTGGATGATCGGGTCGACGATGCGTGCGGCGCCGTCGACGATGTCCAGCGGTGGGTGGAAGCGTTCCTCGCGCACTTTCTTCGCCGCCAGCTCGGCGGGGTCCTCGTCGGTCACCCAGCCGGTGTCGACGCTGTTCATGTGGATGCCGTCGTTGTGGTAATCGGTGGCCGCGGTGCGCGTCATCATGTTCAGCGCGGCCTTGGCCATGTTGGTGTGCGGGTGGCGGGTGGTCTTGAAGCTGCGGTAGAACTGGCCCTCCATCGCCGACACGTTGACGATGTGTTTGTCGCGCTCGGGCGTGCGCAGCATCAGCGGCTTCAGCCGCGCGTTGATGATGAACGGCGCGATCGCGTTGACCAACTGCACCTCCAGCAATTCGACCGACGGCACCTCGGCCATCAGCAGCCGCCACGAGTTGCGCTGGCGCAGGTCGACCTGCTGCAGGTCCTGATCCAGTCGGCCCTCGGGAAACAGGTGGCTCTGCGCCAGCAGTTCTTCCGGCAGCAGCGGCAGCTGCGACAGCTCGGCGGCCCGGCTCAGCCCGGGCAGGTCGGCGCCGCGACTGGCCAGCGCGCTGCTGCCGGGCAGGATCTCCGCGCCGCGCAGGCCTTCGTAATGGCCGACCAGCCGGCGCACGTGCTCGGGCAGCTCGTGCAGCGCGGCGGTCTCGCCTTCCATCATGTGTGCGTAGAAATCCGGCGGGCGGCGCACGGTCTGGCAGGCGTTGTTGATGATGAAGTCCAGCCGCGGCCGGGTTGCCACCAGTTTCTGGCAGAACGCCTCGACGCTGGGCGTGTGGCGCAGGTCCAGGCCGTAGACCTGCAGGCGGTGGCCCCAGTCGGCGAAGTCCGGCTCGGCCGCGTAGCGCGCCGCCGAGTCGCGCGGGAAGCGCGTGGTGACGATCAGCTCGGCGCCGGCGCGCAGCAGCTTCAGGCCGGCCTGGTAACCGATCTTCACCCGGCCGCCGGTGAGCAGTGCCACGCGCCCGCGCAGGTCGGCCAGTTCGCTGCGCTTGGTGTAGTTGAACGCGGCGCATTCCGGGCACAGCTGGTCGTAGAAGAAATGGATGGTCGAGTACTTGCGCTTGCACACGTAGCAGTGCTTCGGCTCGACCGACTCGCGCGGCTGCGCGGCGTCGGCCGCGGGCGGCACGTCGTGCGGCAGGAAACCTTCCGGCGCGAACGCGTTCGGCGTGGTGAACACCGGCTTGCGGCGCAGGGCGCGGATGCCGGTCTGGTTCAGCACGGTGTCTTCGGCCTGGATGCGCGCGGCGTGGCGTTGTTTCTCCGCGGCCTTGAGGCGAATCCGGCGCGCGCCCGGTTCGGGGTGGTACATCCGTGCCACGGCCTGGTGCAGCTGTTGGCGTTCCGCGACGGGCAGCCGCTCGAGCAGCCCGCGGTCGTCGGCAATGGTCTGCAGCAGCCGGATGGCGGCACGCGCCTGCGCCAGCAGTTCGGCGTCCGTTTCGTCGGCAGAGGGCGGGCAGGTCGTGGTCATGAGGGCGTCGGTCGTGGTCGAACAGGGCATCGCCGGCGCGCTGCGGGCCGGGCCGCACGCGGGTTGCGCGGGAAGCGAGCCACCCATGATGCCTGTTTTTGCGCCAATCGCGGTAATCGGGTGTCGACGGGATCAACCCCGGAATGAGCTCTGTGCCACATTTCGTGCCTTCGACGTGTGCCATCGTGAGCGCGAGGCCGCCTGGTGAGGGCGGTCAGTCCATCAGATCCGGGGCATCGCGGCAGGACATTCGCATCAGCCCCGGCAAACAGGTCGGTTTGTGCGCAAGTCCAGTTCAGTTTTCCTCGCCCATTTCGGGCCATCGGTGATCGGCAACCCCGGGTCCCGCCTTCGTTTTCTTTTCCTGCCGGCGCGCGAGGCTTGCGACCGGCATGCGACTTACCACGGCCATCTGGTCAAGGCCGAAATCCTGCTCGACCGCATCGCCGCCGCCCAGACGGCCGGGTTGCGCGCGGTTGCGCCGGCACTGGACGATGCGGACGAAGCGCGCGCCACGGTCAAGCCGCCACGCGACCTGTTTTCCCCCACCACGCTCGAATATCGCCGCTGGTACACGCCGGATGGCAGCGCGCGGGCGCAACCGTTGACGCGTGAGGCACTGGCCGACCTGCTGGGCGCGGATGGCTTGTCGCCGCGCGAGGCACTCGACCGCGCCACCCACCGTTCGCATGCATTGCCTGCGGCGGATCAGGCATGGCTGATCCGCCGACGCAGCCTGCCGGTGCAGCAGCGTCCGCTGAATCGCCGCGAGTTCCACGAGCTGGTCGACGCGCTCGACGGTGCCTGGCAGGCCCCGGCCGGTGCGCCGGAGGTGACGCGCCACAACCGGCGGCTTGCGCTGCAGGTGGCAACGTCGCTGGCCGGCATGCTCGATGAACATGTCGCGCCGCCGTTCCGCGTCGAGGCATTGAACGAGGCGTTCAACGAACGTCTGCTGGTCCACCTGCGCCAGAGCATCGACGCATTTTGCCGGGCCAACGCAGTCTGCGCGGTGCTGCTGGCGGGGCCCAAGGCGTGGTTTGCCGCCAAGGCCGCCCGCATGCGTGCCGAACATCAGGTCGCGCTGGTGTTGTCGACGCGCGCGCACTCCAGCGGGGTCGGCCCGCGTGCCGGGAACGCGCAGCCCGCGGGCATGCCGCGGGCTGCAACCGGCTGAGCCTGCCCTTCGGGCTCAGGCCTCGGCTTCTTCCTTGTACGCATCCACCGGGATGCAGGCGCACATGATGTGCTTGTCGCCGTAGACGTTGTCGACGCGGGCGACCGGCGGCCAGTACTTCTGCAGCTTCAGGCTGGCCAGCGGGAAGGCGGCCAGTTCGCGCGGGTAGGCGTGGGTCCACTCGCTGGCGCTGACCATGGTGGCGGTGTGCGGGGCGTTCTTCAGCGGGTTGTCCTCGCGGTCGAGCTTGCCTTCCTCGATCGCGCGGATCTCGTCGCGGATCTGGATCATCGCGTCGATGAAGCGGTCCAGCTCGATTCGCGATTCGCTCTCGGTCGGTTCCACCATCAAGGTGCCCGACACCGGGAAGCTCAGCGTCGGCGCGTGGAAGCCGAAGTCGATCAGCCGCTTCGCCACGTCCTCGGCGCCGATGCCGGTGGCGTCCTTGAGAGGGCGCAGGTCGAGGATGCACTCGTGCGCCACCAGCCCGTTGCGGCCGGTGTACAGGGTGGGGTAGTGCGCTTCGAGCCGCTTGGCGATGTAGTTGGCGTTGAGCAGGGCCACTTGCGTTGCCTTGCGCAGGCCCTGCTGGCCCATCATGACGATGTACATCCAGCTGATCGGCAGAATCGAGGCGCTGCCGAAGCTTGCCGCAGAAACCATGCCGACCGGGCTTTCCTCGCCGAACTTCCTCGGCAGGAACGGGGCGAGGTGCGACTTCACCGCGCACGGGCCGACACCCGGGCCGCCACCGCCGTGCGGGATGCAGAAGGTCTTGTGCAGGTTCAGGTGCGACACGTCCGAGCCCCACTTGCCGGGCTTGGCCACGCCGACCAGCGCGTTCATGTTGGCACCGTCGGTGTACACCTGGCCGCCGTGCGCGTGCACGATCTCGCAGATCGCCACGATGTCCTCCTCGAACACGCCATGCGTGGACGGGTAGGTGATCATCAGCGCGGCGAGACGGTCCGAATACTTCTCGGCGGCGCGGCGGATGTCCTCGACGTCGACGTTGCCGTTGCTGTCGCACTTGGTCACCACCACGGTCATGCCGCACAGGTGCGCGGAGGCCGGGTTGGTGCCGTGGGCGGATTCGGGGATCAGGCAGATGTCGCGATGCGCTTCGCCGCGCGAGCGGTGGTAGGCGCGGATCGCCAGCAGGCCGGCGTACTCGCCCTGCGCGCCGGAGTTCGGCTGCAGGCTCACCGCGTCGTAGCCGGTGCATTCGACCAGCATCGCTTCCAGCCCGTCGATCAGTTCCTTGTAACCCTGCGCCTGGGCGGCCGGCGCCAGCGGATGGATGTTGGCGAATTCCGGCCAGGTGACCGGGATCATCTCGGCGGTGGCGTTGAGCTTCATGGTGCACGAGCCCAGCGGGATCATCGTGCGATCCATCGCCAGGTCCTTGTCGGCCAGCGCGCGCATGTAGCGCAGCAACTCGTGCTCGCTGTGGTGCGTGTTGAACACCGGGTGGGTGAGGAAGTCGCTCTTGCGCAGCAGCGTGCGTGGCAGCGCGTCGTGGACTTCGGCATCGAGCGCGTCGATGTCGATCTCGGCACCGAACAGGCCCGCCAGTGCGACGACGTCGGCGCGGGTGGTGGTCTCGTCCAGGCTGATGCCGAGGCTGCTGGCGTCCAGCTCGCGCAGGTTGATGCCTGCAGCGCGGGCCTTGGCATGGACAGCGGCGGCGTCGATGCCGGTGATGTGCAGCGTATCGAAGAAATCGCCGCCCACCTTCACGCCGGCCCGACGCAGCGCGACGGTCAGGATCGCGGCCAGGCGATGCGTGCGGCGCGCGATGCGGGTGAGCCCGGCGGGGCCGTGGTAGACCGCGTACATGCTGGCCATCACCGCCAGCAGCACCTGCGCGGTGCAGATGTTGGAGGTGGCCTTCTCGCGGCGGATGTGCTGCTCGCGCGTCTGCAGGGTGAGGCGGTAGGCCGCCTTGCCCTCGGTGTCGATCGACACGCCGATCAGGCGGCCCGGCATCGAGCGCTTGTACGCGTCGCGGCAGGCCATGAACGCGGCGTGCGGGCCGCCGAAGCCGAACGGCACGCCGAAGCGCTGCGAGTTGCCCACCACGATGTCGGCGCCCCATTCGCCGGGCGCGGCGATCAGGGTCAGCGCGAGCAGGTCGGTGGCGACCGCGACCACGCCGCCGCGCGCGTGCACGGCGTCGGCGATCGCCTGGTAATCGTTGATGCTGCCGAAGGTGTCCGGGTACTGCAGCAGCACGCCGAACGCATCGGTACCGGCCGCATCGCTGTCCGCGCCGACCACCAGTTCGATGCCCAGCGGTTCGGCGCGCGTGCGCACCACTTCCAGCGCCTGCGGGTGCACGCCGCTGGACACGAAGAACACGTTCGACTTCGACTTGCACGAGCGCTTGGCCAGGGTCATCGCCTCGGCCGCGGCGGTGGCCTCGTCCAGCAGCGAGGCGTTGGCGATCTCCATCCCGGTGAGGTCGGCGCACATCGTCTGGAAGTTGATCAGCGCCTCCATGCGGCCCTGCGAGATCTCCGCCTGGTACGGCGTGTACGCGGTGTACCAGGCCGGATTCTCCAGGATGTTGCGCAGGATGACGTTCGGCGTCAGCGTGCCGTAATAGCCCTGGCCGATGAAGCTGCGGAACACCTGGTTCTTGCCGGCGATCGCGCGGATCTTGGCCAGCGCGGCCTCCTCGGTGATCGCTTCGGGCAAGGCCAGCGGGGCGGCGGACTTGATCGAGCCGGGAACGATGGCGTCGGTCATCGACTCCAGCGAATCGTGGCCGATCACGCGCAGCATCTGTGCGATCTCGGCGTCGTCCGGACCGATGTGGCGTTCGATGAACGCGCCGTGGTGTTCGAGGTCGCGCAGGGAGGTCGGGTTCTTCGAGGTCATGAAAGGGCATCCGCAGACAACGTGCCGTGCCGCACGTGGGGCGCCCCTCTGTCCTTTTGCCTGAGAGTTTGGAAACGCGGCGGCGTTTCGTGCCCCTTCGGCGGCGGATTCAACCGCTCTCTCCAGAGTGTTTGACGCGTGGTGGTGTGGGGCCTGAGCGATTACGGGCGTTGCGTCTTCGGCAGCCGGTGCTCCGGTCGGGAGCGCGCGGCTTCTCCCACCATGCGTTTTACCCCGGCGATTATACAGGTCGGGCACGTGTGCGGCGGGCGCGGTTCAGGTGGAACCGGCACTATGCTTGGCGCCCCGTCCAGTGGAGGAACCCGCATGCTCCGCATCGGCGAGATCGACCACGTGGTGCTGCGCGCCATCGACCCGGTGGCCATGCAGCGCTTCTATTGCGACGTACTGGGTTGCCGCGAGGAGCGGCGCCAGGACGAGATCGGCCTGGTGCAACTGCGTGCCGGCGCCTCGCTGATCGATCTGGTGGCGATCGACGGCAAGCTCGGCCGTCTCGGCGGCGCGGCACCGGCTGCACAGGGCCACAACATGGACCACCTGTGCCTGCGCGTGGAGGATTACGACGAGGCGGCGATCCTGGCCCATCTGCGGGCGCACGGCGTGCGCATCGGCGAGTCGGGTTCGCGCTATGGCGCGCGAGGCGAGGGTCCTTCGATCTACCTCTACGACCCGCAGGGAAACATGGTCGAGTTGAAGGGGCCGGCAATCGCTTGAAGTGCGAAAGACTGCACGCACACCGTTCGCTCCGAGCGTGGCGCAGCGAAGTCGAAGGGCTCGTCGGCTCCCGCGTGGCGACCCTTCGACTTCGACGCTTCGGTCTACGCTCGGGGCGAACGGTTCACGCGGGGCGGACGTCTTCCTGACTTCAATGCAAACCCTGAAAAGACGAAGGCCGCCTTGAAAGGCGGCCTTCGTTTACAATTGGTGCCCAGAAGAGGACTCGAACCTCCACGGAGTTGCCCCCGCTAGCACCTGAAGCTAGTGCGTCTACCAATTCCGCCACCTGGGCAAGGTGCCACACTGCTCAGCGAGCTGCGTGAGCCGCGTAATGTAGGCATCGACCGCTGGCTTGTCAACTCTTTTTCACCCTCATCGCACGCGCCGTGTCATTCTCTGCGCCGCGTGACACCACAAGGATACTTAGTGACCAGAAAAACTCCCCCCACGTCCGGCCGTTCCCCGGATGCGCGCCCCCCGAAGAAAACCGGCAGTCGCTCGTCGCGCGGGCCATCCGCGCCGGACAAGCGCGGCAAGGCTGCCACCGGCGCCGTGCGCGACCCGCATGCCAATCGCGAGGCACAGCGCTATGCGCGCCCCATCCCCAGCCGCGAGGCGATCCTCGCCCTGCTGGAAGAGCGCGGCGAACTGCTGACCGAAGCGCGCATCGCCGACGCGCTGCAGATTCACGATGAAGTCGACCTCGAGGCACTGCGCAAGCGGCTCGCGGCGATGGTGCGCGATGCCCAGTTGCTGCTGGGCCGGCGCGGCGGCTACGCGCCGACGCGCAAGCTCGACCTGATCGCCGGCCGCGTGCTGGCCAACGCCGAGGGCTACGGGTTCCTGCGCCCCGACGAGGGCGGCGAAGACCTGTACCTGTCGCCGCAGCAGATGCGTACGGTGCTGCATGGTGATCGCGTGCTGGCCAGCGTGGTCGGCATCGACCGTCGCGGCCGCAAGCAGGGTGCGATCGCCGAAGTGCTGGAACGTCGCTCGCCGCGCCTGGTCGGCCGCGTGTTGATCGAGGATGGCGTCACCCTGGTCACGCCCGACGATCGCCGCCTGAACCAGGACGTGATCATCAAGCCGGGCCAGGAGCAGAGCGCCGAGTCCGGCCAGATCGTGGTGGTGGAGATCACCGACCCGCCGACGCCTTACCGCGGTCCGCTGGGCGAGATCCGCGCGGTGCTGGGTAATCGCCTGCAGCCCTCGCTGGTGGTGGAGATGGCGATCGCCAGCCACGACCTGCCGCACGAATGGCCGGCCGAAGTGTTGCGTGATGCGGCGCAGGTGGAAGCGGAGGTGACCGCTGCCGAGCGGGAAGGCCGTACCGACATCCGCAAGCTGCCGCTGGTCACCATCGACGGCGCCGATGCCCGCGACTTCGACGATGCGGTGTATGCCGAGCCGAAGCGTGGTGGTGGCTGGCGGCTGATCGTGGCGATCGCCGACGTGTCGCACTACGTGCAGGCAGGCAACGCGCTGGATCGCGAGGCATACGAGCGCAGCACGTCCACCTATTTCCCCGGCTTCGTCGTGCCGATGCTGCCGGAGACGCTTTCCAACGGCATCTGCTCACTGAACCCGAAGGTCGAGCGGCTGTGCATGGTCTGCGACATGACCGTCGACGCCGAGGGCAACGTCGCCCGTTCGAAGTTCTACGACGCGGTGATGCGCTCGCATGCGCGGCTGACCTACGACAAGGTGTGGCAAGCGGTCGGCCTGCGCGAGAAGGACGCACGCCACGAGGTCGCCGACGTGCTGCCGCAGCTCGAGAACCTGCACGCGCTGTACAAGGCGATGGCGGCGCAGCGCAAGCGCCGCGGCGCGATCGACTTCGAGACGCCGGAGGTGAAGTTCCGTCTCGACCAGAGCGGCGGCGTGGAGTCGATGGGTGCCACCGAACGCAACGACGCGCACAAGCTGATCGAGGAGTGCATGATCGCGGCCAATGTGCAGGCCGCGCTGTTCCTGGAGAAGAGGAAAATCCCCGCGCTGTTCCGCGCACACGAGCCGCCGCCGGCGGAGAAATACGAGGACCTGCAGCAGTTCCTGCGCGAGTTCAAGCTGCGCATGCCGCCGGTGGAGGAGGTGACCCCGGCCGACTTCTCCGAGATCCTCGCGCTGGTGCGCGATCGCCCCGAGCGCGAACTGATCCAGAGCGTGCTGCTGCGCTCGCAGAGCATGGCCGCCTACCAGCCCGACAACCGCGGCCACTTCGGCCTGTCGCTGCAGGCGTACGCGCACTTCACCTCGCCGATCCGTCGTTATCCCGACCTGCTGGTGCATCGCGCGATCCGTTACGCGTTGACCGGCGGCAAGCCCAGCGACTACACCTACACGCCCGCCGAGGTGGCGGCTATGGCCGTGCATTGCTCGCAGCGCGAGCGTCGTGCCGAGGAGGCCGAGCGCGACGTGGACGAGCGCTTCAAGTGCGCGTGGATGGAGAAGCACATCGGCAGCGAGTTCGACGGCGTGGTCACCGGGGTCACCTCGTTCGGCCTGTTCGTGGAGCTGGACGAATCGAAGGTTTCCGGCCTGGTGCACATCAGCCAGCTGGTGAACGACTACTACCACTTCGACGCGGTGCGCAAGCTGCTCAAGGGTGAGCGCACCGGCGCGCAGTTCCGCCTCGGCGACCACGTGCGCATCCAGGTGCTGCGCGCGAGCCTGGAGGATCGCAAGATCGACTTCCGCCTGGTCTCGCCGCGCACGTCGGCCCCGGCTCCGGCCCCGACCGGCAGCGGCAAGGCGTATGACTATGCCGCCGCGGGCGAGCGCTATTCGCTGCCGAAGAAGGCGGCCGCCACGACCAAGGCACCGGGCATGTTCGGTCGCGCCGCCAAGGCGATCGGCCGCGCATTCGGCCGCAAGGAGGCCGAGGTTGCCACACCGGCGCCGGCCCCGCGCAAGGCTGCGGCGAGCGATAGTCCGCCGCCGCGTGCACAGCCGCCGGCAGGGCGCCAGCATGCCGGCGGCCAGCATCAGGGCCGCAGGGTCGAACCGTCGTCCGATCGTCGCCCGCGCAAGGACGGTTCCGCCAGGCGCGCGCCGGCCCCGGCTGCCGTCCCGCCGGCGCCGAAGAAGCACGGCGGCCGCAAACCGAAACCGAAAGGCAAGCCATGAGTGAGAGCTGGATCGTCGGCATCAATCCCGTCGAGGGCGCATTGAGCAACGATGCCGAGCGCGTGCGTGAGCTGCTGGTGGAGAACGGCCAGCGCAACGCCCGCGTGCTGGAGCTGGCCGAGCGCGCAAAGAAGCTGGGCATCGCGGTACGCCACCGTCCGCGCGAGGAGCTGGACAAGCACGCGGGCGAAGCGCGCCACCAGGGCGTGGCGGCGCGTTACGAGGCGGCGCCGGCCGCGCACGAAAGCGACCTTGCCGGCCTGCTCGAACGCGACGGCAGCGATACCCTGGTGCTGGTGCTGGACGGTGTCACCGATCCGCACAACCTCGGCGCCTGCCTGCGCAGCGCCGCCGCGGCGAAAGTCACCGCGGTGATCGTGCCGAAGGATCGCGCGGTCGGCCTCACGCCGGTGGTGCGCCGCGCCTCGGCCGGCGGCGCCGACCGGGTACCGCTGATCGCGGTGACCAACCTGGCGCGTACACTGCGCGAGCTGAAGGATGCCGGCGTGTGGATCACCGGCCTGGCGGGCGACACCGAGACCACGATCTACGGTATCGACTTCAAGGGACCGGTGGCGCTGGTGCTGGGCAGCGAAGGCGAGGGCATCCGCCGGCTCACCCGCGAACTGTGCGATTTCGTGGCGAAGATCCCCATGCCCGGTTCGATGGAAAGCCTCAACGTCTCCGTCGCCACTGGCGTGGCCTTGTTCGAGGCGTTGCGCCAGCGCGGAGCGAAGCGATGACTTTCTTCTGGTACGACTGGGCCGGCTATCTCGGGGTGGCGCTGGTGTTGCTGGCCTTTCTGCTGCTGCAGGGGCATCGCCTGCATGGCAACGGGCTGATCTACCAGACGATGAACATTTTCGGCGCGCTCGGTGTGCTGTTGTCGCTGGTATTCGGCAGCTTCAACCTGTCCGCCTTCCTGCTGGAGGCCGCCTGGATCGCCATCGGCGTCTATGGCGTGGTGAACAACTGGCGTCGTCGTCGCACGATGCCGCCGCCGGCTGGCCACGCGCCATAGGTTGGCTGCCTGAATCCGCGTGCCGCCGGTTCCGCGGGTGGCCCGTCAGGCGATCGGGACGTCGCCACCTCGCGCACCGGACGCGCCGAGGTCGAGGCTCGCCCGTTCCACCAGCTCCAGTTGCCGCCAGCGGTTGACGATGCTGCAGAACAGCTCGGCGGTGCGCTCGGCGTCGTAGACGGCCGAATGCGCCTCGCGGCTGTCGAAGGTCAAGCCCGCCGCCAGTACCGCCTTGCTCAGCACGGTCTGGCCATAGGCCAGGCCGGCCAGGCTGACCGTGTCGAAACAGCTGAACGGATGGAACGGATTGCGCTTGTACCCGCAGCGGCGCACCGCCTGGTTGAGAAAGCCCAGGTCGAAGGCGGCGTTGTGGCCGACCAGGATCGCCCGCTGGCAACCCGCCTCGCGCACCGCCTCGCGCACCACCTGGAAAACGTGGTCCAGCGCCTGGCGTTCGGGCAGGGCGCCGCGCAATGGATTGTCCGGATCGATCCCGGTGATCTCCAGCGAACGGGGATCGAGGTTGGCGCCGGGGAACGGCTCCACGTGGGTGGTGACCAGCTCCTTGGTGCTCAGGAAGCCGGCCTCGTCGATGCGCAGCGGTATCGCGGCGATTTCCAGCAGCGCATCGTGTTCGGCATCGAAGCCGCCCGTCTCCACGTCGACCACGACCGGCAGGAAACCACGGAAACGCTCGGCCATGCGGGCCACGGCAGGGTTGTTGACGATATCCATCGGCGCAGCATATCAGCCGCCGTGCGGTGCACCCGGCGCCTTGCCGATCGCCGCGAGCATCGCCTCGGCGGTGGACACGCGCAGTTCGCCCGGCGCTTCCAGCTGCAATTGCCGCACCACGCCATCCTCGGCATACAGCGCGAACCGGCGCGCGCGGATGCCCATGCCGAAGTCGCTGCCATCCAGTTCCAGGCCCAGCGCGCGGGTGAAGCTGGCGTTGCCGTCGGCCAGCATCAGCAACCCGCGCGGCACGTGCTGCGCAGCCGCCCACGCCTGCATCACGTAGGCGTCGTTGACCGCGAGGCACATCACCGCGATGCCGCGCGCCTGGAACTCGGCGAACGCCGCCACGTAGCCGGGCAGGTGATGGTTCGAGCAGGTCGGCGTGAACGCGCCAGGCACGCCGAACAGCACGGCCTTGCGTCCGCCGAACAGCGCGCCTGTGTGCACGGGCCGGATGTCGCCGTCGATCATCTTGATCGCGACGTCGGGCAGGGTGTCCCCGGGTTGGATGGTCATGGATCGCTCAATGGTGAACAACGCTTGCATGCTAGTGGTTTTGGCGGTCGGGTGCCTTGAATCGCCGCGGCGAGCACCTATTTCCGGAGCAGGCGGCGATCACGCCGCAAACCCGTCAGAGGAGGCACTGAAATGAACGTGAGCCGTCAATCCGTGTGGAACCGCGAGTTCGGTACGCCGGACGATTTCCGCCAGGTCATGAGCCGCTTTTTCGGCGCCGGCGACAATGACCAGTCCACCGTGGAAACCAGCCAGTGGGCGCCGCGGGTGGACATCCGCGAGGAAGACAAGCGCTTCATGATCCTGGTCGACGTGCCCGGCGTGGACCCGTCCACGATCGAGGTGAGCATGGACAAGAGCATCCTCACCATCAAGGGCGAACGCACCGTCGACAACGAAAAGGACGGCGGCAGGCTGACCCGGCAGGAGCGCGTCTACGGCACCTTCCATCGCCGCTTCTCGCTGCCGGAAAGCGCCGACGCGGAGAACATCAGCGCGCATGGCCGTTTCGGCGTGCTGGAGATCGCGATTCCGAAGAAGCCCGAAACCACGCCGCGTCGCATCGCGATCGACACCGGCAACTGACCTGCGCTGCACACGCAACGCGGTATGAAGACCCGCCCCGTCGTGGATAATGCTCCGCGGCGGGGCGCAGCCTTTCGGGCTGCGGTACCGACGAATAGGAGCGGGTGTGGAATTCAAAGATTATTACGAGATCCTCGGCGTCAAGCCTGACGCCAGCGAGGCCGACATCAAGGCGGCGTATCGCAAGTTGGCGCGCAAGTACCACCCGGACAAGAACAAGGACGCGGGCGCCGAGGAGAAGTTCAAGGCGGTCAACGAAGCCAACGAGGTGTTGAAGGACGCCGAGAAGCGGCGCTCCTACGACCAGCTGCGCGCCGGCGGTTATCGCCAGGGCGAGCAGTTCCGCCCGCCGCCGGGCTGGCAGGAGCAACAGGGCTTCGGTGGCGACGCCGGTGATTTCAGCGATTTCTTCGAAAGCCTGTTCGGTCGCGGCGCTGCGCATGGCGGCCATCGCGGCCAGCCGCGGCCGCGGCGTGGGCAGGACGTGCAGGCCTCGGTGCAGATCGACCTGCAGACCGCCTTCGACGGCGGCCCTACGCGGTTGGCCATGCACGATTCGTCCGGCGGCGAGCGCGTGCTCGAGGTGAAGATCCCCGCCGGCATCCAGAGCGGCCAGGTGATCCGTCTCTCGGGCCAGGGTCAGTCGGGCATGGGCGGTGGACCCAAGGGCGACCTGCTGCTGGAAGTGATCATCCGCGACGACCCGCGCTTTCGCCTCGACGGTCGCAATGTCGTCCACGTGCTGCCGATCGCGCCGTGGGAAGCCGCGCTGGGCGCGACCGTACCGGTGCCGACGCTGGCGGGCACCGTGGACCTGCGCATCCCCGCCGGCTCGCAGTCAGGCCGCAAGCTGAGGCTGAAGGGGCGCGGCATGCCGGGCAACAATCCCGGCGACCAATTGGTGGAATTGTCCATCCGCACGCCGGCGGCCGACAGCGATGCGCAGCGCAAGGCCTATGAGGTCTTGCGGAAGAGTTTCGCGGACTACGATCCGCGAGGCTGAAGTTCCGCACGTCGTAGGGCGGGCACCGCCCGCCATCGGCGCGCCGGAAAGGGCGGTCGGCGGGCAGTGCCCGCCCTACCCAGTGCTTTCCCTTACATGACGAAGAGCATCGCGCACAGGGTGCGCTCCTGCAGATGACGCGGCCGCCGGCAAGCAAAAGGCCGCCTCGCGGCGGCCTTCCGTTCAATCACACGAGATGACCACTCAGCTGCGCGAGGCGCGCTTGCGGTCGATCTCGGTGAGGTGTTTCTTGCGCAGGCGGATTTCCTTCGGGGTGACCTCGACCAGCTCGTCGTCGTCGATGAAGTCCAGTGCCTGTTCCAGGGTGAACTTGATCGCGGGGGTGAGCTGGATCGCGTCGTCCTTGCCCGAGGCGCGCATGTTGGTCAGCGGCTTGGGCTTGATCACGTTGACGGTGAGGTCGTTGTCCTTGGCGTGGATGCCGACCAGCTGGCCTTCATACACGTTGTCGCCCTCGGCGGCGAACAGCTTGCCGCGATCCTGCAGCGGCCCGAGCGAATAGGCGGGGGTGGTGCCGCCGGCATTGGCGATCATCACGCCGTTCTGCCGCTTGGCGATCTGGCCTTCTTCCTTCGGGCCGTAGTGGTCGAACACGTGGAACAGCAGGCCCGAGCCCTGGGTCAGGGTCTTGAACTGGTTCTGGAAGCCGATCAGGCCGCGCGCCGGGATTTCGTAATCCAGCCGCACGCGGCCCTTGCCGTCGGATTCCATGTTCTTCAGCTGGCCCTTGCGCATGCCCAGCTTCTCCATCACGCCGCCCTGGTGGATTTCCTCCACGTCGACCACCAACTGCTCGATCGGCTCCATCTTCTGGCCGTCGATCTCCTTGATGATGACTTCCGGGCGTGACACGGCCAGTTCGTAGCCTTCGCGGCGCATGTTCTCGATCAGCACCGACAGGTGCAGCTCGCCGCGGCCGGAGACCAGGAACTTGTCGGCATCCGAACCCTGCTCCACCTTCAGCGCCACGTTGTGCACCTGCTCGCGCTCCAGCCGGTCCTTGAGCTGGCGGCTGGTGAGGAACTTGCCGCCGGAGAGATCCTTGTTGCCGGCGAACGGCGAATTGTTGACCTGGAAGGTCATCGAGATCGTCGGTTCGTCCACGGTCAGCGCAGGCAGCGCTTCGGGCGTGTCCAGCGCGCAGATGGTGTCGGAGATGGTCAGGTCGGCGATGCCCGAGATGGCCACGATGTCGCCGGCCTCGGCGGTTTCCTGCTCGATCCGCTCCAGGCCGAGGAAGCCGAGCACCTGCAGCACCTTGCCCTGGCGCTTCTTGCCGTGACGGTCGATCACCGCCACCGGCATGTTCTTCTTCAAGGTGCCGCGCTGGATGCGGCCGATGCCGATCACGCCGACGAAGTTGTTGTAGTCGAGCTGGCTGATGCGCATCTGGAACGGGCCGTCAGGGTCCACGTCCGGCTTGCTGACGTGCTGCATGATCGCCTCGTACAGCGGGGTCATGTCGCCCTCGCGCACGTTCTCGTCCAGGCCGGCGTAGCCGTTCAGCGCCGAGGCGTAGACGATCGGGAACTCCATCTGCTCGGGCGTGGCGCCGAGGCGGTCAAACAGATCCCATACCTGCTCGACGACCCACTCCGGGCGCGCACCGGGGCGGTCGACCTTGTTGATCACCACGATCGGCTTGAAGCCCATCGCGAACGCCTTTTGCGTCACGAAGCGGGTCTGCGGCATCGGGCCGTCCATCGCGTCGACCAGGATCAGCACCGAGTCGACCATCGACAGCACGCGCTCGACCTCGCCGCCGAAGTCGGCGTGTCCGGGCGTGTCGACAATATTGATGCGGTTGCCCCGCCACGTGATGGCGGTGTTCTTGGCCAGGATGGTGATGCCGCGTTCCTTTTCCTGGTCGTTCGAATCCATCACACGCTCGGCCAGCACGGTGCGCTCGTTCAGCGTGCCGGACTGCTTGAGCAGGCAGTCCACCAGCGTGGTCTTGCCGTGGTCGACGTGGGCGACGATGGCGATGTTGCGCAGATTTTCTATGGACATGGGATCGACTCGGGTGGCGCGTGCAGCCACCACGTGGGTAATTTGAGGGTTAACCGGTCGATTATACGGGTTTGTGCGCCCGCGTGTGGGCACCCGTGCGACAGCCGGTCAAGGCACGCGACACCACCCGCCTCGGCGAACGGCCGGTGGCACGGGTCGGTCATCGCCCGAGGCGGGCTTCGTCCCGGGGTTCAAGCGGCGGGCGGCGCGGGCGGAGTGCGCTAGACCACGCCCAGCAGGTAGTACGCGGTGATGACCACGGCCACGGCCAGGGTCTTGATCACGGTGATCGCGAAGATGTCCTTGTAGGACTGGCGATGGGTCAGCCCGGTGACCGCCAGCAGGGTGATCACCGCGCCGTTGTGGGGCAGGGTGTCCATGCCGCCGGAGGCCATCGCGGCCACGCGGTGCAGCACCTCCATCGGGATGCCGGCGGCGTTCGCGTTGTGGATGAAGGTCTCCGCCATCGCGCCCAGCGCGATGCTCATGCCGCCAGAGGCCGAGCCGGTGATGCCGGCCAGCGCGGTGACGGTGACCGCCTCGTTGACCAGCGGGTTGGGAATGGTGTGCAGCGCGTCGGCCACCAGCTTGAAGCCGGGCAGGGCGGCGATCACCGCGCCGAAGCCGTACTCCGAGGCGGTGTTCATCGAGGCCAGCAAGGCGCCGCCGACCGCCGCCTGAGTGCCTGCGGCCAGCCGCCCCATCACTGCACGCCAGGCGAACACCAGCACGCAAAGAATGCCTGCCAGCAGGGCGCCCTCGACCGCCCAGATCGCGGCGACCTTGGACACCTCCTGCACCACCGGCCTGGCGCTGCCGACCACGCTGGGCAGGAACGATTGCGTCTCGCCGTAGAGGTGCGGAATCCAGTCGGTGAACAGCTTGTTGCATACGCCGACCAGCACCAGCGGCAGCAGGGCGATCAGCGGATGCGGCAGGCGGGTGGCGTCGAACGGCTCCGGTTCGTTGACCAGGTTGCTGCCGTAGCCCTCGCCGGCCGCCGCGGCCTTGCGCCGGCGCCAGTCGAGATAGCCCAGGCCCACGACCAGGATGAAGATGCCGCCGATCGTGCCCAACCACGGCGCGGCCCAGGTATCGGTGCCGAAGAACGCGGTGGGGATGATGTTCTGGATCTGCGGCGTGCCGGGCAGCGAATCCATGGTGAAGGTGAACGCGCCCAGCGCGATGGTGCCGGGGATCAGCCGCTTGGGGATGTCGCTGGCGCGGAACAGTTCCGCCGCGAACGGGTAGACCGCGAACACCACCACGAACAGCGACACGCCGCCGTAGGTCAGCAGCGCGCACACCAGCACGATGGACAGGATCGCCCGGCTGCGCCCGACCAGGCCGATCGTCGCCGCCACGATCGACTTGGAGAACCCCGACAGCTCGATCAGCTTGCCGAACACCGCGCCCAGCATGAACACCGGGAAATACAGCTTGAGGAAACCGACCATCCTGTCCATGAACAGGCCGGTGAACATCGGTGCCACCAGCGCCGGCTCGGTCAGCAGCACCGCGCCCAGCGCGGCGATCGGGGCGAACAGGATCACGCTGTAGCCGCGGTAGGCCGCGAACATCAGGAAGCACAGCGCAGCCAGCACGATCAAGAATGCCATCCGTGATTTCCCCAGCCTCGTCAATGCGACAGGCGTCGAGTATCCCGGAGGCACCAGGGCGCGGGCACTGTACGAAGGTACGAGTGCCCCGGCTTGCACGGGCACCTAAGCTGATCTGCATTCAGCATCCGCGCGAGCGATGCATTCACCGCCAAGGGGACGTCATGAAACGCACGCAACTGAGCTCGGCGATCGGTCTGGTACTGGGTTTCGCGCTGATGGCGCCGCTGCAGGCGCAGCAGGTCACGGATCCGTCAGGCACGGTCAAGCCGGCGGCCGCCAAGCAGGCCGAGGCGACACAGCTGGAAGCGGTCACGGTCACCGCGCGGCGTCGCGGCGAGGCGCTGGAGAAGGTGCCGGTGGCGGTCAGCGCGTTCACCAACGAGGATCTGAAGGATCTGCAGGCGAACAACATCGACGGCCTGCAGGGAGCCGTGCCGGGCATGAACATCGTGCAGGGCCGTGGCTCGTCCTCCTCGGTGAACGTGTTCATCCGCGGCATCGGCCAGCCCGACGCGTTGCAGACCTTCGACCCGGGCGTCGGCATGTACGTCGACGACGTGTACTACTCGCGCATCCAGGGCGCCCTGTTCAGCCTGTTCGACATCGAGCGCGTCGAGGTGCTGCGCGGGCCGCAGGGCACGCTGTACGGCAAGAACTCCACCGGCGGCGCGATCAAGATCATTACCAAAGAGCCGAGCAACACGCCCGAGGGCTCGATCGAGGGCACGGTCGGCAACTATGGCCGGCGCGAGGGTCGTTTCTATGTTTCCGGGCCGCTCGGCGCAACGGTGTCGGGCAATCTGGCCGGCGTCTACACGCGCACCGATGGTTACGTCACCGATCCGGCCACCGGCCAGAAATACAACAACGACAACACCAAGGCCGTGCGCGGCAAGTTGAAGTGGCAACCCAGTGACGCCTTCAGCGCCACGCTGTCGGCCGACTACACCAAGCAGGACACCAAGCTGACCCTGGGTGAGGCGACCGCGCCGCTGTATGCCACCGACCTCGCACTGGGCCAGGTGCTGCTCTACACGCCGCCCGCCGGCAAGTACGACTTCCACGGCGCGACCTCGTTCGGCCCCGGCCACGGGCAGAAGCTCACTCACTACGGCGCGTCGCTGCACATGGATTGGCACCTGGCCGACCGCTGGGACCTGAAGAGCATCACGGCGTGGCGCAAGCTGCACAGCAATTCCTTCATCGACATCGACGCCACCACGCTGGAACTGGGCGACGTGCTGGTCGATTTCCATCAGAAACAGCTGAGCCAGGAACTGCAGCTGCAGTACGACAACGGCAGCAACCTGCAGGCCGTGTACGGCCTGTATTACCTGGACGAGAAGGTGCCCTCGCACCAAGAGGCCTACGCCGACGACCTGCTGCGCTTCGCCACGCTGCCGGTGGATTTCCTGCGCACGATCGACGACAAGCTGGAGAACAAGAGCTGGGCCGGCTTCGCGCATTTCAACTGGGAGTTCGTGCCGACCTGGACGCTCGCCGCCGGCGTGCGCTACACCCACGAAACGAAGGACTACTGGCGCACCACCAGCGCGTTCTTCGGCGCGCCGCTGCAGGCGTTCAGCCAGGACCCGCAGGCGGTGATCCAGCCGACCAGCAAGTCGTGGAGCGCGGTCACGCCGTCGCTCAGCCTGGAGAAGCAGTTCACGCCGCAGACGATGGGCTATGTCTCGGTCAACCGCGGCTTCAAGTCCGGCGGCTTCAACGGCCGCGCCAACGATCCGGCGGAAGCGGCCGACCCGACCTTCGATCCCGAGTACGTGTGGACCTACGAGCTGGGCCTGAAGATGCGCTCGGCCGACAACCGGCTGCAGGGCAATTTCGCCGCCTACCACTCCAACTACACCGACTTCCAGGCGCGCGTTTCCGAGGTGCAGAACCCGGGCTCGGCCACGCCGGCCTTCAGCTTCCCGGTGCTCAACGCCGCCAAGCTGAAGATCGACGGCCTGGAGTTCGAGGGCGCCGCCGTGCTGGGCGAGGGCACCAGGCTTTCGACGCAGCTGGCGTGGATGGATGCGCGCTACGACAAGTTCGTCGACCCCCGCACGCAGTACGACCCGAGCCTGGCCGACCTGCACGACCACGTGCCGTTCTCGCCGAAGTTCACCGCCCGCGTGGCGCTGGCGCACACCTTCGGCCTGCCCAGCGGCAGCGCGCTGACCTTCGGCGCCGACGCCTCGTATCGCAGCGACACCTGGCTCAGCGTCGACAACCGCGACGGGCTGATGCAGCAGGCGTACACGGTCACCGGCGTGTTCGGCGTGTTCGATTCGGTCGACGGGCACTGGCAGCTGCGCGCCGGCGTGCGCAACCTCGGCGACAAGGTCTACAAGACCGACGGCCAGGAGTTCTCCAGCGTCGGCAACATCCAGACCGCCTACTACGGCGCGCCACGCAACTGGTACTTCAGCGCCCGGTACAATTTCTGAGCGGAACGCACCGGGTCCCGGTGCGCCGGGCCAACCGCCACTGCACCACGGGCAAGCATGGCCTGCGGCGCAGCGGTGGGCAGGGGCGATCCGCCGCTTCCCGGCCGGCAGGCCCACCATTCGACGGAGCAGACCCATGAACAGCCGATGGTTCAACCGCTTGCTGCTGCTGACCCTGCTGGGCAGCGGCAGCGCCTGCGCCGCCGACACCGCCGGGCGCCTGCCGCATCTGGCGATCGACCCCGCCCGCGTCGCGGTGGTGGGGCTTTCCTCGGGGGCCTACATGGCCGGCCAGGCGCAGCTCGCGTATCCCGATCTGTTTCCCGATGCCGCGCTGGTCGCCGGCGGCCCGTACGGTTGTGCCGGGGGGCAGCTGGCGGTGGCGCTGAGCGCCTGCATGAAGGGAGTGCCGGCGCCCGATGTCGCCAAACTGGTGGCCAGTGCCCGTGAGCGCTCGGCCGACGGCCGGATCGGTCCGCTGAAGGATCTCGCCGGCGCCCGCGTCTACCTGCTGCATGGCAAGGACGACGCCCTGGTCGCCCCGGCCGTGGCCGAGGCCGGCGCCCGTTTCTACGAGCAGTTGCGCGACGGCACGCCCGGCCTGGACGGCATGCAGGTGCACGAGGACGGCCAGCGTGCGTTTGCGCACAACCTGCCGGTGGCCGGCAGCGGCGACGATTGCGACAAGTCGGTGGCGCCGTACCTGGGCCACTGCGGCTTCGACGCCGCCGGCGAAATTTTCGCGCGGATGTTCGGCGAGCCGGCGCATGCCGCCACCGCGGCACGCGGCGAGCTGCGCACGTTCGACCAGGATGCGCTGCGCCCCGGGGGCGCCGACGCGTTCCTGGCAAGCACCGGATACGTCTATCTGCCGCCGGCCTGCATCGCCGGCAAGCCCTGCGGCCTGATGGTGGCCTTCCACGGCTGCAAGCAGAATGCCGACGCCGTGGGCAAGGCCTTCGTCGAGGACGCGGGCTTCAATCGCTGGGCGGACGTCTACGACGTGGCCGTGCTATATCCTCAGACACGCGCAAGTTTCGCGCCCTTGAATCCGCAGGCATGCTGGGACTGGTGGGGTTATTCGGGAGCCGACTACGACACACGCCAGGGCGTGCAGTTGCGCTGGCTGGTGGACGCGGTGCACGCGCTGGGTTTGCCTGCCGGGCATTGATGTCCCCCCATGCGGATGGCTTCGACGGTATCGTGGGAGCGCGCTCGCGCGCGATGCTTTTGGTTCCGTGCAAAACTTTTGGTTCCGTGCAAAACGGAGACTGGCCGCCCGCCCGTCCTTGTAGGAGCGCACCCTGTGCGCGATGCCTTTGCTCAAAGTGACTCGGTCGCCGAAGGCGATCGACCGCTGTTCGCTTCACCGGTGTCACGAGCCAGAGCATCGCGCACAGGGTGCGCTCCTACAGGGGCCGGCGATCGGACGCTGTTGGCTTCGGATGGAGTCAAGGACATCGCGCAGAAGTGCGCTCCTACAGGTGCAGGTGCAAGGAGGCTCTTTGCCTTGAAGACAGTGCACACCGCGGCAGAAGTATCGCGGCCGGGGCCACGCCCGCAAGCAAGGGCGCAAAAACCATGCTGAGCGCCAGCGTCATTGCCATCGCTGCGCTGTGCTGGCTCGGCCTGCTGTTCGGGGTGGCGTTGCTTGGCGAGCGGCAGCCGCACATATTCGAGAAGCGATGGGCGATCGTGTATGCGCTGTCGCTGGCGATCCACTGCACCTCGTGGACGTTCTACGGCACCGTCACCCAGGCCAGCCGCTCCGGTTGGTGGCTGCCGCCGACGTTCGTGGGGGCGATCGTGATGTACCTGTTCGCGCTGAAATTCCTCGGCCGGATGGTGCAGCTGGTGCGCGAGTACAACGCCGGTTCGCTGGCCGACCTGATCGCGGTGCGGCTGGGCCGGCATTCGGGGTTGGCGGCGCTGGTCACCGCGGTGGTGGTGATCGGCATCGTGCCGTACATCGCGCTGCAGCTCAAGGCGGTGGCGATGAGCTACGGCATCCTCAGCCAGGGGCAACTGGCCGAATCCGAGCCGTGGCAGGACAGCGCGTTGTACGTGGCCTTGCTGATGGCGCTGTTCGCGATGCTGTTCGGTACGCGGCGCGCCTCGACCATGGCGCACAATCGCGGGCTGGTGCTGGCGATGGCGTTCGAGTCGCTGTTCAAGCTTGGCGCAATGCTGGCGCTGGGCAGCCTGTTGTTTGCCGCGCTGCCGACGAACCTGCCTGCGCATGTGCCCACGCCGCCGGACAGCGGCGGGTTCCCGGCCTTGATCCTGCTCGGTGCGCTGGCGATGTTCACCATGCCGCACCAGTTCTACGCCGGCATCGTGGAGTGCCGCAGCGACGGCAACCTGCGCACGGCGCGCTGGCTGTTCCCGCTGTACCTGTTGCTGATCTCGCTGCCGATCCTGCCGCTGGCGCGGCTGGGCGACGCGCTGCTCGGCCCCAGCGGGGTGTCCTCGGACATGTATGTGCTGGCGCTGCCGCTGGCGCAGGGCAGGCAGGGGCTGGCGCTGATCGCCTTTCTCGGCGGGCTGAGCGCGGCGACCAGTATGGTGGTGATCGCCACGCTGACGCTGAGCCTGATGGTGGTCAACCATTTCATCGCGCCGCTGCGCGTGCGTTCGGGTTGGGGGCGCGGCGAGCGCGTCGACCTGCGCGGGGCGCTGCTCAATTACCGGCGCGTGGCGATCGTGGTGGTGATCCTGCTGGCCTGGGCCTACAGCCGCCTGCTGGCGCGCAACGAGGCGCTGGCCGACATCGGCGCGATCTCGTTCTCGGCATTGGCCGGTCTGACCCCGGCCGTGCTCGCGGCGATGTACCGGCCGCAATTGGGTTCGCGCGCGGTGATGGCCGGGCTGGCCGCCGGCACCGTGGTGTGGATCTATGCGGTGCTGCCGGCGCTGCTGCCGGCGTCGCTGCCGTGGCTGCGCGACGGGCCGTTCGGCATGCACTGGCTGGCGCCGGACGACCTGCTCGGCCTGGGCGACTGGAACCGTCTCGGTCGCGCCGTGGTGGTCAGCCTGGCGGCGAACGCGGCGGTGATGCTGGCCGTTGCCGGCTCGCGCTACGGGCAGGGCGGACGGGCGGTCAGCGTCGGCCATGTCGACGTCGCCGAACTGCGTGCGCTGGCGGCGCGCTTCCTGCCGCCGGAGCGTGTCGAGCATCTGTTCGACGGTGCGCCAGCCAGCGGCTCCTCCGGCACCGCGCGGGTCAACCAGGTGGAGCACGAGCTGGCCGCGGTGATCGGCGCCGCCTCGGCGCGCCTGCTGCTGGAAGTGGCCCATCGGCAGGGCCGCGAGGAGCTCGATACGGTGGTCGCGATCGTGGGCGAGGCGGCGCAGGATTTGCGCTTCAACCAGCGCGTGCTGGGCGCGGCGCTGGAGAACATGAGCCAAGGCATCTGCGTGGTCGACGCGGAGCTGTGCCTGGTGGCGTGGAACTCGCCGTATGCACGCCTGTTCAACTATCCGCCGGGCATGCTGCGGGTGGGCCGCCCGGTCGCCGAGCTGACCCGCCACAACATCGCGGCCGGCATGCTCGGCCCCGGAGCGGTCGAGACACGCGTGCAGCGCCGGCTGGAGCACATGCGCGCGGGTACCCGGCATTTGTCCGAGCGCCGTTTTCCCGACGGCAGGATCGTGGAGGTCCGCGGCAATCCGATGCCCGGCGGCGGCTTCGTGGCCACCTTCACCGACGTCACCGCGTTCCGCCAGGCCGAGGCGGCGCTCAAGCGCGTCAACGAAACGCTGGAATTGCGCGTGGACGAGCGCACCCGCGCGCTGGCGCTGGCCTCGGCGGATGCGCAGGCGGCCAACGAGGCGAAGAGCCGCTTCCTCACCGCGGTCACCCACGACCTGATGCAGCCGCTGCATGCGGCGCAGTTGTTCGCGCATGCGCTGACCGAGCGCGGTGGCGACAGCCGCACGGCGCAGCACCTCAACGGCGCGCTCGCCGCCACCGAGGGCTTGCTGACCGGGCTGCTCGACGTGGCGCGGCTGGAGGGTGGCCGCCTGCATCCGCAGCTGCGCGCGTTTGCGCTGGCCGAAGTGTTCGATCCGCTCGGCGCCGAGTTTCGCGCGATGGCCGCCGATCGCGATGTCCGGTTGCGCGTGGTGAGTACACGGGCATGGGTGCAGTCCGATCCGCAGCTGTTGCGGCGGGTGCTGCAGAACTTCCTGTCCAACGCGCTGCGCCATGCCGGCCACGGCCGCGTGCTGCTCGGCGCGCGCCGGCGCGGCGCCATGCTGCGGCTGGAGGTGTGGGATACCGGTGGCGGCATTGCGCCGGAGGAGCAGCAACTGATCTTCCAGGAGTTCCGTCGCGGCAGTACGGCCGGAGGGCAGGGCTTGGGGCTGGGCCTGTCGATCGCACAGCGCATGGCGGACCTGCTCGGCCATCCGCTCGGGCTGCGCTCGTCGCCGGGGCACGGCAGCGTGTTCCATCTCGAGGTGCCGCTGGCACCGCCCACGCCGCACCGCGCGCCCTCTCCCGACACCATGCGGCCGCTGCCGGCGGGCCGCGCGCTGGTGCTGGACAACGAACCGGCGGCGCTGGCGGCGCTGACCACGCTGCTGGCCAGCTGGGGCTGGCAGGTGCACGCCGCGCGCAACGCGGCGCAGGCGTTGGCGGTGCCGTGGCGGCCGGACGTCAACATCCTGGACTTCCATCTGGATGGCGGCCAGAACGGCCTGGATGTCTGGCGACAACTCGCGGCAGGTCACCCTGACGTACCCACGGTGATGCTCACCGCGGACCGCGACGGCGAACTGCGCCAGCAACTGCTCGATGCCGGCGCGGGCGTGCTGTACAAGCCGCTCAAGCCGCTGGCACTGCGGCAGACGCTGTTGCGCCTCGGTGCGCGCGGTGTACATGCGGCGCAACAAGTTGCGCGTACCCGCGCCGTCAGCGCGGGCACGGCGCCTTCGCCCACCGCGTCGCAGCCGGGCGATTCTTGCGGCGCCACTGCCGGCGAGACCTGATCTGGATCAATGCCGCACCGGAGATCGAGGCCTATGGTCACGGGGCTCGACGCCCGGGTGGGCGCCATACCGGATTCGACGGAATGGAACGATGCAGGCAAGCGCAGCGGCACCCCGCGCGATCGGACAGGTGGAAGACGACCGTGCGTTGACGGCGGTATTCACGGCGTACGTCACCACCGCCACGATCTGGCTGGTGATTGCCACGGCAGTCGGTCTGCTGCTGGCGTTCAAGTTCGGCGCACCGGACTTCTGGGCGGCCAAATACCTGACTTTCGGTCGCCTGCGGCCGATCCATACCAACGCGACGTTCTACGGCTGGGCCAGCATCGGCCTGGTCGGCGTGGCGTATTACATCGCCGCGCGCAGCTGCGGCACGCGCCTGTACAGCACCCGGCTGGCGTGGCTCGGACTGGCGTTGTTCAACCTCGCCGCGATCGCCGGCACGATTGCGCTGGACCTGGGCTGCAACGACGGCGATCTGGAATATCGCGAATGGCCGTGGCCGATCCGGCTGATCTTCCTGGCCGCCTTGCTGGTGACGGGATGGAACCTCATCGGCACCGTGCTCAGGCGCAGCAGCGAGGACATCTATCTTTCCAACTGGTACACCATCGCCGGCGTGTTGTGGACCTGCGTGATCGCCACCGTGGGCGTGCTGCCGTGGTACCAGCATGGCCTGGGCCAGGTGGCCATCTCCGGCTTCTACATGCACAACGCGGTCGGCATGTGGTT
Source organism: Rhodanobacter sp. UC4452_H20 (assembly GCF_052978205.1). The sequence goes on along the minus strand of NZ_CM129662.1, from coordinate 1,229,157 downwards.
CACCCCGCTGGCACTGGGCACGTTCTACTACGCGATACCCAAGATCCTGAGCCGACCGATCTATTCCTACGCGCTGGGCGTGTTCGCGTTCTGGACCAACCTGCTGTTCTATCCGCTGCTCGGTGCGCACCATTTCCTGTTCAGTCCGCTGCCGTGGTGGCTGCAGACCACCGCGATCGTGTTCAGCGTGGCGATGCTGGTGCCGGTGTGGGGCGGCAGCGCGAACTATCTGCTGACCATGCGCGGGCGCTATCGCGACATGATCCATTCCTACCCGCTGATGTTCATCTTCGTGGGGGTGATCGGTTATCTGTTCGGCTCGACCCAGGGCACGGTCGAGGCGTTCCGCTCGATGCAGGCGATCTGGCACTTCACCAACTTCACGGTCGGACATTCGCACCTGACGATGTACGGCTTCGTCACGTTCGCGCTGTGGGGCGGCATCTACGCGCTGCTGCCGCTGGCCACCGGCAAGACCGCGGGACGCATCGGGCTGGCGGCGCATTTCTGGATGGCGCTGGTAGGCAGCTTCATCTACGTGATCTCGCTGTCGATCGGCGGCACGGTGCAGGGACTGGATTGGCTGCACGGCCTCCCGTTCATCCAGTCGGTGGTGGACATGCAGCCGTACTACGTGTGGCGTGGCGTGGGCGGGATGCTGATGTTCGGCTCGCACCTGGTGTTCGCGTGGAACGTGTGGCGCATGACCTCGGGCCAGCCCGGCAATGCCGCCTCGCCGGTGCTCGATGCCGACGCCACCGGGGAGGTCGCGGCATGAAAAAACTCCTGCTGATCGCCGGCGGGGCGCTGGGCATCTACATCGTCATCGTTCTGCTGGTGGCGGTGCTGCCCGCGATCGACTTGTCCGGCACACCGGCGGGCCCGGGCGTGGAACCGCTGACCGCGTTGCAGGCGGAAGGCCGCACGGTTTTCGTCGCCAACGGCTGCAGCTATTGCCACACGCAACAGGTACGCCCGCTGGACGAGGACAAGGTGTTCGGCCGGCCTTCCGCCCCGGGCGACTTCGTCTACCAGACGCCGGAGTTGCTGGGTTCCGAACGCACCGGCCCGGATCTCGCCAACCTGGGCGCCAGCAAGCCGAGCGACGTGTGGCAATACATCCATCTGTTCGATCCGCGTGCGGTGGTGCCGGAGTCGATCATGCCGAACTTCAAGTTCCTGTTCCGCGTGGTGGACGAGGTGCCGCCCGGCGAGACCGCGGTGCCGGTTCCGGCAGGCTTCGCGCCGAAGACGGGCAAGGTGATCCCCACGCCGCAGGCCAGGGCGCTGGTTGCCTATCTGCTGTCCCTGAAGCAGACACCGATCCCGGGTTACACGATGAACGGCAGCATGGGCGGCGCGACGAACGTGGCGCCGATGGCGAAGGCCGGACCTGCGCCGGCGACTGCTCCGGCCGGTGCGTACCAGTACGTGGCGAGCAAGGGCGAGGCGTTGTTCACCGCCAATTGTTCCGCCTGCCACCAGGCCACCGGCACCGGCATCCCCGGCGCCTTTCCGCCGCTCAAGGGCAATGCCGCGGTGGACGATGAGGACCCGACCCTGCACATCCACACGGTGTTGCAGGGCGCGCACGGCGTCATCATCGGCGGCGTGAAATACGACAGCGCCATGCCGCCGTTCGCCGGCCAGCTGAGCGACGCGGACATTGCCGACATCGTCAACTACGAGCGCAGCTCGTGGGGCAACCACGCCAAGCCGGTCACGCCGGCCGAGGTCGCTATTGTGCGCGCGAAGGGGCAATGACATGCATCACATGACCGGGCCGCTGTGGGGCAACATCGCGATCATCGGGATCGCCGGTGCCATCACGATCGGCTGTTTCGTCGCGATGTTCTGGATGATCTTCCGGCCCGGCGAGAAGGATCCGCGCCACTGCAAGAACGACATCCTGCGGCCGGATCGGTGAGGGAGGTATCCGTGATGGCCAAGCCGCACGTGCGCATCTACATCGACGACAACCCGAAGCCGGTGATCGATCGCGAGTTGCCCACCTCGCTGACGCTGGATACGCGCCAGCTGAGCGACGGTCCGCATCGTCTGATCGTCTGTGCCGAGGACCAGGGCGGTGCCGAAGGCATCGAGGAGATTCCGTTCGTCGTGCAGAACGGTCCCGGCATCCTGGTCTCCGGCCTGCGTCCGGGCTCGACCCGGCGCGGCGAGTTGCAACTGCACGTGGATGCGTTCAGCACGGACGATCCGTTTGATCCGCGCCGCGCCGAGGCGCGTTCGTCGATCCCGGTGTGGGTGTGGGTGCTGAGCCTGTTCGTGGTGGCCTGGGCGGTGTTCTACGCCGCGCGCATGTGGGAGGTGCCCGCGCCCTATGCGAACACGCCGACCTACATGCAGCCGGCCGCACCGTCGCACGGTTGATCGCTGCCGCCGCGCGTGGCCGGCGCGACCACAGTGTTTTCACCGGTGCGCGCCCATCATGCCGGCGATCCAGCCATTCCCTGACGTGGATCAGCGCTGCGTCATGCGGCCGCGCCTAAGGTGAGGGTACGCGACGCCCGCTTGGCGCCATGCCGGGTGCACAACCATGAAACGATGCAGAAGGGCAGCGGAATCCGACGTGCGGCGGCAAACGCCGGGTGATGCGCGCCAGTCGCGCGAACGGCGCGAACGACGCATCGACGAGCAACTGGCGCAGAGCTTTCCCGCCAGCGATCCGCCCGGCTGGGTGCTCGGCACATCGCGGCCGCCACTCTGAGGCGATCGACCCGACCCCGCGCGTCCGGTCGCCGCAGGGCGAGCGGGCGTGCGCGTCCGAGAAACGAACAGGAGCAAACCCCATGGAGTCACCCATGTATCCCCCCTCCACCGTGGAACTGGCGCGCAAGCGCCGCGAGCTGGCGCCCGCACCGCTGCAGGCCTTCAAGGCTTTCAGTGCCGCCGTGTTCGCCGACGGCGCCTTGCCCGACGTCACCAAGCAGTTGATCGCGGTGGCGGTGGCGCACACCACGCAATGCCCGTACTGCATCAAGGGCCATACCGCCGAGGCGCTCAAGCAGGGCGCCACCGAACAGCAGATCATGGAGGCGATCTGGGTCGCCGCCGAAATGCGCGCCGGCGCCGCCTATGCGCATTCCGCGCTGGCGCTGGACGTGATGCAGCATGCGCACGAGGGCCACTGAGATGAGCGCCCGTTTTGCCACGGTCTCCGACACCATCCTCGACGCCATCGGCGACACGCCGCTGCTGAACATCGAGGGCGTCTACGCCAAGATCGAGTTCCTCAACCCGTCCGGCTCGATCAAGGCGCGCATCGCCAGGTACATGATCGAGCGCGCCGAGCGCGAAGGCCTGCTCAAGCCGGGCGACACCATCGTGGAGGCGACCAGCGGCAACACCGGCAACGCCCTGTCGATGGTGGCCGCGGTGAAGGGCTACCGCATGCAGGTGGTGATGCCCGAGGGGCTGTCCAGCGAGCGCGTGGCGATCTCCCGCGCATTCGGCGCCGAGGTGCTGTTCTGCGGCAATTTCCACGTCAACGAGGCGCTGGCGCGGGCGAAGGAGCTGGGCCAGCAGCCCGGCTATTTCTGCCCCAGCCAGTTCGAGTCGGAATGGAACGTGGAGGAGAACCGCGAGATCCTCGGCCCGGAGATCCTTGCCCAGCTGCCCGCCGGCTGCGTGCCCGATGCTTTGGTGCTCGGCGTGGGCACCGGCGGTACGCTGATCGGTGTGGGGCAGGCGTTCCGCGCGGTCAATCCCGATGTGCGGCTGTTCGCGATGGAGCCATCCGAATCGTGCACGATCCTCTGCGGCGAGATCGCCGCGCACACCATCGAGGGCATTTCCGACGGCTTCGTGCCGGGCATCTTCGAACGCCACGCCAGCCTGGTGAACGAGGTGCTGTCGGTATCCAGCGTCGATGCGGTGGCCGAGATGAAACGGTTGGCACGCCGCCACGGCCTGTTCTGCGGCCCCAGCTCCGGCGCGCACATGCTGGCGGCGCAGCGCATCCGCAAGAACTTCCCCGAGTTGAATACGGTGGTGACGGTGTTCTGCGACGAAGGCGAGAAATACCTGCACGAGTATTTCATGGCGCCGGCAAGCAGCGAGGTCGATGCCACGCATTTCGCCTGAGTGCGTGTTGGTACGTGACGGGGATCGCGGCGGGACGCCGTGCATTCACGGATGTGCCGCGACGAACCCCTTCGCTTCGGCCAGCGCCGGCAGGCCCGCATCGGCGCTGTGCCAGATGGTCATCAGTTCCTTGTAGGTGGCGGTGGCTGCCGCGGTGTCGCCGCTGGCCGATTCCGCGCGGGCGCGGCCGAGCAGGGACCGGGTGCGGCGGGGTGCGCTTTTCAGTGCGGTCCCGAATGCCGCGCGCGCCTCGGTCGCCTTGCCTTGCCTGAGCAACTGTTCGCCCAGCAGTTCGTGTGGCGGCTTGATCGGCACCGGCGGACCGAAGTCGAACGCCAGTGTTTCGTAGCGGCGGGCTGCGCGGTGGATGGCATCCAGGCCACTCTGCGGCTTGCCCTCGCCGATCGCCAGCATGCCGCCGAGGTCCTCCCGGAGGATGGCCAGGTAGCTGGTCGTCTGGGCGTCGCCGGAGGTCTCGCTGCCGGCGTGCCGGGCCGACAGCGCGGCCAGCGATTTCTGCGCAGCCGGCAGGTCGTGGCGTTCGATCGCGGCATAGCCCTCGGTGAAATCGTTCCAGCCGGCGTCCGGGCCCATGCCGGTCGTATCCACCGTGGTGTGCGCGGCCGGGCCGTTGCCGTCGCCGGATTCGACCACGGCGATCGCGCGCATCTGCAACAGCGACTTGTTGAGCATTTGCGCGAATTTCGTCGGCGTGCTTTGCATCGTGGCCAGCCGGTCGGCGTGGGCGTTGGCCCAGGCTATCGAGGACTCGATCGACTGCCGGCATGCCTGCAGCGCCCTTTCAGCATCGCGGAAACGACCCTGCTGGTAGTAGGCGTACTCCAGCCACTCCATGTAGTGACCGCATTCGGCGGGCGGGCGGCCGGCGGCTTTGGCCTGGGCATTGACCACGCGCATCGCCACCTCGTTGGCTTTCGCCACGTCATCCCACAAGCCGAGCGCCATGAAGATGTGCGACGTCATGTGCTGGGCGTGGGCGGCCTCGGGCGAGATCTTCGACAGCGCGTGCGCAGGCTCGAGCGCGCCGGCGGCGTGCGCGGGATCGTCCATCGCGTGAATCCAGTAATGCGCCGCGCCGGGGTCCTGCGGGTTCAGGCGGAAGATGCGCTCGGCAATGGCACCGGCGCGCAGATAGGCCGGGATGTCGCGCACGCCTTCGCTGCGTCCCATCAGCGCCAGCGCGTGGAAGAGCTGGGCGTTGTTGTCATGCGGCCAGGTCCTGGCCAATCGCTCCATCGCCTGGTCGTACTGCGCGTCGCGTTCCGGCTTGGTGCCGTGGCCGGAATACAGGATTTCCACGGCGGCGAGATAGGCCTTCTCGCGCGGCGTCGGCGCCTTGGCGGCGCGCGCGGCCGGGGTAGGGCCGAGCCGGTCGAGTGCCGCGCGACCGGCATCGGCATCGAGCTGGTTCCAGATGCCGTGGTTGTACGTCATCGCTTCACCCCAGCAGGCCATGGCGAAGCCCGGGTCCAGTTGCCGGGCCTCGCGGAATGCCTTGGCGGCATCCGGATACTCGAACAGGTGCAACAGCAGCGCGCCGCGCAGGAAGGCGGTTTGCGCAGCCGTCGAATGGGTCGACGTGGGGAACGAGATGCTGCCGAGGCCGGCGATGGTTTGCATCGGGGTGGCTTCGCGCGCCTGGGCGCCGGTCAGCAGGCCCGGCCACAGGATTCCGCAGACGAAGGCGACGAGAGCCAGGACGACGAGACGAAGACGACGCGACAGATTCATGATTGACATCCTTCTGCTGGATGAAGTCACGTGCGGCGGGCGAACCCGCCGGCGCAGGGGACGAGATCATGAGGTAGCGCCCATCCTCCGGGAACGGGGCAGAGGCGTCTCGGTCTGGGCGCGCGCAGTGTGCGCCTGGCCGGCCACGGATGGAATCCCGCCAAGGGCGATGTCGTGGCGTGGTGTCGCCGCGTGCGGCTATCCCACCCGTCCTGGCTCCCCCAGGTCGAGCGATCGCAACAGCATGCCGGCCTGCGTGCGATTGCGCACCCGCAGCTTCTCGAAGATCGCCGTGACGTGCGCCTTCACCGTGCGTTCCTGGATCGAGAGCCGGTCGGCGATCTGCTTGTTCAGCAGCCCCTCGGCGAGCAGGGCGAGCACCCGCGACTGCTGTTCAGTCAACCGGGCCAGCCGGCCGGCGAGATCGGTGTCGGTGGAATCGGCGGGCAGGGCGGCGACGGCGTCGGCGAGTGCGGCGGGCAGCCAGCTGCCGCAGTCGAGCACCTGCCGGATCGCTGCACCGATCTCGGTGGGGCTGGCGCTCTTGCAGATGAAACCGGCGGCACCGTGGTCGAGCACGCGGCGCACCACGTGCGGTTCGTCGTGCGCGGATACCACCAGCACGGCAACCGCCGGATGCTGGCCGCGCACCGCGGCCAGCCCGGTCAGTCCGTGGCTGCCCGGCATGTGCAGGTCGAGCAGCACCAGGTCGATGTCCGGGTCCGCACGCAACGCGGCCAGTGCGGTGGCCAGATTGGTGGCCTCGCGCACGGTGCAGTCGGGCAGGCTGTGCTCGGCGGCCTGGCGCAACGCGGCACGAAACAGCGGGTGGTCGTCGGCGATCAACAGACTCGGCATGAGCGCCAAGGTAGCCGGACGAACTGCCGGCGTCGAGTTGCCGTGGCGGCGAGGCTGGACCTTCGTACGATGGCAACGCGTCGCGTGCCTGCTTATGGTGTGGCAATGAATGCATCCCTTCGCTGGTTGGCCGCGCCGTGCATCTGCGTGCTGGTTTCCGTCATGCTGTCCGCTTGTGTCGAAGGGGCGACCACGCGAGGGGCGAAGATGCATGAGCTGGAACTGGGCAAAGTGCTTGCCACCGAGCACCGCGGCCACGATGACCTGCTCAGCGCCGGCCTGGGCCTGAGCGGATTGGCAGGCTTGCCGGCGCCGTTCGCCAATCCGCTGGCGCCTACCGCGGCGGAGCTGCGCCGCTGGGCGATCCAGGCCAGTTGGAAAGGCATCGCCGATCTCGGCCCGCTGGGCGGCTACGGCCGCGTGTACGGCGGCGTGCCGGACGTGCCGGGGCGCGAGTACCAGATGTTCGCTCGGCTGCCGGGGGCGCGTTCGCCGCATCGGGTGCTGCTGCAATTGCCCGACGGATTCGACCACGCGAAGCGCTGCCTGGTGGTGACCGCCTCGTCCGGTTCGCGCGGCATCTACGGCGCGATCGCCGTGGCCGGCGCGTGGGGTTTGCCGCGCGGTTGCGCGGTGGCGTACACCGACAAGGGCACCGGCTCGGGCTATTTCGATTATTCCGACGACAGCGGGGTGGCGCTGGACGGCCGGCGTGCGAAACGCGGCGAGCAGGAACTGGAGTTCGAGCCGCCGCCGGCAGGTGCCGGCACGGGCATCGCGGTCAAGCACGCGCACTCCGGCGACAACCCGGAGGCGGACTGGGGCCGCGACGTGATCCAGGCCGCGCAGTTCGGCCTGGCCATGCTCGACCGCGCCTATCCCGGCGAGGCGCCGTTCACGGCGCAGAACACGAAGATCATCGCCACCGGCATCTCCAATGGCGGCGGCGCGGTGCTGCAGGCGGCGGGGCTCGACCATGACGGGTTCTTCGCCGGCGTGGTGGCGCTGGAACCCAATGTCTACGCCGCGGACGGCGGCCGGCCGCTGTACGACTACGCGACCGAGGCGGCGATCTGGCTGCCATGCGCGCTTGCCGACGCCCGCTTCGACGACACGCCCATGGCGCGCGGGGCAACCCGTCAGCCGCCGCCGGCGTGGTCGTTGCGCTGCGCCAGCCTGCGCGCGCAGGGCAAGCTGCAAGGCAGCACGCTGGCCGAGCAGTCGGCGCAGGCGCGCCACTATCTGCAGCAGCGTGGCTGGAACGACGCGGCGATGGCCACCGCGGCCAGCACCACCGCGTTCGACCTGTGGCGCGTGGTCACCGCCGGTTACGCCTCGGCCTATCTGCGCCGCGGCCCTGCCGACATGCCATGCGGGTTCCATTACGCGCCGATGGGTGCCGGTGCCCTCCCGGGCGTGACTGATCCGATGGCGCGCGCGGCGTGGTGGGCCGACGCCTCGGGCATTCCTCCCGGCAATGGCGTGGGGCTGTTCGGCGGCGTCAACGTGTCGCCCGATCCGACTCTGCTCGGCGAGGATTGCCTGCGCGCGCTGTGGACCGGCGACGAGCCGGCCGCGCAGATGCTGCAGGCCTCCATTGCTGCCACGGCGGCCAAGCTGCCACGCGCCGACTTGCCGCTGTGGGTGGTGCACGGTGCCGACGACGGCCTGCTGCCGACCGCCTTCACCTCCGAACCCTATGTCGCCTGGCTGCGCGAAGAGGGCCGTCGGCTGCTGTACTGGAAGGTGCCGCACGCCCAGCATTTCGATGCGTTCCTGCCGCTGCCAGGCTTCGGCGAGCGCCATCTGCCGCTGCTGCCCTACGGCTACGCCGCCCTCGACCGATTGTGGGCGCATCTGTACGAGGGGGCTGGCTGGCCGACCAGCGTGCCCACGCCTGCAGGCCACCCGCGCGGCGCATCCGTGCTCACGCGGGAGTCGCTGGGGCTGGACTGAGGCGCTGCCTCGCGGGGGCGGGTGTTGACCTGACCGGAAAAACGGCGCGACCATGTTCAGTGTTGCGGCAAATCGTCGCAGGCGAGGGACAACAAAAATCAGGGGCTCAATGACGGCGAAGCGGCCGGTCGCGAATGCGGCCGATACCGGCGAACCGCCTTACGTCGGGAGCAGAACTTGATGAACAGACACATTCGATTGGTCTTGTCCGCGGCGATTGCCGCCTGCCTCGTGCCCGGACTCGCGCTGGCACAGGATGACGACTCGGCGCAAATCACGGCACCGCCTGCTGCCAGCAAGGCGCCGCCCAAGCCCAGTACCGCCAATACCAAGAACCTCGAACAGGTGGTGGTGACGGGCAACGCGGCCACCGGCGGCCTGAAGAAGATCGACGCCAGCTACACGATCACCACGGCAACCGCCGAGCAGATCAAGATGGCCAACCCCAAGAGCACGGCCGATCTGCTGAAGATCGCGCCGGGCCTGTGGCCGGAGTCCACCGGTGGCCAGACCGGCGCCAACATCGAGATCGCCGGCTTCCCCGGCGGCGGCGATGCGCCCTTCAACACGGTGCAACTGATGGGCTCGCCGCTGTACGGCATGCCGACGCTGTCGTTCTTCGAGCAGACCTCGATCTTCCGCCTCGACGACACCGTCGATCGCGTCGAGATCATCCAGGGCGGGCCCTCGGTAGTATTCGCCGACGGCCAGATCGGCGCCAGCGAGAACTTCATCCTCAAGCAGGGCACCGAGGTGCCTTCGGGCAGCGTCGGGGTGACCTGGGGCAACGAGAACCTCAAGCGCGTCGATGGCTTCTTCGGCTTTCCGATCGCGCAGGACTGGTATGGCAGCGTGGGCGGCTTCTACCGCGATTCGGACGGCGTGCGCGATCCGCAGTTTCCCGCCGACAAGGGCGGCCAGCTCACCGGCACGCTGACCCACGACAGCGACAACGGCACGATGACGCTGTACGCGCGCTACCTCGACGACAAGAACCAGTTCATCACGCCGATTCCGCTGATCCAGACCGGCACGGACAACTTCCATGCCTATCCGGGCTTCGATCCGCTGACCGACACGTACAACAGCAAGGCCATCCAGCACGTGTTCCTGCGCGGCTATCCCGGTGGGGGCCGCAACGCCGACCTGGCCAATGGCCGCGGCGCCAAGTTCGGCTTCTTCGGCGGCAACTTCGACTACGACCTGGGCAACGGCTGGCGGCTGTCGAACAAGTTCCTCATCGACGGCGGCGACGTCGACACCAATGCGCTGTTTTCCGGCACCAACCCGGGCAGCATGAACGACATGCTGTACACCGACCAGAGCCAGATCGGCGCGTTCAACCTGGCGCCTGGTTCGGCCACCGCCACCTACGTGGGTGGCGGCGCGGTCGATCCGAACCAGAGCGTGATCCACCAGGGCTGGTGGTTCATCCACAAGCACCTGAAGAACATCAACAACGACTTTCGCCTGAGCAAGGAGATCTTCGACGGCAACACGCTCACCGCCGGCCTGTACCTGGCGCACTACACCATGGATGACGAGTGGGCACTGGGCAACCAGATGCTGATGACCAACACGCCCAACGCACGCCCGATCACGGTCAGCTACGTCGATGCCAACGGCGTCAACCAGCTCACCGACAACCAGGGGTTCCTCGACTACGGCGGCTTCAACATCACCGAGCATGGCAACGCCAACAACAAGGCGTTCTACCTGTCCGACATCTGGCGCCTGGGCAAGTGGCTGATCGACCTGTCCGGCCGGGTGGAGAACCAGAACGCCACCAACGACGTGTGCAACCTCACCAACGTCAACCTGGACGGCGACCCCAACACCAAGTATGACAACGCCGTGCCGGTATGCAACGGCAGCTTCTCGCATACGCGCTACGACAAGACGCATCCCTCGTGGACGTTCGGCGTGAACTACGAGCTGGCCGACAACATGAGCGTGTATTTCCGGGCGAACAAGGGCGCGCACTTCCCCGATTTCGACAACGGCATCCGCGGCAATGCGTCGGACAACGTCGCGCCGGTGCAGAAGATCCAGAACGTCGAGGGCGGCTTCAAGTTCCAGTCCAAGCAGTTCTATGCGGACATCAGCGTGTACCACCGCCAGTTCATCGGTCTGCTGTACCAGCCCACCGACGCCGGCGGCGTGCCGAACGGCCCGCAGAGCACCTACGGTTCGGATTCCAAGGGCGTCAACGTCAACACCGCGTGGAGCCCGACCGAGAACCTCAAGTTCCAGCTGATCGGCGACTACCTCGATGGCCACTACTCGCACAACAGCTCATGCCTGCCGTACACCAACCCGGTAGCCGGCGACGGCTGCGCGCTGATCAACGGCGTGCAGCTGCAGCGCCAGCCGAAAGTGCGCTACATGTTCACGCCCAGCTACAAGATCCCGTTCGGCTGGGGCGACGTGCTGGCCTTCGTCACCTATACCCACGTCGGCCCGCACACGCAGGACATTTCCGGCCTGCAGCAGCTGGGCAGCTACCACACCTGGGATTTCGGCGTGGTCGCCAACCTGCAGCAGAACTGGCAGGTGCGCGTGCAGGGCACCAACATGACCAACGAGCTGGGGCTGACCGAGAGCAACTCGCGCATCTTCGGTTCGGCGGCCGGAACCACCGGCGTGATCCTGGCCCGTCCGCTGGAGGGGCGTGAAGTCAACATGGAGGTCAAGTACATGTTCTGACCTGCGCAGGTGGCGCTTCCACGGGTGCGGGAGTGCCACCCATTTTCCCGGGGTCATTCCCGCGAAAGCGGGAATGACCCCGGGGGTACGCAGCCTTCCGGAAGCCGGGCAACAAAGAGGCATGCCCCATGAAGCGTTTTTCCGCCGGACTCGCGGCGTTCCTGCTCGCCATCACCTTGCTCGCTGCGCCGGCATCGGCCGCCACCGATCCGAGCTTCCTGTTCACCGCCACGGCGAAGGATTTCGCCAGCTACTTCCCTGGTTACCTCGCCAACGGCTACTTCTCCACCATGACCTCGCCGCGCGGCACCGAGCCGAACGCGTCGTACATGGTCGCCTTCATGGATTACAAGCCGGGCGACATCTCGCGTCCCGCGGCGATTCCCGGCTGGAGCGAAATCGACTACAACCCCGGCGGTGGCTGGCTCAACCGCACGCGACTGGATGCGGGCATCTTCCAGCGCTACGCACAGACGCTGGACATGCACGACGCCACGCTGACCACGCGCTACCGCTTCGCTTACGCCAACAAGGCCAGCGACATCGAGGTCACCAGCTTCGTCAGCCAGGCCTCGCCGCACCTCGCGGCTATCCGCATGGCGATCACGCCGCAGTTCGACGGCCAGGTGCAGCTGAGTTTTCCGATCCGGTTGTGGTCCGAGCACCAGCCGCGCTTCCCGATCGCCAGCATGGGCGGCGAGGAAATGATCGCCGCGGTGATCGCCAGCGGGCAGAGCCTGGACAACAAGCCGGTACCCACGCCCGACCGTGCGCCGGTGTGGTATCCGGGCTACACCAGGGTGCTTTCCACGCGCGGCGACGACAGGGCGTTGACTCTGCAACTGAAGGGCATGGCGCAACACGGCCCGGGCATGGCCGAGGCGGCGGCGATCGGCCTGCCGGCGGGTCTCTCGCCCGACACGGTGAAGCTCGAACGGACGCCAACGAAGTTGTCGCTGGAGATCACGGCCACCGTGCACAAGGGCCAGCGCTACGTCTTCACCAAGTACGTGGCGCTCTCGCGCGACGGCTGGGGCGACGACGGGGACGTGCTCGCCCTGGCCAGCGCCGCGCGCAAGGCCGGCTTCGACCGCCTGCTCGCCGATCACCGGGCGGCCTGGCACAAGCTGTGGCAATCGGACATCGTGATCGACGGCAAACCGGCCGTGCAGAAGGCGGTGCACTCGGACCTCTACTACCTGTTGTCCAACACCACCGTCGGCACCGCCTGGCCGATGGGTGCCTGCGCGCTGACGCCCAATTACGCGGGCCATGCGTTCTGGGACAGCGACTCGTGGGTGTTCCCGGCGCTGCTGCTGTTGCACCCGGAGCGCGCCAGACCCATCGTGATGTTCCGCGACCGCACCACCGGACCCGCGCGGGCGCGTGCCCGCCAGTACGGCGTGCAAGGCACCATGTACCCGTGGGAAGCCGATCCGCAGACCGGCGTGGACGTCACCCCGCACTTCGCCTGGGAGGTCTACCGCGAGGTCCACGTCAACGCCGACATCGCCATCGCGCAATGGCAGTACTACCTGGCGACGGGTGACAAGGCATGGTTGAAAACGCATGCGTGGCCCGTGCTGGAGGGCATTGCCACGTTCTGGACCAGCCGCGTCACCTACGACAAGTCGCACGACCGCTACGAGATCCACCACGTCACGTCGCCCGACGAGGCCTACAACGACGTGCCGAACGACTCCTTCACCAATGCCGTCGCCCGCAAGGCGCTCGAGATCGCGGTGAAGGCAGCGCGCGTGGTGGGCGCCAAGGCGGACCCGCGCTGGAGCGAGATCGCCGCGAAGATGTACATCCCGTTCGACGAGGATGAACAGCGCCATCTGGATTTCGACAAGTCGGTGCCGCACGACAAGATCACCTGGATGGGCTCCTCGCTGGCCTGGCTGATGTATCCGAACCTGGACTTGCCGATGTCGCCGCAGGTGCGCCGCAACGACTTCGACTTCCAGCTGCAGGCGCTGAAGAGCCACGGCGACGACCCCAACGAGATGATGATGGTGATGCTCGCCGTCGGTGCCGCAGAGCTGGGCGACGGCAAGGCGGCCGGCGAATGGATCGATCGCAACCTGGTCGGTTTCCTCAAACCCCCGTTCAACGTGCGCACCGAGACCGCGGCCAACAACGCCGGCTACATCCTGGCCACCTCGGCCGGCTTCGTGCAAAGCATGCTGTACGGTCTCACCGGACTGCGCATCGACGACGACGGGCTGAGCGCGAAGTACGCCCCGGTGTTGCCGCCAGGCTGGAACGCCTTGACGCTCAAGGACGTGAAGTTCCGCGGGCGCCGCTACGACATCCGCGTCAGTCGCGACGCCGACGGCAAGGTGGTGCTCAGCCGCCAGCCGTTGCGTGCAGCTGGCATGCGCCACCCTGATCCATTGCAGGAGGAAGCCCGCCCATGAAAGTCGTCTCCCTGTTCGCCGCCATGGCGCTGGCCTTCGCTACCGCGGCCGGTGCCGCCACGCCCGACCCGGCGCAGACGCAGGCATACATCCACAAGGCCTGGGACACGCTGACGCGCTCGCTGGACGATTGCTCGGCCCTGCACGATCCGAAAATGGATGCGCGCCCGGTGCTCTACCTGCCGGCCGGCTTCCCTGCGCCCGCAGCGATGGCCGACATCAGACAGCGTTGCAAGATCGACGTGCACACGCTGCCTCGGCGCATCGAAAAGCTCGGCGACCTGATGCCGTCCGCGCTGCCGGCGGAAGGCCTGCTCTACCTGCCCAGGCCCTACGTGGTGCCGGGCGGGCAGTTCAACGAGATGTACGGCTGGGACAGCTACTTCATCCAGCTCGGCTTGCTGGCGGACGGGCGCGTCGAGCTGGCTCGCGACATGACCGACAACATGCTGTTCGAGGTCGAGCACTACGGCGGCGTGCTCAACGCCAACCGCACCTATTACCTGACTCGTTCGCAGCCGCCGTTCCTGTCGCGAATGATCGGCGACGTGCTGGCCGCGCCCGGCGCCTTCAAGGGCGAGGCCGAGCGGCATGCATGGCTGGTCCACGCCTATCCGCTGGCGGTGGCCAACTACCGCATCTGGACCCGACCCGAGCATCGTGCCGGCGACACCGGCCTGGCACGCTACTTCGACCTCGGCGCCGGCCCGGTGCCGGAGATGCACGGCAGCGCCTACTACCGCGGCGTGATCGACTGGGTGCTGGCGCATCCGAAGGACGACCCCGGCTACCTGGTCAAGGCCGCCGAGCATCCCGACGCCGCCGAGACAGCGCGCCTGAAATCCACCAGTTGCGACATCGAGGCGTCCCATGTCTGCGCCGGCGCCTGGTCGCAGGGCCATCGCCTGAGCGCCGACTACTACCTGGGTGATCGCGCCATGCGCGAGTCCGGCTTCGACACCAATTTCCACTTCGGTCCGTACGGCGGAACCACCCATCACTACGCCGGCGTGGGCCTCAACAGCCTGCTGTATCGCTACGAGCGCGACCTGCACGACTTCGCCCTGCAACTGGGCAAGGTGGCCGAGGCCAGGCAATGGGCGGACGCCGCCGCGAGGCGCAAGGTGGCGATGGACAAGTACCTGTGGCAGCCGGAACGCGGCATGTTCATGGACTACGACTTCACCACCAGCAAGGCATCGACGCAGCCCTATGTCACCACCTACTGGCCGCTGTGGGCCGGGCTGGCCAGCAAGGCGCAGGCGGCCGCGCTGCAGAAGCACCTGGCCGTGTTCGAGCGCAAGGGCGGCCTGTCGATGGACGACCTGGGCAGCGGCGCGCAATGGGACGAGCCGTTCGGCTGGGCGCCCACCAACTGGCTGGCGATCTCGGGCCTGGACGCCTACGGTTTCCATGACGACGCCCGCCGCCTGGCGCGCAAGTTCACGGCCACGGTGGATACCGGCTTCGCCCACGACGGCACCATCCGCGAGAAATACAACATGGCGCTGGGCAACGCGGAGGTGAAGATCACCGCCGGCTACACCACCAACGTGATCGGCTTCGGCTGGACCAACGCGGTCTACCTCAAACTGCACCAGTTGCTGCAGGCGGCGCCAAAGCCGGCGGCGGCGCACTGAGGATCATCCGTTCACGGCTGCAGCCGGCGGCTGGGTTATCCTTTCGGTCTTTCGCCCCAGCCTCAAGGATCGCCATGACCATCAACGTCACCTTCACCACCAACCGCGGCCCGATCCACCTGCGCCTGCACGAGGACAAGGCACCGGTGACGGTCGCCAGCTTCGTCAACCTGGCGCGCCGCGGCTACTACGACGGCCTGTCGTTCCATCGCGTGATCGCCGATTTCATGATCCAGGGCGGGTGCCCCGAGGGCAGTGGCCGCGGTGGTCCGGGCTACAAGTTCGAGGACGAGTTCAATCCGTCGCTGCGTCACGACAAGCCGGGTGTGCTGTCGATGGCCAATGCCGGTCCGCGCACCAACGGCAGCCAGTTCTTCATCACCCACGGCCCGACGCCGTGGCTGGACGGCAAGCACAGCGTGTTCGGCGAAGTGCTGGACGCGTCCGACATGGACGTGGTCAACGCGATCCAGCAGGGTGACACGATCGAGAAGGTCACCGTGGAGGGCGACGTCGACGCCTTGCTGGCGGCGCAGGTCGACCGCGTCAAGGAATGGAACGAGGTGCTGGATCAGCGCGGCTGAGCTTGCCGCCGGATACGCAGGAAATCGCCGGCCGGAGCCGGCGATTTTTTTGGGCGAATGAGTCATGGCTCCACTACTTTCACCGGCCTATGATCGGCGGGCTACACGCGTGTTCATTCATCAAGGAGAGCGACCATGTCATTCCTCAATGATTTGCTTGGCGGTCAGGGACAGCAGGCCGGCGGTGCCGGCTCGATGATTTCGGTGGCCAGCGACCTGTTGCAGCGGGCTGGCGGCGTGCAGGGCCTGATCAGCATGCTGCAGCAGCACGGGCTGGGTGGCGCAGTGCAGTCGTGGGTGAGCAACGGGGCGAACCAGCCGGTATCGGGCGATCAACTCGGCCAGGCGCTGCAGCATGGCGGCATGGGCTCGCTGGTGCAGGAGGCGGCCAGCAAGCTCGGCGTCGATCCCGCCGTGGTGCTCAACGGACTTTCGCAGGTCTTGCCGCAGGCGGTCGACCACCTCACACCGGATGGCCAGGTGCCGGCAGACGGGCAGGGCGGCGGCTTCAACCTCGGCATGCTTGAAGGGCTGGCGGGCAAGCTGCTGGGCTGAGGCTGCGGAGCGTCCCGGCGGGGGTGATCGCCCCGCCGGGAGGCCGGTCAGGTCGACTTGCGCTTGAGCAGGTGGTAGAGCAGCAACAACACGATGGCGCCGACCACCGAGGCGATGAAGCCGGCCGATTGCCCCTCCTGGTACCAGCCGAACAAGTGCTGGCCGACCCAGGTCGCCAGCAGCGAGCCGACGATGCCGATGATGGCGGTGATGATGAAGCCGCCCGGGTCCTTGCCCGGCGTCAACAGCTTGGCCACCACGCCCACGACCAGTCCGATCACGAAAACCCAGAGCCAATGCATGCGGTTCTCCTTGTAGCGGGTTGACTGCGAAGCCCGGTGCGCGGGCGCATCCATGATGCCCCGATTGGACGGCGGTGGCGCAAGCGCATGGCAGACGAGCGCCCGGGGCGGGCGGCGTGGTAAAATTGCGGCCTTTGTTTCCTCACTGCGTGAGACAGCAATGCCCCAGCTCGCCAAGCGTGTCGGCCGCGCCAAACCCAGCGCGATCATGCTCATCGCCGAGAAGGCCAGACAGCTCAGGGCTGCCGGCCGCGACATCATCAGCTTCTCCATCGGCGTGCCGAACTTCCTGCCCGGCGAGCATGTCTACGCCGCCGCGCGCGAGTCGCTCTCGCACGACTCCGGCCAGTACGGCAGCAACCGGGGCGCCGACGCGCTGCTGGACGCATTCCTCAGGCACATCGAGGCGCTCGGCTTCAGCGGCTACACGCGCACGAACCTGTCGATCGGCATCGGCGCCAAGCAGGTGCTGTACAACCTGGCCGAGGCGTTGCTGGACGAAGGCGAGGAGATCTGCTTCGCCGCGCCGTACTGGACCACCTACCGCGACATCGCCGACATCGTGGGCGCGAAGATCCACGTGATGCCGTGCGGGGCGGAGCAGAACTACAAGCTCACCCCGGCCCAGCTCGACGCCGCGCTGGCGCGCAAGCCGAAGGTGTTTCTGTTCAACAACCCGTCCAACCCCACCGGCATGGTCTACACCGGCGCGGAAATCGCCGCACTGGCCGAGGTGATCGCCCGGCACCCGGATACCTGGGTCATCACCGACGACATCTACAACGCGATGGTGTTCGACGGGCTGGGATACCACAACTTCGTGTTCGCCAGGCCGGAGCTGCGCGAGCGGGTGATCTTCGTCGATTCGGTCTCCAAGACCTACGGCATGCCGGGCTGGCGCGTGGGCCTGCTGGCTGGCCCCGAAGTGGTGGCCAAGGCGGTCACCACGCTCAATTCCAACCACATCACCAGCCTGCCGGAAGTGATCACCGCCGCGGCCGTCGCAGCCTTGTCCGGCCCGCAGGACGTGCCGCAGGCCAAGTGCAGGGAGTTCGCCGGCCGGCGCGACACGGTGTTTGCCGCGCTCACGGCGATTCCCGGCGTGGCCTGCCCGCGGCCGCAGGGCGCGTTCTACGCGTTCCCGGACATCTCGGCGGCATTCGGCAAGCGCCACGGCAGCATGAAGATCGACAATGACGTGGAGTTCTGCGCCGCGCTGCTGGAAGCCAAGGGCGTGGCCTGCGTGCCCGGCTCGGCCTTCGGCGAGCCGCGTGCGATGCGCATTTCCTACACCTGCCCGCAGGCCCAGTTGCAACCCGGCCTGGACCGTATCGCCGAATTTTTCGCCGAACTGACGTGAATCAGTGCCTGCAGGAGCGCAGCCTGTGCGCGATGCCTTTCGCGACAGGAACATCGCGCGCAGGGTGCGCTCCTGCACGAGAATGAACACCCCCAGAAGGAGTCATCGTCCATGAAAGCCCCCGTTCGAGTTGCCGTTACCGGTGCTGCCGGCCAGATCGGCTATGCCTTGCTGTTCCGCATCGCCGCCGGCGACATGCTCGGCCCCGACCAGCCGGTGATCCTGCATCTGCTGGAGATCACCCCGGCCCTGCCGGCGCTGCAGGGCGTGGTGATGGAACTCAACGATTGCGCGTTCCCGACGCTGGCCGGCGTGGTCGCCACCGATGACGCCAATGTCGCGTTCAAGGATGTGGATTACGCCTTGCTGGTCGGCGCGCGCCCGCGCGGCCCGGGCATGGAGCGCAAGGATCTGCTGGAAGCCAACGGCGCGATCTTCGCACCGCAGGGCAAGGCCCTGAACGCGCATGCCAGGCGTGACGTGAGGGTGCTGGTGGTCGGCAACCCGGCCAACACCAATGCCCTGATCGCCCAGCAGAACGCGCCGGACCTGGATCCGAAGTGCTTCACCGCGATGGTTCGCCTCGACCACAACCGCGCCAAGAGCCAGCTGGCCGAGAAGACCGGCAAGCACAACACCGACGTGAAGAAGATGACGATCTGGGGCAACCACAGCTCCACCCAGTATCCCGACCTGCACCACGCCACCGTCGACGGCAAGCCGGCGCTGAGCCTGGTCGACCGGGCCTGGTACGAGAACGAGTTCATTCCCACCGTGCAGCAGCGCGGCGCGGCCATCATCAAGGCACGCGGCGCCTCGTCGGCCGCCTCGGCTGCCTCGGCGGCGATCGACCACATGCGCACCTGGGCGCAGGGCACGGCCGAGGGCGACTGGGCCTCGATGGGCATTCCTGCCGATGGCTCCTACGGCATCGCGCCGGGCGTGATCTACGGCTACCCGGTGACCGTGAAGAACGGCAAGTACGAGATCGTGCAGGGCCTGGAGATCGGCGCCTTCTCGCGTTCACGCATGGACGCCACCGACAAGGAACTGCGCGAGGAGCGCGCCGGCGTGGAGCACCTGTTCGCCAAGTGATCCCGCCGCGATGCCCGGCCCGCCCTCTGCGCAGGGGCAGCGGGCCACGGCGGCACTCCAACGGGCCGGCTTGCGTCGGCCCGTTGTCGTTTCGTCGCTGCCGCAAGCGGCAGCGGTCAGTTCGGTGCTTCGGGCAACTCCGTGGTGCCGGCGGCCTGATCGCCGCGCTTGAGCAGCCAGGCCAGGATCGGCGGCGTGACCATGGCGGTGAGCAGCGACATCGCCACGATGATCGCGTAGATGCGGTTGTCGAACACGCCGGCGGCCAGCCCCAGGGTGGCGACCACGATGCCCACCTCGCCGCGCGGCACCATGCCGAAGCCGATGATGGTGGCGCTGCGCGTGCCCAGCGTGAGCGAACCGAGCCAGCCGCCGGCCAGCTTGGATACCACCGCGATCGCGGTGACCACCGCCAGCATCCACAGCGCCTCGGCGCTGGCCAGTTCGTGCAGGTCGACCTTGCTGCCGGTGACCACGAAGAAGAACGGGGTAAGCAGGGCGAGCAGCGGGGCCGTCTGCTTTTCCAGGGTGTGCTGCTGGCGCGTTTCCGAGGCGATCATGCCGGCCAAGAACGCGCCGATGATCGCGGCCAGGCCGAAGCGGGTGGACAGCCAGGCCAGCCCCAGGCACAGCGCCAGCACGATCATCAGCGGCGAATGCGGGCCCAGCGGCTTGTCCAGCCAGGCGGAGTTCCAGCGCATCACCCGCGCGCCGCCCCAGCCAATCACCGCGATGAAGCCCGCCGCACCGGCGAGTACCACCAGCAGGTGCGAGGCATCGACGCTGCCGCCACCCTGCAGTGAAATCACGACGCCGAGCAGCAGCATGGCCAGGATGTCATCGATCACCGCCGCACCCAGGATCACCTTGCTCTCGATCCGCTGCAGTACGCCCAGCTCCTGCAGCACGCGCGCGGTGATGCCGGCCGAGGTGGCCACGAAGGCCGCCGCGACGAACAGTGAACGGTCCCAGTCGAAGCCGTTGCCGTGGGCCCACACGCTGCCCATGCCGAACGGCACCAGCACGCCGACCACGCCGACCGCGAACGCCACCGCACCGACCTTCTTCATGTCTTCCAGCCGGGTTTCCAGGCCCACCGCGAACAGCAGCAGGATCACGCCGATCTCCGCCAGCACGTCGAGCGGGGTGCCGGTGGCGATCTGCCCCGGGCTGATCCAGCCGAGCAGGGAAGGGCCGATCGCGCAACCGGCGGCGATCTCGCCGACCACGCCGGGCAGCTTCAGTCGTTGCGCGATCTCGCTGCCGATCTGGGCGGCGACGAACACGACAAACAGGGTGAACAGGATTTCGCTGGCGTGGTGCATGCAATACGTGCCCGAGCTTGCGGCAAAGACTGCATGCTACACGCAGCCTCTCGCCGGGCGGCGCCTTGCCGCGGTTCAACCTGCCGCTGCGCCGGCTCGCGACAGCGGGCGATCGTGCCGCAGCCGGCCGAACACGCGGCTGGCCGCCGCCGTGACCAGCGCCAGCAGCAGCACCGTCCAGCGGAACGCCTCGACGTAATCCGCGCGCTCATGCCCCTGCAGCAGCGCCTGCATCAGCAGCGTAGACAGCGCGATGCCGAAGCTCATCGCGAGGTATTGCACGGTCGAGGCCATCGACGAAGCCATCGAGGCGTGCGCGATGTCCAGGTCGTGATAGATCAGCGTGTTCATCGCGGTGTACTGCAGCCCGGCGAAGCCGCCGTAGCAGAACGTCAACGTCGCGATGGCCCACACCGGCGTGGCCGGTCCGAGCAGGGCAAACGCCGCCAGCAGCACGGCCACGATCAAGGTGTTGCCCAGCAGCAGGCGGCGGTAACCCAGGTGCACCAGCACGCGATTGATCGCCCATTTGGCGCAGATCGAACCCAATGCCTGCGGCACCATCATCAGGCCGGCCATCAGCGGCGACCAGCCGCAACCGACCTGCAGGAACAGCACCAGCAACAGGAACATGCCGGAGATGCCGAGCCGGGTGAACAGGCCGCCGGCCAGCGCCACCCACACGCTGCGCACCTTGAGCAGGGTCAGGTCGGCGACCGGAAAGGCGGTGCGTCGGCTGTGCCACACATAGGCCAGGCCCAGCAGCACCGCCGCCAGACTGCATTGGCCGATGCGCATCCACGGCACGGGCGTGGCGCCGGCCAGCTCCGAGGCGATCAGCAGCAGGGCCGAGGCGGCGGCGAAAAGCCCGAAGCCGAACAGGTCGAAACGGTGTGCGCGCTCCAGCCGGTAGTCCGGCATGTCGCGCCGGTTCATCCACACCCCGGCGATCGCCACCGGCACGTTGATCAGGAAGATCAGCCGCCACGAGGTGAACTCCACCAGCGCGCCGCCGAGCAGGGGGCCGAGTACTGAACCCAGCAGGCCGAAGGTGGCCACCGTGCTCATCGCGCGCACGAACTCGCGCCTGTCGATGCTGCGCACCAGCACGTAGCGCCCGACCGGCATCAGCGAGGCGCCACCGATGCCCTGCAGCACGCGCGCGGCGACCAGTTGCGGCAGCGTCTGCGCCAGCCCGCACAGCAGCGAACCCAGCCCGAACACCACGATCGCGGCGCCGAACACCCGCCGCGTGCCCAGCCGGTCGCACAGCCACGGACTGGCCGGGATCAGGATCGCCAGGGTCAGGACGTAGCTGGTCAGCGCCGTGCGCATGCCCAGCGGGGTCACCTCCAGCGCCACGGCCATCATCGGCACCGCGGTGTTGACCACGGTGGAATCCAGCGCCTGCATGAAGAAGGCCGCCGCGACCAGCCACAGCAGGCCGCGGAAGCGCTCGCGCGTGGACGGCTCGGGCAAGGCGGCCGAAACCGTTGCTGAAGGGGCGTCCGCGGCGGCTGGGCTGGCCATGTCGGGCATGATAACTGTTGTGACAGCTTGCATTTGGCGCCGGGATTTTGCACAGTCACGTCTGATGCACCTGCCGCCGGTGATGTGCCAGGCGCGGCAGCGGATAACCGACCTCACGCGCCGGGACACCATGTTCTGGCGCGTGTTTTTGTGCGGCTGGAGCCGCGGGAACCAGGAATCACCATGAGTCATTCAGCAATCACCGTGTCGCGCATCGACCTGGATCGCATCGAAGCCCTGCTGGAGCGGCTGCCGGCAGCCGAGGCCGACAAGCTGCAGGCGCTGCGCGCCGAGCTGGATCGCGCCGACGTGGTCGAGCCGGCGGACATGCCGCCGCACATCGTGACGATGAACTCCACCGTGGTCTTCGAAGATGAGTCCGACGGCGAAAAGCTGACCCTCACCCTGGTCTACCCGGCCGGCGCCGGTGCGCCCGGTACGGTCTCGATCCTCGCCCCCGTGGGCAGTGCGCTGCTGGGCCTGGCGCGCGGCCAGCAGATCGACTGGCCGATGCCCGACGGGCGCAAGCGCCGCCTGAAAGTGCTGGAGATCACCTACCAGCCCGAGGCCGCCGGCCACCTGCACCGCTGAGCGCCGCGCGCGCGGCGGGCGCACCGGCGGGTCGCTAAACTGCGCGGAGAAGGAGACCCGCATGGCCGCAACCGCCGTTCCCGCCGACATCCTGGCCCGCGCCGCCGCACTGCGCGCGCAGATCGAGCAGGCCAATTACCGCTACCACGTGCTCGACGACGCGGACATCACCGATGCCGCGTACGACCGCCTGATGCGCGAACTGGAAGCGCTGGAAGCCGCACACCCGGCGCTGGCCTCACCCGATTCACCGACGCGCAAGGTCGGCGCACGCGCGCACGGCGGCTTTGCCGAGGTGCGCCACGCGATCCCGATGCTGTCGCTCGGCAATGCCTTCGAGCAGGACGGCGAGACCGATCGCGAACGCTTCCACGAGGTGGCCGAGTTCGAGCGGCGCATCGAGCAGACGACAAAACGGACTGAACCAGTTTTCTCGGTCGAACCCAAGCTCGATGGCCTGGCGATCAGCCTGCGCTACGAGCATGGCGTGTTCGTGCAGGGTGCCACCCGCGGCGACGGCGAAACGGGCGAGGACGTCACCGCCAACCTGCGCACGGTGCGGGCGATCCCGTTGAAGCTGCGCGGCAAGGACTGGCCCGAGGTGCTCGAAGTACGCGGCGAGGTGATCATGCTGCGCAAGGATTTCGAGGCGTTCAACGCATACGCCCGCGCCCACGACGAGAAGCCGCTGGCCAATCCGCGCAACGGCGCTGCCGGCTCGCTGCGCCAGCTCGACCCGGCGATTACCGCGAAGCGGCGGCTCAGTTTCTTCGCCTACGCGATCGGCGTGGTCGAGGGCGGCGAGCTGCCGCCGACCCATTCGGCCACGCTGCGGCAGCTGCGCGAGTGGGGGTTCCCGGTGTCGCCGGAAGTGGACATCGCACGTGGCTTCGATGGCCTGATCGCCTATTTCCGGCGCATCGGCGCCAGGCGCGACAGCCTGCCTTACGACATCGACGGCGTGGTCTACAAGCTGGACGATTACGAAGGCCAGCGCGAGATGGGTTTCGTCTCGCGCGCGCCGCGCTGGGCGATCGCGCACAAGTTTCCCGCGCAGGAGCAAACCACCCGCCTGCTAGACATCGAGGTGCAGATCGGCCGCACCGGCGCCGCCACGCCGCGCGCGCGGATGGAGCCGGTACAAGTGGCCGGCGTCACCGTCACCTACGCCACGCTGCACAACGCCGACCAGGTCGCGCGGCTGGATGCGCGCATCGGCGACACGGTGATCGTGCGCCGTGCCGGCGACGTGATTCCGGAAGTGGTGCGCGTGGTCGAGGGCCAGCGCCCGCCCGGCACGGTGCCGTGGACGATGCCCGCGCAATGCCCGGTGTGCGGTTCGGCGCTGATCCGCGAAGAGGGCGCCGCCGCCTGGCGCTGCTCCGGCGGACTGATCTGCGCGGCACAGCGCAAGGAGGCACTGATCCACTTCGCGTCGCGTCGTGCCATGGACATCGAAGGCCTGGGTGAGCGCTTCGCCGAGGCGCTGGTGGAGTTCGACATCGTGCACTCGCCAGCCGATCTGTACGCGCTCACCGTCGACAGCTTCGTGGCGATGAAGCAGGCGATCGACGAACGGGATGGCACCACGCCCGAAACGGTCAAGGCCGGCAAGGTGGCGACCAAGTGGGCCGAGAACCTGGTCGCCGGCATCGAGGCCAGCAAGCACACCACGCTGGCGCGCTTCCTGTTCGCGCTGGGCATCATGCATATCGGCGAGAGCACGGCCAAGACGCTGGCCGCGTGGCTGGGCCGGCTCGATGTCGTGCGCGCCATGCCGGCGCCGGTACTGCGCGTGCTGCCTGACGTTGGCGCCGAAGTGGCCACCTCGATCGCCGGCTTCTTCGCGCAGGCGGGCAACCAGCAGGTGGTCGATGCGCTGCTCGAGGCCGGCATCGTGTTCAGTGACGAGAGCGCGCCTTCGCCGCAGCTGCGCGAGCGGCTGAATCTGGGCGTGCTGCTGGACATGGCCGGGATCAACAAGCTCGGTCCCAAGAGCAGCAAGCTGCTGGCGCAGCATTTCCCCACGCTCGATCGCCTGCTCGCCGCGGGCGCGGCGCACTGGATCACCGCTGGCGTGCCGCAGGCCGCGGCGGCGGCGTTGGAAGCCTTCCTGGCCGATCCCGCTGCACAGGCTGCGTTGCGCGATGCCGAGGCAGCGATGCACCGCCTGCTCGATGCGATTCCCGCCGGCGCGGCCGTGGCCACGGCGCCGCTGGACGGGCAGACCTTCGTGCTCACCGGCACGCTGGCCTCGCTCAGCCGCGACGAGGCAAAGGATCGGCTGGAGGCGCTGGGCGCCAAGGTCTCCGGATCGGTCTCGAAAAAGACCAGCGTGGTGGTGGCAGGCGTTGAAGCCGGCTCGAAACTGGACAAGGCGCAGGAGCTTGGCGTGCCGGTCTGGGACGAGGCGCAGTTGCTGGCCTTGCTCGACGAGCACGGGGCGGGTTGATGAGTCTCGCCCTGCCTGACGCCCTGCGCTTGCGTGCACGGCTGTACGCCCTGATCCGCGCGTATTTCGCCACGCGCGACGTGCTGGAGGTGGAAACCCCGGTGCTGTCGGCAGCCGGCAATACCGATCCGAACATGCAGGGTTTCAGCACGACCTTCAGCGGCCATGTCGATGCCGGTGCGCGCGAGCGCTGGTTGCGCACCTCGCCGGAGTACCCGCTGAAGCGGCTGCTCGCGGCGGGTGTCGGCGACTGCTACGAGCTGGGCCGGGTGTTTCGCAACGGCGAGGCGGGCGGGCGTCACAACCCCGAGTTCACCATGCTGGAGTGGTACCGGGTCGGTTGGGACCATCGCCGGCTGATGCAGGAAACCATCGTGCTGGTGGAGGCTGCGCTGGGGCTGGTGGGGCGGCGCGCCGAGGTGCGGGTGACCACGTACCGGCAGCTGTTCCTGGACGGGCTGGGCATTGACCCGTTGCATGCGCCGGTGGACGAACTGCGTGCGCCGCTGACCGCGTTCGGCATCGGCCCGGACGGGCTTGGCCGTGACGACTGGCTCGACCTGTTGATCACCCACAAGCTGCAGCCGGCGTTTCCGCGCGACCGCATCACGGTGATCCACGACTATCCGGCCAGCCAGTGTGCACTGGCGAAGATTCGCCCCGGCGAACCGCCGCTGGCCGAGCGCTTCGAGCTGTATCTGGGCCGTTACGAGCTGGCCAACGGCTACCACGAGTTGAACGATGCGGCCGAGCAGCGCGGGCGCTTCGAGCGCGACAACGCGGTACGCCGCGAGCGCGGCCTGCGCGAGATCCCGTTGGACGAGAACCTGCTGGACGTGCTCGATGCCATGCCTGCTTGCGCCGGCGTGGCGCTGGGCGTGGAGCGTCTGTTGATGTGCCTGGCCGATACCGACGCGATCGCCGACGTGTTGGCGTTTCCGTTTGCCCGGGCGTGAGACGCGGCGCGCGACCGGGCCGGTCGCACGCCTTGTCGCTCAGGCGGAGTCGCCCCCGCCGGTTGCTCCAGCCGGTCGACCGGGCTTGAAATCCCCGGCCAGTCGCGCCGGAGACCCATCGGAAAACGGCTCGCAGCCCGAGCACCCAGGTCGATCGGGCGGACCGGTTTTTGGGTTATGTTTCCGCGGCGGCCACGGCGGCTCCCGGAAAACTGACGATGATCGAACATGGCCTCGTGTTGCAGCGTGACATCACGGATGACCGGACTCTCGGTCGCCGCGACATCCGCACGCTGACCCTGGCGGCCCTGGGCGGCGCGCTGGAGTTCTACGACTTCGTGGTGTTCGTGTTTTTCGCGATCCCGCTGAGCCAGCTGTTCTTCCCGCACGACACCGCGCCGTGGCTGGCGCAGCTGCAGGTGTTCGGCATCTTCGCGGCGGGCTACCTCGCGCGGCCGCTGGGCGGCATCGTGATGGCCCACTATGGCGACAAGCTGGGGCGCAAGCGGATGTTCACGCTCAGCGTGTTCCTGATGGCGGTGCCCACGCTGGGTATCGGCCTGCTGCCGGTATACGCGCAGGTCGGCATGCTGGCGCCGCTGGCCTTGCTGTCGCTGCGGGTGGTGCAGGGCATCGCGGTGGGAGGCGAAGTACCCGGCGCGTGGGTGTTCGTGGCCGAGCACGTGCCGGCGCGACGGGTGGGATTTGCCTGCGCCAGCCTCACTTCGGGGCTGACCGTGGGCATCGTGATCGGCTCGCTGGCGGCGGCGGCGATCAACAGCCGGATGAGCCCGGCGACCGTGCTCGATTGGGGCTGGCGCGTGCCGTTCCTGGTCGGCGGCGTGTTCGGTTTCTTAGCGGTGTGGCTGCGGCGCTGGCTCAGCGAGACGCCGGTATTCGAGGCGATGCACGCCCGGCGAGAGCTGGCCAGCGGCCTGCCGCTGCGGCAAGTATTCGAGCAGCATTTTCCCAGTGTGCTGCTGTCGATGCTGGTGACCTGGATGCTCACCGCGGCGATCCTGGTGATCGTCCTGATGACGCCGTCGCTGGTGCAGTCGGTGTTCCATGTGGCGCCGGCGCGGGCGTTCCTCGGCAACACCGTGGCCTCCGTCGCGCTGGCGTTGGGCTGTCTGGGCTATGGCGTCCTGGCGGATCGAATCGGGTTTGCGCGCGCGCTGCTGTTCGGCGCGGCCGGCCTGGTGGTGTGCAGCTACGCGCTGTATCTGGATCTGCGCTTCGGGGCGGCGCATTTCCTCGTGCTGTACGCGCTCGCCGGGCTGGCCGTCGGCGTGGTCGGCGTGGTCCCGGCGCTGATGGTGGTGGCGTTCCCGCCCGCGGTGCGCTTCTCCGGATTGTCGTTCTCGTACAACATCGCCTACGCAGTGTTCGGCGGCATCACGCCGCCGCTGATCGGCCTGCTGGTGAAGCAGTTCGGCGTGCTGGCGCCGGCGCATTACGTGGCGTTCGCCGCGGTGATCGGGATGGGCGTGGCGTACACGCAACTTCGTCGCCGGCATGCGTAGGAGCCCGCTTGCGGGCGATGCTTTTCCCTGCGCGCACGAAGACAAGAGCATCGCCCGCGAGCGGGCTCCTGCCGTGGGCGATCAGAACTCCAGCTCCTGCGCGGCGCACAGATAGTCGACCAGCGGAGCGACGCGCTTGAAGGTGGCGACCGTCCACGGCAGCAGTTCGTCAGAGCAGGCCAGCGCTTCGCTGAAGCCGGTGCTGGCGATGAAATCCTTGCGCTTGAGATCCTCGATCAGCTCATGCGCCGGGTCGTAGCCGCGCGGCGGGCGGATCAGCGATTCACCGGCGAGCTGCAGGTGCTCCCGGAAGGTCTTGCTTCGCGTGGCGCGCTTCCATGCTTCCGGATTGTCGACCAGGAATTCGCGGATGTGCTTCAGTGCGTCCGGTTCCGGATGCCACATGCCGCCACCGGCGAAACAGTCGCCGGGTTCGATGTGGAGGTAGAAACCGGGCGCCTGGATCTCGTGGCGTCGCTCATGGGTGAAACGCGAGCCCTGCCAGGATTTGTACGGCAGCTTGTTGTTGGAGTAGCGCGTGTCGCGGTAGATGCGGTACAGCGAACCGCCGTTCTTGCGCGGGTCGGCGCGGTAGTGCGGGCTGATCTCCGCCAGCGGCGCCTGCAGGTCGGCGATCAGGACGAGGAACGGCTCGCGCACGTGGCGCTCGTAGTCGTCCTTGTGCGCGTGGAACCAGTCGCGATGGTTGTTGCGTTCCAGAGCGCGCAGGAAGCGGAAGGTGGCGGGGGTGAAATAGCTCTTGGGCATGGTGGTTCGTCGAGGGTGGGGCGGGCATTGCGCCGGGCTTTGGGCGTGTCGCGGTGGCGGGCAGCGCCGGCCCTACGTTCCGTCGATGCTGTGGGCGAGTTGCTCGCCCCAGGCCTGCAACTGATCGAGCAGGGGCAGCTTGTCCTGCGCGGCCGGATCGTGGCGCAGCTCGCCGAGGCGGGCGAAGTAGTCATCGAGCGTGAGTCCGGTCAGCGGCGTGTGGCGAGTCAGCCGTGCCTGGCGGAATGCACCCCAACGCACGTGTTCCTCCACGTCCAGCGTCTCGGGCCAGTTGCGCGCGCGGTAGCGGAACAGCAGCTCCGGATAGCGCGGGTCGCGGAATGGAAACGCGCGCGTGCCCAGTTCTGCCGGTGGCGTGGCACGTACCTGGGCCAGCAGGCGCTTGTCGGCATCGGGCAGGAAGCCGTTGTAGAGCGCCAGCTCCGGATCTTCCGGCGGAGGAAACTCCGCGGCGCGCTGGAACACGCGACGCAGCTTTTCGGCCAGCCCGTCGACCGCGCGCAAGGTGTCGCGATGCGCGAGGCAACGCTCCAGGTCGAGTTGCAGGCGCTGCAGGTCCACGCCTTGCAGCACCGACAGCGGCGCCAGCGCCGGTGCGTGGTTTGCCCGCACCGTGCGCAGCGGGATGCGTTCGATGCCTTCGGGGAGATCGGCACGCGGCGTGAAGATGCGGTCGGCGATCTCGTCTTCGTCCAGCGCCAGCCATTCGACCGGATCGGTGGCCAGGTCGTACACGATCACTTCGCCGGCGCGGCCCGGATGCGCGGCCAGCGGCGCGATCAGTGCAAGGCAGTGGCGACTGGCCGGGTAGCGCGAGGAGACGTGCACCAGCGGCGTCATGTTCACCACGTCGAGCAGGTCGAACACCTTCTGCTTGCGGCGCAACGCGTAGTACCAGTCCCACAGTCGCGGTTGGCGCACACGGATCAGCCGGGCCAGGTCGATCAGCGCACGGACGTCGGACAGGGCATCATGCGCCCGCTCCTGGCTGAGCCGGTTCGCGCTGGCCAGGTGCTCCAGCTTGAAACTCGGCGAGCCATCCTCGCGGGTCGGCCAGACAATGCCCTCGGGGCGCAGCGCCTGGCACATGCGCACCAGGTCGATCAGGTCCCAGCGCGAATTGCCGTTCTCCCATTCGCGGCCGTACGGGTCGTGGAAGTTGCGGTAGAGCATCTGCCGGGTGAATTCGTCGTCGAAACGCAGCGAGTTGTAGCCGACTCCGCAGGTGCCTGGTGCGGCCAGCTGTTCATGCACGCGGGCGGCGAAGTCGGCCTCGCCGACGCCCTCGCGCTCGGCCTGCTGCGGCGTGATGCCGGTGATCAGGCAGGCGTCCGGATGAGGCGGCATCTCCAGCGGGGGCTTGCCGTAGAACATCACGGGTTCGCCGACGATTTCCAGCTCCAACGTGGTGCGGATGCCGGCGAACTGCAGTGGGCGGTCGCGGCGTGGATCGGCGCCCGAGGTCTCGTAGTCGTGCCAGAAGAAGGTCTGCATCCGGCGATGATCGCATGCAGGCATCCGTCACGGGCAAGGCTGATAAACTGGGTCGCACAAGGAGATTCCATGAGCCAAGCCAACGAAGAAAACCTGATCTGGATCGATCTGGAGATGACCGGCCTCGACACCGACAATGATTCGATTCTCGAGATCGCCACGGTGGTTACCGACAAGAACCTCAACGTGCTGGCCGATGGCCCGGTCTTCGCGATACGCCATGAAATCGACCGGCTGGAATCCATGGACAGCTGGAACATCAACCAGCATCACAAATCCGGCCTGTGGCGCCAGGTGCTGAACTCGCAGACCGACCACGCGATGGCCGAGCAGGCCACCGTGGAGTTCCTGCGCGCCTGGGTGCCGCCAGGCAAGTCGCCGATGTGCGGCAACTCGATCTGCCAGGACCGGCGCTTCATGCACCGGCAGATGCCGCGGCTGGAGCGCTATTTCCACTATCGCAACCTCGACGTGTCCACGTTGAAGGAACTGGCGCGTCGCTGGGCGCCGGAAATCGCCAAGAGCGTGGGCAAGGAATCGGCGCACACGGCGTTGTCCGACATCCGCGATTCCATCGCCGAGCTGCGCCATTACCGGCGCTACATGGGCGAGCTGGGCGGCACGGGCGGATGAGCCCGCGGGCAGCAGGGCACGGCGCGGAGACATCAGCATGACGAACGAATGGTTTGCACCGGTACTGGACTGCGCCGGTCGCGCCCTGTCGCTGGATCGCCCGCGCGTGGTCGGCATCCTCAACCTCACGCCTGATTCGTTTTCCGACGGCGGCATCCACGCCAACGTGGACGACGCGGTGGCGCACGGCGTGCGCATGGTCGAGGAGGGCGCGGACATGCTCGACGTGGGTGGCGAATCCACCCGTCCCGGCGCCGACGAGGTCTCCGTCGAGGAGGAGTTGCGCCGCGTGCTGCCGGTGATCGAGCAGCTGGCGGCGCGCACGACGGTGCCGATCTCCATCGACACCTCGCGCCCGCAGGTGATGCGCGCGGCGGTGGCCGCGGGTGCGGGCATGATCAACGACGTGTACGCGCTGCGCCGCGACGGGGCGCTGGAGGCGGCAGCCGAGCTGGGCGTGCCGGTGTGCCTGATGCACATGCTGGGCGAGCCGCGCAGCATGCAGGACGACCCGCATTACGACGACGTCGTCGCCGAGGTGCATCGTTTCCTCACCGATCGCCTGTTTGCCTGCGAGCTGGCGGGCATCGACCGGCGCAAGGTGGTGGTCGATCCCGGTTTCGGCTTCGGCAAGACGCTGGAACACAATATTGCGCTGCTGTGCGCGCTGGATCGTTTCACCAGCCTGGGCAGCGGGGTGTACGCCGGTCTCTCGCGCAAGCGCATGATCGGCACCCTGACCGGCCGCGCCACGCCGGCCGATCGCGCGGCCGGTTCGGTGGCCGCGGCGCTGATCGCAGTGCAGCGTGGTGCCCGCATCGTGCGTGTGCATGATGTGTTGCCCACGGTCGATGCGCTGGCGGTATGGAGTGCGGTGCAGGCGGCCGACGCGGCGCCGCGCCGGGACGATCGCCCACCTGCGCCGCGCTGGCCGGACGACGACTGAAAACGCCCCGTTCGATGCGCCCATCCTTTCTCGGAAGATCACGATGACAGAACGCAAGTATTTCGGCACCGACGGTATCCGCGGCCTGGTCGGGCAGTGGCCGATCAGTGCCGATTTCATGCTGCAGCTGGGCCGCGCCGTCGGCGCGGTGCTCGGGCGCGAGGGCGGCGAACGGCCCCGGGTGCTGATCGGCAAGGACACGCGCGTGTCCGGCTACATGTTCGAGGCGGCGCTGGAGGCCGGGCTGGTGGCGGCCGGCGCCGACGTCGGCCTGCTCGGCCCGATGCCCACGCCGGCCGTGGCGTTCCTGACGCGCTCCATGCGTGCGCAGGCCGGCATCGTGATTAGCGCCTCGCACAATCCGCACCACGACAACGGCATCAAGTTCTTCTCCGCCGCCGGCGAGAAGCTCTCCGACGCGGTGGAGCTGGCGATCGAGGCGGAGCTGGAGGCGCCGTTCGCCACGGTCGCCTCCGAGCGCTTGGGCAAGGCCGTGCGCGTCGCCGATGCGGTGGCGCGCTACGCGGAGTTCTGCAAGGCCACGGTAGCCGAGGATTTCAGCCTGCGCGGGATCAAGCTGGTGCTCGACTGCGCGCACGGCGCCACCTACCAGGTCGCGCCGAAAGTGTTTGCCGAACTGGGCGCCGAGGTGGTGGCGATCGGCGACAAGCCCGATGGCTTCAATATCAACGATGGAGTGGGTTCGACCCATCCGGAGGCGTTGCAGCAGGCGGTGCTGGCGCATGCGGCCGACCTGGGCGTGGCGTTCGATGGCGACGGCGATCGGGTGATCCTGGTCGATCGGCATGGCGAACTCGCCGATGGCGACGACATCCTGTTCATCCTCGCCCGACACCTGCGCGCGCAGGGCCTGCTGGCCGGTCCGGTGGTCGGCACCCTGATGAGCAATTTCGGGTTGCAGCAGGCGCTGGATGACCTCGGCGTGCCATTCATCCGCGCCAACGTCGGCGACCGCTACGTCATGCAGCAACTGCAGCAGCACCAGGGTGTGCTGGGTGGTGAAACTTCCGGCCACATCCTTTGCCTGGACCGGGCCAGCACCGGCGACGGCATCATCGCAGCGCTGGCCGTCCTGGAAGCACTGACGCATGCCGGCCATGACCTGGCCAGCGCGCGCCAGGGGCTGCAGAAGTTTCCGCAGGTCATGCTCAACGTGCGCGCCGAGGGTGCGCGCGAGTCGCTGCGGAGCGACGCGGTGCGCGCTGCATTGGGCGAGGTCGAGCGCGTCCTGCAGGGGCGCGGCCGGGTGGTGCTGCGCGCTTCGGGCACCGAGCCGGTGGTACGGGTCACGGTCGAGGGCGCCGACGCGGACGAAGTGCGGCAACTGGCGGATCGCCTCGCCGGAACGGTAAAATCCGCCGCCGAACGCTCGTGAACCTGAGGTAGTACCGGGTCGCCATGGATTGGCCCGACGTGCCCCGCCCCCTGCGGTGGCGGATCAATCGACCGCACGACCCTCCAATGGACGTTCACCCATGAAGCACGTTCCCACCCTCGACATCCGCCGTTACGACAGCGACCGCAACGCCTTCGTCGCGGAAATCGGTGCGGCCTACCGCGAATTCGGTTTCTGCTGCATCAGCGGCCACGGCATCGCGCGCGAGCTGATCGACGGCTCCTACGACGTGTTCCGGCGTTTCTTCGCGCTGCCCACCGAGACCAAGATGAAGTACCACGTGCCGGGCAGCGGCGGTGCGCGCGGCTACACGCCCTTCAAGGTCGAGACGGCCAAGGACAGCCAGTACGCCGACCTCAAGGAGTTCTGGCATATCGGCCGCGAGATCCCGCGCGATTCGAAGTTTGCCGAGCTGATGCCGCCGAACCTCTGGCCGGCCGAGGTGCCCGACTTCAAGCGCTACGGTTACGGCCTGTACGAGGCGCTCGACCAGCTCGGCACGCGCGTGCTTCGCGCGCTGGCGCTGCACATCAGGCAGCCGGAGAACTTTTTCGAGGACAAGACCGACGTCGGCAACTCGATCCTGCGGCCGATCCATTACCCGCCGATCACCGACGAGAATGTGCCGAACGTGCGCGCCGGTGCGCACGAGGACATCAACTTCATCACCCTGCTGGTCGGCGCCAGCGCCGAAGGGCTCGAAGTGCTCACCCGCGAGGGCGAGTGGCTGCCGATCACCACCGAGGGCGACGCGATCGTGGTGAACATCGGCGACATGCTGCAGCGCCTCTCCAACCACGTGTATCCGTCGACCACTCATCGCGTGGTCAACCCGCCGAACGAGAACGCGCGCAAGCCGCGCTACTCGGTGCCGTTCTTCCTGCACCCGAACCCGGACGTGATGCTCGATCCGCTCGATTCCTGCATCACGCCGGACAACCCGCGCCGCTACGACACCTCGATCAGCTCGCACGAATACCTGCTGCAGCGGTTGCGCGAGATCAAGCTGATCTAGGGCCGGGATGCGGGGCGCCCCGTCGGGCGCCCCGCGATGCCGTTGCTACTGGTTTTCCAGCGCGTGGGTGTTCTGCAGGTTGCGGCGGATGTCCTGTTCCAGGTAGTCGATCCAGCCGTTGTAGTTGCGATGGATGCTGCGCTGAGCGCCCTTCTCGCGATAGTTCAGGTTGGTGCTGCGCAGGTAGGTGAGGTTCACCGCCGCGGCGTCGTAGGTGATGCGGATGGTGGCGGTATGTTCGCGAATGTGCAGCGTGCTGAGGATGTCGCCGTCGGCAAGATTGTCCAGGGTCCAGCCGCGACCTTCGAGAGCATTGATGATGCTGGCCTTGACCTGCGCCTGGCTGACCCCGGTCGGCACGGCGATCGGTGCGGCGGGCTTCAGCGGCGCCGAGGTACAGGCAACGAGCGCCAGCGTGGCCAGAAGCACGAGTACCGTCCTTTTCAACAGTCGATCCATGAGAATTCCCCCTGTGTGGTGCAAGCGCGCGGACATGCGCCGCAGGATCATAGCCGACGAACGCAGGCGGTCCGCGGCAAGCTGATTCCGGAGGATTACGCCATCCAGAAGAACACGGCGGTCATGCGCTTGGCCGCCATCTCCAGTCCCCAGTACGCGCTGGCGCTGTGGATCAGGTTGGCCTTGTAGACCAGCAGCCGGTTCCAGCGGTGCGCCACGCGCACGTCTTCGACGAACGCATCCGGGCGCACGAAACGGTTGCCCAGGGCCTCGGCCAGGTTGCGATGCGGCGGCAACACGATGTTGCCGCCGAGCTGGCCGCCGGGCATGCGCTGGCGGAAGAAACTGGTGCCGCAGTGGTCCGGGACGCCCGGGTTGAGGTAGAGCACGGCGGCGTAGCGGCACAGGTGCGAGGAATCGGTGTGCGGCTTCACCGAGCCTTCGACCGAGCCGACGACCTGCACGCAATTGTGGTTGAGCCGGGTGCCGGCTTCGCTATGCTCGACCCAGACCCTGGCCGCACCGGTCAGTGCGCAGACTCGCGCATCCAGTGCCGCCAGTTCCCCATCGAGCAAGGCGGGCATGGCCCGCATGCCGGGCCAGACTTCACCCGTGTGCGGGTAGCCGAGTTCCCAGTCGGTGCGGGCCAGGCAGCGTTCGCGCACTTCACCGGCATTCGCCAGGACATCGTCCACCACCCAGTAATCGCGGCCTTGTTGTGGTTTGCGATAGGGGAGCGGACGCATCTGCGTCGGCATCAGCGACATGTCAGTGGGTTTCCGTGTCGCGATAACGCGTGCCTTGCCGTGCCGACAGCCGCAGTGCCAATCGGTCCGGCATCAGCTGCAGCGCCGTCTTGATGAAACGGTTGATCCGGCCCGGGATGTAGACCGCGTCGCCACGCTCCACCGCGGCAATGCCCCGGCGCACGACCTCGTCGGCGGTCAGCCACATGTAGCCGGGCAGCTTGTCCATTTTTGCGCGCGTGCCGGTGACGTCGTGGAACTCCGACCAGGTGAAGCCCGGGCACAGCGCGCTGACATGGACGCCGCACGCGCTGTTTTCCAGTGCCAGCGCCTGCGAGAACTTGATCAGGTAAGCCTTGCTCGCCGCATACAAGGTGTGGCCGGCCGGCGCCGGAACATGCCCGGCCAGCGAGGCCACGTTGATGATGCGACCGTATCCGCGCTGGCGCATGCCGGGGAGCAATCGCCAGGCCAGCTCGGTGGGCGCGGTGAGCAGCACGCGCAGGAAATCGGCATGCACCGGCCAGTCATTGGCGTCGAACCTGCCGGGCACGCCGTAGCCGGCGTTGTTGACCAGCCAGTCCACCCGCAGGGCGCGTTGCTCCATGGCATGGCAAAGGTCCACCACCGCCGTCGGCTCGCCCAGGTCGCAAGACAGCACCGTGACCGTGGTCGAGTGCGTCGCGTGCAGTTCCGTCGCCAGCTCCTGCAGGCGCTCGGTACGGCGCGCGGTGACCACCAGGTCATGGCCCCGTGCGGCAAGCTGGCGGGCGAACGCCGCACCGATGCCGGAAGAGGCGCCAGTAACCAGGCTGAGCGGGCGAGCAGGTGTCATCGGTGTTCCCTGTGAGTGCCGCCGCGCGTGACCGGCGGGTTTGCCGATGTCGCGGGCGCTGGCTAAGCTTGCCGTTTTGACGGCTACGGAAGCACACCATGCGCAAGAAACTGGTCGCTGGCAACTGGAAGATGCACGGCAGTCGCACGATGGCCGCCGCGCTCGTCGACGAGCTTGCTGCCGCCAAGCCGGCGTCGATCGACGTGAACGTGTTCCCGCCTTTTCCCTACCTGGCCGAACTGGCTGCGCAGCACCGTGACAGCGGCATCGGCTTTGGCGCGCAGGATCTGAGCGAGCACGAAGGGCAGGGCGCGTTCACCGGCGAAGTGTCCGGCGCGATGCTGGCGGATGTCGGCGCGCGCTGGGTGCTGGTGGGCCATTCGGAGCGCCGGCAGTACCACCATGAGGACAACGAGCTGGTGGCGCGCAAGTTCGCCGCTGCACGCGCGGCGGGCCTCACGCCGATCCTGTGCGTGGGCGAAACCCTGCAGCAGCGCGAAGCCGATGCCACCGAAAGCGTGATCGCCGCCCAGCTGCAGGCCGTGCTGCGCAGCTCGGGCATCGCCAGTTTCGACACCGCGGTGATCGCCTACGAGCCGGTCTGGGCGATCGGCACCGGCCGTACCGCCACGCCGGAACAGGCGCAGCAGGTGCATGCGTTCATTCGTAGCCAACTGGAAACCGAAGATGCTACACTTTCCCGTCTGACCCGACTGCTTTACGGCGGTAGCGTCAAGGCGGCGAATGCCGCCGAGTTGTTCGCGCAGGCGGACGTGGACGGTGGCCTGATCGGCGGTGCCTCATTGACTGCTGCGGACTTCCTGGCCATCTGCACCGCCGCACACCAGGCGCCCCAGGGCAGCTAGTACACAGGCTCGAATACAAACCTATGTTCGTCATTTTCAGCGTGTTTTACATCCTGATCGCTGCGGCCATGATCGTGCTGATCCTGCTGCAGAACGGTGCAGGCGCGGATGCCGGTTCCGGTTTCGGCGGCGGCGCGTCGGCTACGGTGTTCGGCGCGCGGGGTTCGTCGACCTTCCTGACCCGCGCCACCGGCGTGCTGGCCGGGCTGTTCTTCCTGCTCAGCCTCGGCATGGGCATTTACCTGCATGCCAACGGCGCGCCACAGCCCGCCGGCGGCGGCCTGGGCGTGATGGCCGGTTCGACGGAACAGCCTGCACCCGCAGCGGCGACACCGCCGGCCGCAACCAACGGTTCGGAAGTACCCGCGGCCAAGCCGGCCGCCGGCAAGGCCGTTCCGGCAGCGGCGCCCGCCGCCACGAACGCAGCGCCGGCCCAGAGCCAGGGCGACGTGCCGCCGGCAAAGCCGTCGGAGCCA
This sequence comes from Rhodanobacter sp. UC4452_H20, assembly GCF_052978205.1. The sequence goes on along the minus strand of NZ_CM129662.1, from coordinate 1,191,769 downwards.
ACAAAGCACTGAAGCAACACACCTGCCCAGGTGGCGGAACTGGTAGACGCACTACCTTGAGGTGGTAGCGCCGAAAGGCGTGGGGGTTCGAGTCCCCCCTTGGGCACCAATAGACTGTTTCAGGACGTCCGATAGAGTCCGAGAAACACAACGAAACCCGCTACTTGGCGGGTTTTTTTGTGCCCGAGTGTCCCATATCGTCCGATACGGGCCTATTGCATCCGGTCAGAACTGTGAGTAACTTTGGGAGTAACAAGGCCGGGTGGCCGGTTACTCACGGCGGAGTTACTCACATGCTGACCGAGATCAAGCTGCGCTCCCTGCGCCCCCGCGGCGCGCTGTACCGGGTGGCCGACGGTAACGGGCTGGCGGTCGAGGTGCCGACGTCCGGGGCGCTACGCTGGCGCTACCGCTACCGGTTCGACGGCAGGGCCAAGATGCTGAGCCTGGGCACCTATCCGAGCGTGACGCTGGCGCAAGCCCGGCTGAGGCGTGACGCGGCCCGGGCCCAGGTCGCCCAGGGCGTCGACCCCAGCGCCGAACGGCAGGCCAGCAAGGAGGCGAAGGCGGAAGCCGCGGCCCCTGTCCCGACTTTCCGCCTGGTGAGCGAGCAGTGGATGGCCCGGCAGGACGTGGCCGAGATCACCGCGGCGAAGTCCCGCTGGATCTTGGAATCGTTCCTGTACCCGGACCTGGGCAGCCGGCCGATTGGCGAGATCACGGCGCGCGAGCTGCTGGACACCCTGCGCAAGGTCGAGGCCACCGGCAAGCTGGAAACCGCCAAACGGGCCAAGGTGAAGGCGGGGCAGGTGTTCCGCTACGCCATCCTGGAGGGGATCACCGACAACGACCCGACCGGCAGCCTGCGCGGTGCGTTGAAGTCGCCCAGGGTGAAGCATCATGCCGCCATCGTCGACCCGGCCCAAGTGGGCGAGCTGCTGCGCGCGATCGACGGCTTCACCGGCCAGTACGTGACCCTGTGCGCCCTGAAGCTGGCTCCGTTGCTGTTCGTGCGGCCTGGTGAACTGCGACAAGCCGAATGGGCCGAGTTCGACCTGGACGAAGCGATGTGGCGCATCCCCGGCGAGCGCATGAAGATGAAAGCCGCGCACCTGGTGCCGCTGTCCACCCAGGCGGTGGCGATCCTGCGCGAGTTGCAGACCTTCGCCGGCGGAGGCCGCTACGTGTTCCCGGGCCTGCGCACCGCCAGCCGACCCATGAGCGAGAACACTATCAATGCCGCGCTGCGCCGGCTGGGTTACTCCGGTGAGGAAATGACCGGCCACGGCTTCCGCGGCATGGCGGCGACGCGGCTCAACGAAATGGGCTGGAAGCCGGACGCGATCGAGCGCCAGCTGGCCCATGCCGAATCGAACAAGGTGCGCGAGGCCTACACGCACGCCGCGCAGTACCTGGACGAACGCACCCGCATGATGCAGGCGTGGGCGGACTACCTGGATGGCTTGCGCGCTGGCGGCAAGGTAGTCGCGTTCAAGAGCAAGGCTGGTTGAGTCGCACGCGATGCGACGCCGGCATGAAGAATCGGGCCTGGCCCGGTAAGCGGCGGAACCGGGTGTTACGAGCACCCGGCCCGCCTTCCACAACCGTTCCAATGGAGAACGATCATGGCAACGAAAAGTGTAACCGATGAATCCATTCCGCCCTTCAAACCGGTGCTTGAGGATGTTGGCTTCGACAGGAACGGCCTTGCCGAGAGTGCCGTTTGGGCATTGAATGGTGCTGAGGCAATCAGCACGATCATCATGGAGGACATCGACGGAGAGACCAAGGGCAAGTGGTCTGAGGGCTTCCTGTGGCATCTGCATCAAGGGCAGCAAGCCCTTTTGGCTTTCGCGCGTAATCAGACGCAGGCGCTGAGTCATGAGCTTTGGTACACGCACGCACTACTTGGTGACTATGGCGAACAGGCCAAAGCCGACGCGATCGCCAAGATCGAGAAGACAACAGGGGCAATCGCATGAGCACAAAAGGCCGTGATCTCGCCTCATCGGAAAAGCTCTCCGAGATATGCGTGTTGTTCAACTCCATGGAAGCCGTTATCAGCAGCCTTTACGACGCACTGGAAGAGTTTGGTAGTGACGGTGGACAAGCCTACGGACTGGCGATGACCCTCGAAAATCTCAACAATCAGGTAGGCCGGCACGCCGGCGCCATCTGACCGTTTCAACGCCGCGCCTAGGCTGATCCCCGAAAACCGGGCACCTTCCCCGGCTGGCGCGGCACCTGTTGAAGGGCGCAGAGGTGTGCGCGTGTCGACCCGTCCTGATTTCACTGCCGATCAAGTGCGCGAGCTGAAAAGTCTTGGCTTGTGTGATGAGCAAGTGGGTGAATTGCGCACCGCATTGAGCGTAGTTCGCCGAACACTATTCAAGCCCGCCGCACGCAATGCCGTGAAAGCAGTTTTGAAAGATGTGGAGAAGCGTTCAACCGAACTGATGCAGGTGCTTGCCGCCATAGCCGTTCCATCGGACGCCGCGCGAGGCGAGGCACTTGGCCGAATCGAGGAGGGCTATTGGCAAGGAGACCGCATGGATGATGACGGCCCTACGTCGATGCATCACTTGATTCCTCGCCTGCACGCACTGGCGGTGGCTGCACGGGATGGCGTCGCGACTATGCCAAGTGGGCCGACGCGGTATAGCAGCGCCGACCCAAGGCCTGTGAATGCGATTGATCGCGCACTGCTGTATGGCTGGACAAAGGCATATGGCCCCCGAGTGGGAACAACATACGGCCATGAAACTCTTGCCGACATGGTTGCAGATGCCAAGGCGAACCCGCCAGCACCACCGTACCCTGCCGAGTTTGATGCGTCGCGTTCGCCTGGCTGTGTCTTTTCTCGGGTGGTTGGAATCTGCTACGCGGCAGTGGGTGGGAATCCCGATCCCGATCGTGCAATCAGGAATTATCTTGAGATCAAGCGGGCGACCTTCCGGGAGGCGATGGAGGCATTTGAGGAAGGGGTGAAGAGCGCAGCGCGAAAGCCAAAATAGACGTTGGACAGAACGCCCCTTCTTCTCTGATGTTGTGTCCTATCGGGCAATCAATCAGGTGCATATTGTCCGTGACCATCCAAACCCGCAAAGGATGGTCACATGAGTACCGAAGTCATCGCATCCCGCGCTTACCTGCGCGTTTCTGAAATCGCCAACAATCGCCGAACGGGTGAGCCTGGCCTGCTGTGTGTCTCGGCCGCGACGTGGTGGGCATGGGTCAAGGCCGGCAAGGCGCCCCAGCCCATCAAGCTGTCCCCCGGCGTCACTGTCTGGCGGTATGCCGACGTAGTGGCCTTCGTCGAGTCACTGGCCGGGGACGCCGCATGATCCGCCCCAAAAGCAGCACCGCCCCGACGCGGGAACGTCGAGGCGGCAAGGTGTTGCGCACTGTCTGGCGTCGATTGTATCGCTTCGCCGAGCGCCTGGACGGCTGCGGCGAGTGCGCCGTTGCCGTGTGCATCGTGGCGTTGTCCTTGCTGATCGTGCTGGGGGTGTTGCGATGAACGCCACCATGCTGCTGTCCCGATTGGACGGCGTGCGCCGTAGTGGCGACGGTTGGCGCGCGAACTGTCCGAATGGTCACGCGAAGGCGCGCGGTTCGCTGTCGATCACGGAAGCCGACGACGGACGCATTCTGCTGGCGTGCTTTGCCTGCCACGACACCCCAGCCATTCTCGGCACGCTGGGCCTTGAGCTAGCCGACCTGTTCCCTGAGCGCATCCGCGACCCGTCGCCGGAAGCGCGCCAGCGTGCGCGCGAGGCGTTCAGGCGCAGTGCCTGGGCTGCCGCGCTCGGGGTGCTGGGCCGCGAGTCGCTGGTGGTAATGCTGGCCGCACGCGACATGCTCGCCGGCAAGGCGCTGCCTGCCGGCGACGTGGAGCGGCTGGAGCAGGCAGAGGAGCGCATTACACGGGCGCGAGAGGTGCTGGCATGACGCACGCCACCGAACCGTTACCGCCGGCGATTCGCTCGCTGGAGGATCGGGCAGACAGAGAGCTGGCGATGCTGGATCGCGTGAAGCCTTCCGCGCAATCCGCTGCCGAATCGAAGGGCGAGACACCGGAACCCGACTGCATCGAACTCGCCATGCGGGAGCTGGACAGCGACCCCGGCGCCCTGTTCACGCGCGATGTACTGGACGCGCTGGCCAAGGTACGGCAGGCCGACCCGGCGCGGTATCAGCGCGTGCGTGCTGCTGCGAAAGCAGCGAAGGTCAGCGTCGGCGAGCTGGACAAGTTGACCACGCCGAAGGACGACGCCGGCACCGTTGAGCTGTTTCCAGACGTGGATCCGTGGCCCTCGCCCGTGGACGGCGCGGCCATGCTCGCGGGCATATACCGGATCATCGCGCAGCACGTCATCGCCGATCCGCCCACGATCTGCGCGGCGGCCTTGTGGGTGGCGCACACCTACTGCATGGACGCGCTCACCGTGTCGCCGCTGGCGCATATCAGCGCGCCGGAAATGCGCTGCGGCAAGACGGTACTACTCACGGCGATGATGCGGCTTTGCCATCGCCCGTTGTCGGTGGCGAGCATTTCCCCGGCGGCGATCTTTCGCACGGTGGAGCGCTGGGCGCCGACGCTGGGCATTGACGAGGTGGACGCTTTCCTGAAAGACAACGAGGAAGCGCGCGGGCTGATCAATTCCGGCCTGTACCGCGAGACCGCCGTGGTCATCCGCTGCACGGGCGACGACAACACGCCGACGCAGTTCAGCACCTGGGCGCCGAAGATCCTTTGTGGCATCGGCAAGCTGGCTGGGACCATCGAGGATCGTTCCATTCCGCTGCGCATGCGGCGCAAGGCGGCCGGCGAGGTAGCCGCCAACATCCGGCGATCCGACCCGCAACCGTGGGCCGACCTTCAAGCGCAGTTGACGCGCTGGGCGGATGACCGACGCCACGCGGTCGGCATGGCGCACCCGGCACCCGCGGCGGGCCTGGGCGACCGCGCGCAAGACTGCTGGGAACCGTTGCTTGCCATCGCCGACGAGGTGGGCGGGGAATGGCCGCGGCGGGCACGCGCGGCGGCCTTGGCGCTTCACGGCGTGGAGGAGGAAACCCCAAGCATCGGCGTCGAGTTGCTGCGGGACGTCAAGACCGTGTTCGATGAACGAGGCGCCAGCCGCATCGCCAGCAAGGAGCTTCTCCGCGCGCTCATTGATGACGAAGAAACGCCCTGGTCGACGTGGAACCGCGGCAAACCGCTCACCGTTCGCCAGCTCGCTGCGCGTCTGAGTGAGTTCGCCATCAGGCCGAAGGATGCACGTTTGCCGGGCGGCGCAAAGCTCAAGAGCTACATGCTTGCGGACTTCCGCGAAGCCTTCCGCCGTTACCTTTCGGACGACACCCCCTTTTCAAGCGCGACACCGCGACAACCGCATAGCAGTGCGGTTTCCGGGGCATTGCCATCCGAGACACATGCACCTGCGTCGCGGATGGAGGAAACCCTGCAGCCCGCACCAGACAAGGCTTGTCGCGGTGTCGCGGATAAAAGCACCCCTCTGGCCGAAAGAGACAACGCAGGCGAGCAAATCGGGAGTGTGACGATATGACCACCATTGAAGTCCTGTTGATCGCCTGGGCCGCTGGTCTCGTTCTCGACCGTCGCGGAGACCAGATCGTCGTGCATGGGCTCAAGCCCGGTTCCCCGCCCGAACTGCTGCACATGCTTCGCGAGCACAAGCCGCAGTTGCTGGCGCTCATGACAGACCGTGAAACGACCGAGCCGCAGCAATGACTATGACGCTCCCTACTACGAACCGGCGCGCCGCGGACTTCCGGGATTTCCTGAGCGAAATTGGGGTAACGCAGGCGCAGATGGACGCCGCTGCATTGACGCTGCCGGCCCCCATCCACGTCGCCAGCGATTGCAGGCATCGCGTGTCGCCTTCAGCCATTGAGGGGCTCGGCGTGTTCAGTGGCAGCGGTCTCAAGACAGGAGAGCACGTGTGCACGCTCATGGTTGGCAGCGGGTGGACGACGTGCGGCCGCTACATCAACCACGACCCCGACCCCAATAGCGTGGCCGTCCTCGTGCGAGAGGGTTTGATTGGCATGGCGGCACGCCAGATCAATGACGGTGACGAGATCACCTTGAATTATCGGCAAGTCAGAGACGCACTCCTGGCACGCCATGAAGGCCGCGGCCGACTTGATCCAACAGGCGCAGCAGGGCCACCGATGAATACGTCATCCAACCGATCAGGCACCACGCGGCGCGGCCTTTCTGATGACTACGCTGGCGATGATCCGGATTCATGCAATGCGCCGACGAAGTCCGGCCGGCCTTGCCGCGCTCTGGCGCTGTACTCAGGGCGTTGCAAGTTGCACGGCGGATTCAGTGATGGGTCACGGCCAGCGAAGGGAAAGGCAATGGTTGCCCGAAACTTGCGACTTGCACGTGAGCGCCTCGTGGAGCAGGTAGAGGCGGTGCTGAGTCGGGTGCGGCGATAGGCGGGTCACCAATTCCGCCAGCATCGCGCGCGCGCCCGCGCGCGCACGAGGCGGATCCAAAAGTCATGATCTCGTTACACGGTGCGAGATGTGCGATCGTGCACGCGAAGTCGTCAGAGCTGACGGCGCCCGAATTTGCAAAGTAGAAAGGAGTGGAAATGGCCGGATGGACGAGGGAATCCATGAAATACGCGATCGTCTTTTTCGTTTTCATGGTGGCTTCTATGGCAAACGCGGCTGAGCATGGCGGTGGACAGGCGAGTTCAGAAGCGGCGGCCGTGTATCGATGCACAGGTCCTGAGGGCAGGGTGACGTACGCCAGCGCGCCCCGGATCGGATGTGTCGTGACATTCACCTATGCGACCGCCAAAGCGAAAGCCGGGCTATCGACAGTTTTCGGTCTTGGACAGGCGTCTTGCGGCTCCTACTTGCAGAGCCGCTCACAGTGGCAGCGCCCTGGGGTTTCCGACGCCTACACCCATTGGCTCGCCGGCTTTGCCTCTGGTGTGAGTGCGCAGCGTGGGCGAGAGATCGCAACTGACTTTCCGGGGATGGAGGAATGGATCAAGCAGTACTGCGGAAAGGACCCGACCGTCCCTCTGATTTCTGCCGCGTGGGCCTTCTTCCAAGAAACAGGGAAATAGCAGCTTGGTGTGAGTAACTTTGAGAGTAACTTTCCTTGTGGTGTCTCGAAAGCTTTGGTATTCCTTACATTGTGATGCCCCCCTTGGCACCAACCCTGACCTTGGCCATCTGCGGCCAGGATCGCGAACAGCCGCCGCAAGGCGGCTTTTTCGTTCGATGGCTGCGTGGGCCATGGCGCTTGCATCTCGATCGTTCCAGGCATGTGCACGGCGAGTTTCCGCACAGCTTCCGTAGGATTGCACCGACATATCGGCAGCGGACTGGCGTGCCATCCTGCCTGCGTTTGCGGGGATGAGGGTTAGGGGCTGATGTCCGGCGTCATGCAAGGGGATGGCTGCATGCTGACGATTTCGCTGCGCTGCTCGGGATACGGCTGGAGCGTGTGTCGGCACGATGCCGCACTGTTCAGCCAGTTGCCGCTGCGGCAGGCGATCGAACTGGCGCGAACCGTTGCGCGTGACGAACACCGGCGTTCGCGCCAGCCGGTCCGCGTCGAGATGGCGGGTGCGCGCGGGCATGTCGTGCTGGCCCGTTTCGCGAAGGCGGACGACGGTCAGGGGATGCATCCGGCCCTCGACACCCGCTGTACAGGGGCCTGATTGGCGGGCGCGCGCGGTCGGTGCAGTTCAGTGCAAGAATCTGTGCCGGCCGCTTGCAATGGGGTGGCGGCCGGCCTACTTTCAAACAACCCAACCAAGGAGGGCGTCACGTGATCAGTGTGGTCCTGGTGGACGATCATGAGCTGGTGCGCACCGGCTTTCAGATGATCCTGAAACAGCAGCCGGACATCGAGGTCAGCGGCGAGGCGGGCAGTGCGGAAGAAGGCTTGCGCCTGATTCGCAACCTGTCGCCGGACATCGCCCTGGTGGACGTGCACATGCCCGGGATGAGCGGGATCGAGCTCACCGAACGGGTGAACCGATCCAAGCTGTCGACCCACATCGTCATCGTGACCGTGGTCGACGACGCGCGTTTCCCCAAGCGCCTGCTCGATGCCGGCGCGCTGGGTTACCTGACCAAGGGTTGCAACGCGGACGAGCTGGTGGCGGCCGTGCGACAGGTGGCTGGCGGGCGCCGCTACCTGGCCCCGGCGGTGGCTCAGCAACTTGCGTTGGCCACGCTCGACGGCAGCGTCTCGCCGTTCGATGCGCTCTCCAGCCGGGAGCTGGAAGTGGCCATGATGCTGGTGCGCGGCAAGCCGCTCACGATCATCGGCGAGCAGCTCAACCTGAGCCCGAAAACCGTCTCCACCTACAAGCAGCGCCTGATGGAGAAGTTGCAGGTGGATCATGTGCTCAGCCTTGCGCATCTGATGACCGTGCATGGCCTGATCGACACGCCCAGCCATCACGTCGGCAATTGAGCGCGGTTCGGTCCGGCTGACCGCCGGTACCGGATTCCGGGCACAAAAAAAACCGGACTCGCGTCCGGTTTTTTCGTTTCGACACCAGGCTGAATCAGCCGTGCGATTCACCACTCGAACGACCGTCCTCCGGCCGCGGCTCCGCTCGCGGTTTGTCGGCTTCGCTTGCCTGGACGTGAGGCGTCGCGTTGCCGGATGAGGCGAGCAGGTCGCCCTGCTTGGGCAACGATGCGGCGACCGGTGCCTGCGCGTGGGTCGTCGGGCCCGTCGATGGCTCAAGCGGTGTCGTGGCAGGCGTGACGACAGGCGCCGCCGGCGCGGTGGTCGGCCGAACGGTGTCGGCAGTGTCGGCCGCTGGGGTGGCCGGCGTCGGAGTCGCCAATGGCGCGGCCACCGGTGCCGCAGCGATTGCCACGCGAACCGGCGATTCGGTCGGCCGCGGGCCGGCGGGCAGGCTGGATGCCCCCGTCTGGGCCACCGCCGGTTCCGGGTGGAGGGACGTCGCATCACCAGCGACGCGATCAGCATGGCGCGGCGGCGGCGACTCGACCCGAACCTGGGTATCGGCACTGCGTGGTGGCGTCGCGGTAGCGGACAGGGTGGCCTGGGTCGGCGCCGGTTCGGCATCGGTCGATGGCGCAGCGGAATCGGGGATCGGCGGCAGCGTCGGCAGGATGAAGCTGGCGGCGGGCAAGGCAACAGCCGGCTTGTCCATGGACTTGTCGGAAGGCACGGTGCCGGTCGCCGAGAGGATCTTGTCGGTTGCCGGTTCCCGCGCGCTCGTCGGTGCAGACGACGAAGGTGCGGTCACGGCGGAGATGCCGGCAGGGGCCGGAGCGTGGTGCGACTCCGTCTCCTTCGATGCTGCGGCCAGCGCATCCGGCGTCGCGGCGGGACGTGGCGTGCGGCGCGCAGCGGCGGTCACGGTGTCGGCGGTAGCCGGCGCCTTGCCGGGCTCGTCGCGGTCCTCGTCGTCCAGCGCTTCGGCTTGCGTCGAATCCAGCGAACCGTCGACGGCGGTCGTGTCGTCATGACGGCGACGGCGACGGCCGCCACGGCGGCCGCGGCGGCGACGCGACGTGCCGGCATCACCCTCGGCTGCCGAGTCGGTCGGATTCTCGTTCTCGCCCGGCGCCGTCGGAACCACTTCGGCGGCACCGGCGGCGAGCAGGGCTGCGGCCTTGGCAGCCTCATCCGTTGCCTCGATGGGCGCGCGCTCGGCACGCTCGGCGCGCGGCGCCCGCTCCGGACGCGGCTGTTGCGGTGCGCGCTCGGGGCGTGACGCGGCGGCGGACTCGACGGCCGGCGCGGGCCTGGCCTGCCGCTCGGCACGCGCGTTCTGGCTCTGCGGCTGAGCGGGCGAACGCGACGCCGCTTCGTTGGTGCGTTGGCGATTGTTGCGCGCTTGCTGCTGGGCGCCGGACTTCTGGCTTTGCGGCGATGGCGAGTCGCGGCGCGGCTGGCGGGCGGATGATGCCTGCGTGCCATTCGTGCCGCGCGTGGCGTTGCGCGGACCGTTCTCCTCGCGGCGATTGCGTGCGCTGCTGGTCGGTGCCGGGGCGGGCGTGGGCGCGGCGGCTTCGGCATTGCGGAACCAGCCGAACAGGCGCGAGAGCAGGCCGCCGGTCGGAGCGGCGACGGCAGCACGCGGGGCAGGCATCGGGCGTCGCGGCGCCGGCTGCGTTGCCGCCACCGGGGCCGGCACTTCCTCGCGCACCGGGGCAGGGCTGCCCGGCACGATGCCGCTCACGGCGGGCTGCTCGCCGCTGCCCAGGGTCTGGCCCATCTTCGGCAAGTCCGTGGCGGTCACGGCGGTGAGCATTTCGTAGCTGGGCTTGCTGTGCTCGCCCATGTCCGCTTCGCGGATGCGCTGGATCTCGATGTGCGGGGTCTGGAGCTTTTCGTCGGCGACGATCATCACGTGCACCTTGTGGCGCAGTTCGATCTCGACCACGCTGGCGCGCTTTTCGTTGAGCAGGAAATTGACCACGCTCGAAGGAGCCTGCACCAGCACCTGGCCGGTGTTGTCCTTCATTGCGTGTTCCTCGATCAGGCGCAGGGTCGACAGCGACAGCGATTCCACGCCGCGGATATGGCCGTGGCCTTCGCAACGCGGGCAGGTGATCTGGGTGGCTTCGCCGAGGCTGGGGCGCAGCCGCTGGCGCGACATCTCGAGCAGGCCGAAACGCGAGATCCGGCCGACCTGCACGCGGGCGCGATCGAGCTTCAGCGCTTCCTTCAGGCGATCCTCCACCTCGCGCTGGTGGCGCGGACTGTCCATGTCGATGAAGTCGATCACGATCAGGCCGCCGGCATCGCGGATGCGCGCCTGGCGCGCCACTTCCACCGCGGCCTCGCAGTTGGTGTTGAACGCGGTCTCCTCGATGTCGCTGCCCTTGGTCGCCTTCGACGAGTTGACGTCGATGGCGGTCAGCGCCTCGGTCTGGTCGATCACGATCGAGCCGCCCGACGGCAGCCGCACCTGGCGGTCGAACGCGCTTTCGATCTGCGTCTCGATCTGGTAGCGGGTGAACAGCGGGGTGTCGTCCTGGTACAGCTTGAGCTTGCGCAATGCGTTCGGCATTACCTGCTGCATGAACTCGCGCGCGTCGTTGAACAGCGGCTCGTCGTCGATCAGGATCTCGCCGATGTCGCTGCGCAGGTAGTCACGCAGGGCACGGATGAACAGCTTGGATTCCTGGTAGATCAGGAATGGCGCCTTCTGCTTGCCGGCCGCCTCGGAGATCGACTTCCACAGGGTCAGCAGGTAGTCCAGGTCCCACTGCAGTTCTTCGGCGTCGCGGCCCAGGCCGGCGGTACGCACGATCAGGCCGACGTCATCCGGCACGGTGACGTGGTCCAGCGCCTCCTTCAGCGCCTGCCGGTCCTCGCCCTCGATCCGGCGCGACACGCCGCCGGCTTTCGGGTTGTTCGGCATCAGCACCATGTAGCGGCCGGCCAAGCTGATGAAGGTGGTCAGCGCAGCGCCCTTGTTGCCGCGCTCTTCCTTCTCCACCTGCACGACCACTTCCTGGCCTTCCTTGACCAGCTCGCGGATGCTCGACTTGTGGTGGTCGAGGCCCGGCGTGAAGTACTCGCGGGAGATTTCCTTCAGCGGCAGGAAGCCGTGGCGCTCGGCGCCGTACTCGACGAAGCAGGCCTCGAGCGAAGCCTCGACCCGGGTGATTCGGCCCTTGTAGATATTGGACTTTTTCTGCTCCCGCGAAGGGATTTCGATGTCCAGGTCGTACAGGTTCTGGCCATCGACAATGGCCACGCGCAACTCTTCACGCTGAGTCGCGTTGATCAACATGCGTTTCATGGTGGTTATCCTCGGCTTGGCCGCGCGTCGCGAGCCACGGTGGCGCCTGGAATGGCGGCCTGCCGGGAATCGCGCCGCAGCGGTTAAGCGGCAAAAAAACGGCACCGTTGCCGGTGTCGGGGATGATTCGGTCAGCTGCGCCTGCTGTCGCAATGCCGTATGGCAACGGACAAACACCAGCCCAAACCGTTACGATGAAAGGGAGCCGCGACCGGCTACCCCAAGGGCAACCGGCGCAATCCTCGCCGACGTCACGGGCGGGCACTCCACCCGATCCAGGCAACAGACGGATGGAAACCAGCGCCCGGCGAGTATCCTATCTAAGCAGGTTTTTTTCAATGCAGACGGCAACTTCCCGGGACGCACCTCACGGTGTACGTCAAGTCGAGATCGGCCCGGAGCGCGACGGGCAGCGCATCGACAACGCCCTGGTGACCCTGCTCAAGGGCGTACCCAAGAGCATGATTTACCGACTGTTGCGCACCGGACAGGTGCGCGTGAACGGGAAACGGGCCAAACCCGATACGCGTCTCGCTGACGGTGATACGCTGCGTATCCCGCCGGTGCGGGTGGCCGACAAGGTCGAGGGTCGGGGGCCGGCCGAGGGACAGGTGGCCGAGGTCGCCGAGGCGGTCATCTTCGAGGACAAGCATTTCCTGGTCATCGACAAGCCGGCCGGCGTGGCCAGCCACGGCGGCAGCGGGATCAGCCATGGGGCGATCGAGCTGCTGCGCGCGGCGCGTCCGCAGGAACACCTGGAACTGGTGCATCGGCTCGACCGCGATACCAGCGGTGTGTTGGTGTTTGCCCGTACCCGGGCGGGGCTGACCGGGCTGCAGGCGGCGATCCGGGCCGGCGAGGTCACCAAGCAGTACCTGTGTTTGATGCTGGGGCACCCGGCCAAGGCCAAGTTCGATGTCAATGCGCCGCTGCTGAAGTCGATCATGCAGGGCGGCGAGCGCATGGTGCGGGTGGCCGAGAGCGGCAAGCCGTCGCTGACTTTCTTCCGCGAAATGGAGCAGTACCCCAGCGCGCGCCTGATGCAGGCCACCCTGGGAACCGGCCGCACCCACCAGATTCGCGTGCATGCAGCGCACATCGGCCATCCGCTGGCTGGCGACCCGAAGTACGGCGATCGCGAGATGAACAAGCGCTACCGCGAGATGGGGCTGCACCGGATGTTCCTGCATGCGGCCCACCTGAGCTTCGACCTCGACGGGCGTTCCTACAGTTTCTCGGCGCCGCTGCCGGCGGACCTGAAGGATTTCCTCGACACGCTGGCCGTCAAGGGCAAGCGGCTGGTCTATACCCGCGAGAAGTCGCGTACCGACTTCTGATCACCGCGCCAGCAGGGCGTCGACCCGCGCGGCGCAGATGAAGTCGTTCATCGACAGCCCGCCCACGTCGTGGGTCGACCACAACAGCTGGCAATGGCCGTAGCCTGCTTCGATGTCCGGGTGGTGATCCTCGTGGTTGGCCATGAAGCCCACGGCATTGATGAAGCCCAGGGTGCGGTGGAAATCCTCGAACTTGAAATCCTTGACGATGGCCTTGCCGTCCTCGCGCAGTTGCCAGCCCGGCAATGCGCGCAGGAGCTTGGCGGCTTCCTCGGCAGCGAGCGCGTGCTGCTTGCCCTTGCGCGGTTGGCAGTGCTGGTTCGACAGTTCGGTGGCGTTCATCGCAAGGCTCCATGCAGGTTTGAAGTGAGAAGGGAAGGGTCGAAGCTGGCACGCGAAAAGTCAAAGCGCATGGCGACGCCAGCCATTGGACTCGAAACTGGACTAAAATGGTGCTGATTCACCGGTGAGGGCTCGCCGCCCCCGGTCCATGAACAGCGGAGCCAGGCATGATCGACATTTCCCCGCGGGCGCAGCAGCACTTCCTGCGCCTGCTTGACCAGCAAGGCATCGAGGGGCTGGGCATTCGCCTGCGGGTCACGGCGCCGGGCACGCCGGCGGCCAACTGCGAGCTGGAGTTCTGCGAGCCTGCCGATCTGGCAGGTGGCGAATGGACGATCGAGTGCGCCGGTTTCGAGTTCCATGTCGATGGCGACAGCGCCAGCTGGCTGGACCAGGCCAGCATCGACTTCGAGCCCAACGCCACCGGCGGCCAGCTCAACATCCGCGCGCCGAAGATCAAGGGGCACGTGCCCGGCGTGGATGCCGGCGTGATCGAGCGCGTGCGCTACGTGATCGAGGCGGAGATCAATCCGCGGCTGGCGTCGCATGGCGGGCGGGTGACCTTGCTGGAAGTCGATGCCGATGGCGCGGTGGTGCTGCAGTTCGGCGGCGGCTGCCATGGCTGCGGCATGGTCGATGTCACCTTGAAGCAAGGTGTGGAAAAGACCTTGCGCGAGCAGGTCCCCGAAGTCACCGCGGTGCGCGACGCCACCGATCACTCCGGCGGCGAGAAACCGTACTACAGCCGGCACGAAGGCAAGTCGGCGATGGCCTGAATCCGGGCCCGCCTATCCCGCAGTCAACAAAAAGGCCCGCATGGCGGGCCTCTTGTTGCCACGTCGGCGAGCTTCAGTTGTCACCGCCGATATGACCTTTCAGCGTGTCCAGCTTGCCGGGCAGGCTGGAGAAGTAGGCCGAGATGTCTTCGATGTCCTGGTCGGACAGCGTGGCCACCATGCCCTTCATGATCGGATTGTCGCGCTGGCCGCTCTTGTACTCGTGCAGGACCTGCTGCAGATAAAGGTTGTACTGGCCGGCCAGCCGCGGGTATTGCGGATCGACCGAGTTGCCGTCCGTGCCGTGGCAGGCGAAACAGGTGGCGGCCTTCGTCTTGCCGTTGGCGGCATTGCCGTTGGCGAGCGCTGCGGTGGAAGCGAATGCCAGCACGGCGCCGAAGGAGATCAGGGTAAGCACACGGTTCATGCGGAAGATCCTTGGCGATTACTTGGCGAGGCTGGAAAGATAGGCGGCGATGTCCTGGATGTCCGTGTCGGACAGGCTCTGCGCCTGCGCATCCATGGTCGGATGCTTGCGGTCGCCACTCTGGTAGCCATGCAGCGCGTTGACGATGTATTGCTCGTTCTGGCCGGCGATCTTCGGCACCGGGTATTGCGGATAGGCATTGGTGTAGCCGGGCACGCCATGGCAGCCGGCGCAGGTGTACACCAGCTTGCGACCGGCGGCCTTGTCGCCTTCGGCATGGGCGCTGGTTGCAGCGAAAAGAGCCGTGGCCGCAACGAGGCCAAGCATGTGCAATCGAGTCATCGAGTTCATTCCCACTGGTACGGCGACTTGGGTGATGCAACCGCGCAAGTATAGACGTTGCCCTCGCGCCTGAACAACACTCCGCCGAATCGGACCTGCCATGGAAGCGAGGTTCGCGCTTCGAAATGGCCCCCGGCAAGGCGCTTGCCGATGCGTCCCCGTCAAGACCGCGCGGCCGGACATGAACGGATCGCGCGAACGGCGCCAGCCTCGATTGCGGTTGCCGGCGACGGACCCATATACTTCGCGCGAGTCACCATTTTCCCCGGGGGTGTTCTGGCTTCGACGGGGGCAGTGAGATGGCTTGGTGCATGCCGAGGGGGCAGCTTTCCTCGTTAATCCAGCAGCAAACTCATAGTTGCCAACGACGACAACTACGCTCTCGCCGCTTAAGGCGTAAGCCCCGAACCCACTTGTGCTCATGCTCGTCGGTGTAGGGTCATTATCATGAGATCGCCGAAGACTGTCGCCTGGCGGTCGTAGGCAAGATCAATCAGGCTGGTTTCGCGGTGCGCTTTGCCCGCCGTGCTTGTCGCGAAACGAGATCGAACGGTGAGCTAAGCATGTAGATCCGGGCATTGAACGCCTTCGGACGCGGGTTCGACTCCCGCCACCTCCACCAATGCAAACCCATCAGGCGAGTGATTCGCCTGATGGGTTTTTTGTATGCGGGCACTGGTCCTTGGCCCGCCCCGCACCGGATGCCGATTGCAGCGACGGCCCCGTCTGCCCGGGAACGGGACTGAGGGGCCGTGCCGCGTGCGGCGAGTCAACCCGGGTGCTCGCGATCCGTTGAAGGCGGGCGACGTGCGCCGGCGTGGCGCGCGAGAGTTTTGGCTTCGTGGCTTCCGGGAGAGGATGATGGGTCGCAACTTTCGTTTGGCGTTCCAATCGTTCGCATGGATGAGCCTGGTGCTGTTGCCGTTGGTGGCGACGGCACAATCCGGTGCGTTGCGCGAGCGGCTGTTGCAGCGGCATGGTGCAACGGCGCAGCACGAATCGCGCGGGCCGGTGAACTTGCCGCCGGGCGCACGGTTGGTGCAGGACGTGGCCTACGGCAGCGATCCGCGCCAGCGTTTCGATGTGTATCTGCCGGCGCATGCCAGCGCAGCACCGGTGATCTTCATGGTGCACGGTGGCGGTTGGCGGCGTGGCGACAAGGCGGCGCGTGGCGTGGTCCAGAACAAGGTCGATCGCTGGTTGCCGCGCGGCTTCGTGGTCATTTCGGCGAACTACCGGTTGCTGCCGGATGCAACGCCGCTGCAGCAGGCGCAGGATGTGGCCCGCGCGCTGGCACTGGCGCAACGCAAGGCACAGAGCTGGGGAGCCGCTCCTCGCGCGTTCATCCTGATGGGGCATTCGGCCGGCGCGCATCTGGTGGCCCTGCTGAGTGCCGAACCGGCGCTGGCGCGCGAGCAGGGCGCGCAGCCCTGGCTGGGCACGGTCTCGCTGGACAGCGCCGCGCTGGATGTCGTGCAGATCATGCAGGGCCGGCACCCGCGCCTGTACGACGATGCCTTCGGTTCGCAGCCCGCCGATTGGCTGGCGGCATCGCCGTACCAGCAGATGCGTGGCCGCATGGCGCCGTTTCTGGCGGTGTGCTCCAGCGAGCGGCGGGAGTCCTGCCCGCGTGCGCACGATTTCGTGCGCAAGGCGAAGTCTTTCGGTGGAGAGGCTCGCGTGCTGGAGGAAGGCCTCTCGCATGGGCGGATCAATGCCGAACTCGGCTTGCCTTCGGATTACACCGATGCCGTCGAACGCTTCATGCGCGGCCTCAGTCCCGCCGTCGCACAACGACTTGGCTCGGCGCAGCCCGCGACGTCGAGCCGCTGAGTTGCCGGCCGGCTTTCACAACGCCGAAAGGAATGCCACCAGATCGCTTTTCTGCCCGGCGCTCATGCCGATGTTGAAGCGGCTGTCGTAGAAATCGACCACGTCCATCAACGTCGCCGCCGAACCGTTGTGGAAGTACGGCGCGCGGGCGGCCAGGCCGCGCAGGATCGGTCCCTTGAACTTGCCGATGTCGGCCCACTTGCCGGTCAGCATGGCCAGGCCCGGGTCGGTGGTGCGCACCACCTCGCCGGTGCTGTAGCGGGTCAGCGTGTACAGCGGCAGATCCGGCGTGCGCCGGCTGGCGTCGGCAATGCCGATATTTACCGGCAATGCCACCGAGTGGTTGCCTATGTTCGGCGCGTTGTGGCAACTGCTGCAGCTGCCGTGGATGACCGGCACGCCGGTGACGTCGTTGAGGCCGGCCACGCCGCTGATGTCGATCGGCATGTGGTTGAACAACTGCTCGCCGCGGGCGATCGCGGCGCGTGCGCGATCGCGCGGGTCGCGGCTCAGTGACGCGCGCGGATCGTTCCAGCTGTCGAACAGGCGCATGGCGCGCGGGTCGAACGGTTCTCCGGAGGGATCGTTGTCGAAAGTGTCGTTGATGCCGACCCAGAAGCGCTGTTGGCCCAGGATGCTGGCCCCGCCCATGCCGCCGTCGTCGTTGAGGCGCCCGGCCTGCCGGTCGATCGACTGCGCGGTGAACAGGTGCGATTCGAACTCGACGATCCGGTCGATGACGGCGGCATCCGGCACGCTGCCCGCCTGCTCGTGGCCGAGGATGGCATCGCGCGCCTGCGAGGCCAGGCTGGCGTCGATGTCGCCGATGTCGATGCCGGCATCCATCGGCGGCTTGAACGGGGCAAAGGTCTCGCGTCCGTCCCACATCACTGCGGTGTCCCAGATCAGATTGGTGGCTGGCAGCGGGCGGCGAAACAGCGACAACTCGCGCGCGCTGGCGTAGCCGTAGGGATCGTCCACGGCAGTGAGTCTGAACTCGGCGTGCGCCGGCATCGGCATGCCGATGCGCAGCACGCCGCGCTTGAGCAGCATGGCGTAGGCGATGCGCCGCGCGTAGACGCTGGAAACGTCCGCAAGCGGCGAAACGGCGCCGTCGACCAGGGCGAAGATCGGGTCGGTGCCGTTGCTCTGCCGGAAGCGTTCACGCACCTCGGCGGCGGAGATCGTCCAGCCCTCCGCCTGGCGATGGCAGGAGTCGCACGAGCGCCCGTTGCTGCCGAGGCTGGCGAAGAACGGGTTGTCGATGTCGATGCGGCCGCTGGGCGTGCTGGTCTGCAGCCAGCCGGACGGGTCGGCGGTGACGGCGTTGTCTGCTGATGCCGGCGCCGGTCGGCTGTCCTGGGCCGACGCCATGCCGGCAAACGCGAGCAGCAAGAGTGCAGCCACGGCAGCCAGCTGCCGCGCGGCCGCATGGATCGCGTGATGATGAAACATGATGGTCGACCTCCCTGGTAGCTCGTGCGCACGCGCGCCCCTTGCGCGGGTGGACACTGCGCAGAACACCGACGCGGCGGCAATTGCGACATGCGCCAGACCAGGCGCGTGAACCATGTGGACAGCGGGTTGCCGAGGAGGTGACGGGTTTCCCGTCAGTTCGGCAAGGCGACGCAGGTGGCGATGGGTTGACGCAGCATCGCCTGCGGGCCGGCGAGCCCGGGATGGGCGGCAAGCCGGTTCGCTTCGATGATCGTGCTGGCCGCCCGTGCCCTGGCCGATGCCGCGGCGCAATCGCCCGTGCGCGCCGTTGCAATGGCGAGCCACAGCTGCGCGGCAAGCTGGCGTGGATGGGCCGGTGGCAATTCGCGGGCGGCGTTGGCGATCGCGGTGGCCAGCTCGGTCCTGGCCAGCTCCGGTTCGCCGCGCAGCAGTTCGACCCGGGCGCGCAGCGTATGCACCCACAGCAGCTGCGGGTCGTGGCGCGAAGCGGCGGCAGCCACGTCGCGATCGACGCTGGCCTGGAGATCGTCGGGACACCCCGCGCCGGGAGCCTCGGTGCAGGCGAGCAGCAAGCGTGCCTCGGCGATCAGCGGAGGCATCGGCCAGGAACGCGTGCGCAGGCCGGCGATCGCCGCCGGCAGCAGTGTGCGTGCCTGTTCGGGATGGCCCTCCAGCAGGTCGATGCCGGCCAGTTCGCTGTCGATGCGGCCGACCCGCATGCGATTGGCCGGGCTGTCGCCGTAGCGTTGGCGCGCGGCGGCAAACAATTCGCGCGCACCGGCCAGATCGCCGGCTTCCTCCAGGCCGAACGCGGTGGCTTCGAGCGAATCGCCATGCAGCGCACTGGTTTCTCCGAAACCGTCCGCCGACCATGCTTGCGCCTGGCGGCAACGCGCCTGCGCAGCGGCACGATCGGCGCGCAACCCTTCCAGCACGCACGCCTTCTGCGCCGCGTACACCTGGGTGAGTTGCGGCTGGCCGCCATGGCGCGTGTACAGTGCCAGCGCTTGCGTGAAATGCCGGTGCGCCTGCGCCCAGTCGCCGGCGCGATATTCGGACGAGGCCAGGCCGGCCAGCGCCAGCGTGGACTCGTTGCTGGACGGGCCGAAATACGCGAGTTCGAACTGCAGGGTCTTGCGCCACATCGGGATCGCCTCGTCGTAGCGCGCCAGGCCTTCCAGTGCGGAGGCGACGTCGTTGTAGCCGATGCCGACGCGGGCGTCGTCCGGTCCCCAGGTGGCGATCCGCTCCGACAGCGCTTCGCGGGAGAGTTGCAGCGCGGCGTCGGCATGCCCTTCGCTGTTCTCGACCGCGGCCAGCGGGCCGAGCAGGCGGATCAGGTCCTCGCCATGGATGCCTTGCGCGCGCATGCGCCGGCGGGCCAGGCGCAGGTCGGCACCGCCGGCCGCGAAATCCTCCGTGCGCACCTCGGCGTAACCGCGTGCGGTGAGCGCGCGGATCGCCTCGATGTCAGTGGGCGCCAGCGCCCGCGCGGACAGGGCAACGGCCCGGTCTGCGAGCCTGCGCGACTGCGCGGGTTCGCCGAGGTTCTCGTACAGGCGCGAGAACATCGCCAGCAGGTCCACGCGACCGGCGTCGTCCAGTTGCGGCGAGTGGTCGAGCTTTGCCACGCCGCGCGCCAGCAGCTCGCCGAGACTGGGCTGCTTCGCGGGGGCAACGCCGTACTGGATCGGTGCGAACAGGTCCTCGACGAAGTCGCGCATCATGGTCGCGCGGATGGCTTGCCGGCGCGCAACGTGCGCCTGCCACAGCGCGGTGGAGAGCGAGACGAGCACGGCGAGCACAAGCACCGTCATGATCGCCACGCCGCCGCGATGGCGGTCGATGAACTTGCCGGCCCGATACCAGGGCGAGGGCGGATGCGCCAGCACCGGCAGGTGATCGAGGTGGCGTTCGATGTCGTCCGCGAGCGTGCCGGCCGAGGCATAGCGGCGCTCTGCGTCGGTGGCGGTGGCCATCCGCACGATGTTGTCGAGGTCGCCACGCAACTGGCGCCGCCATGCTCGCGCGGTGCGCGAGTTGCTCCTGCGCGAGACGGCGTCCGAACGCGTGGACGGCGGGCCGGTCTCGCCGGCAGTCCGTCGCCGGCCCGACAGCAGTTCGTCGAGCAGGACGCCGAGCGCATAGACATCCGTGGCTGTGGTCACTGGTTCGCGGGAGAACTGCTCCGGCGCGGCATAGGCCGGCGTGAGCGCGCGGTGCTGGGTACGGGTGGCGCCATCGGTGCGGTCGTCGAGCAGCTTGGCGATGCCGAAGTCGAGCAGCTTCACCTCGCCGTCGGTGGTGACCAGCACGTTGGAAGGCTTCAGGTCGCGATGCACGATCAGCGCGCGATGTGCTGCGGCCACTGCGCGGCACACCTTCAGGAACAGCAGCAGACGCGGGCGCAGTGGCAGGCGGCGATCGCGCGCGTAGTCGGTGATCGGCACGCCATCGACCAGTTCCAGCACGATATAGGCCAGCCCCTGTTCGGTGATGCCGCCCTCGATCAGCCGCGCGATGCCCGGATGGCGCAACCGCGCCAGCGCCTCGCGCTCGCGCCGGAACTGGTCGCGCGCAGCCGGCGTGTAAAGGCCGCGCGCCAGCAGCTTGAGGGCGACCTCCTGGCGCACCCCGGCCTCCTGGCGCGCGGCGCGGAACACGGTGGAGGAGCCGCCTTCGCCCAGCACCTCGATCAGTTCGAACGCGTTGATCCGGCTGCCCGGCGGCATCGCCGCGGCGACACCGGCCTCGCCGATCACGCGCGCCGCGTCGACGGCGTCGCCGGGCAGCCAGTCGTCGTCGGCGGTGTCGGCGCTGAGCATGCGTTCGATCTCTTCACGCTGTTGCGGGTCGAGGCAGTGCGCGGCCAGCCAGTCCATGCGCGCGGCGCCGCTCAACTGCAGCGCTGTTTCGAACAACTCGCGCAATGTCGGTGTGGAGTCCACGTGGAGCGCCCTTGCCGAATGACCTGCCTGCGTTTAACCCCGCTGCGCGCCCGATTGCGACGTGACCGGCTCAGTCCATGTGCGCCTTGAGGAAGGCGCGGGCGAAGCGCCAGTCGCGGTCGATCGTGCGCCGCGCCAGGCCGAGGGTGTCGGCGATCTGCTGCAGGCCCAGCCCGGCGAAATAGTGCAGCTCCACCACTCGGGCGGCGCGCGCATCGGTCTGTTCCAGCGCGTTCAGCGCGGCATCCAGCGTCAGCGCCTGGGCGGCCGTATCCAGCGCGAGCCGGACATCGTCCTCGTCCAGGGTGACCTTCATCCATTGACCGCCGGCGCGCAGGCGCAGCCGGTCACGGGCGCGGTTGGTCAGCAGGTGGCGCATGGCACGCGCGGCGTAACTGAAGAACTGCGCCGGGTGTTCGAAGTGCAGTGCCTCGTTCTGGCCGATGCGCAGGTACAGCTCGTGCACCAGCTCGGTGGTGTCCAGCGTGGCCCCCTGGCGTCGATTCAGTTGCCGGGCGGCCATCGCCTTGAGGCGCGCGTAGACCTCGGCGAACAGGGCGTCCGTCGAACCTTCGGCAAAGGATGATCCGGTCCCCGTCATGCTTTTGCGCGCACCGCCCCGACGCGGAGCTGGTCGGGGCCGATGGTACGCCTGTGCGGGCCGGACAGGAAAAAGGCCGGCGCCCTCGCTTGCGGACGATCCGGCCTCTTGCATGACGTGGTGGAGCGGATGGGGATCGAACCCACGACCTTCGCATTGCGAACGCGACGCTCTCCCAGCTGAGCTACCGCCCCACGTGAGCGGCGCATCTTAGCAGCGTGCGAGGCGGTTCGCCAAGTGTTGGTTGCGGCGGGAAGGCGGCCCCGGCTGCGTCGCGGCCCCCGCGTGCACGCGGGGGAAATCGCCTCGTTCTGCTAATCTTGACGGCTGCCGTCGCTGTCGCTCGCACGGCGACCCGTCCCATCGTCAGCAGAGGATTCCATGGCGCTTACCCCGGCCCGCACCATGCCCGGCGTGCTCGAGCTGTTGCCGCTCGACCAGATCGCGTTCCAGCGCATGCTCGACGTGATCCGTCGCAATTACGAGCGTTTCGGCTTTCTCGCCATCGAGACGCCGGTGATCGAATACTCCGACGTGCTGCTGACCAAGAGCGGCGGGGAGACCGAGCGGCAGGTGTACTTCGTGCAGTCCACCGGGGCGCTGGGCAAGGCCGATGAGGGCATGCCCGAACTGGCGCTGCGCTTCGACCTCACCGTGCCGCTGGCGCGTTACGTGGCCGAGCACGAGCGCGACCTCAGCTTCCCGTTCCGCCGCTACCAGATGCAGAAGGTGTACCGCGGCGAACGCGCGCAGCGCGGGCGCTTCCGCGAGTTCTACCAGTGCGACATCGACGTGATCGGCAAGGACTCATTGTCGGTGCGCTACGACGCCGAGATCCCGGCGGTGATCTACAGCGTGTTCCGCGAACTGGCGATCGGCCCGTTCACCATCCAGCTCAACAACCGCAAGCTGATGCGCGGCTACTTCGAGAGCCTGGGCATCGTCGACGGCGAGCAGCAGATGCTGGTGCTGCGCGAGGTGGACAAGCTGGACAAGCGCGGCGCCGACTACGTGCGCGACACGCTGACCGGCGAAGCGTTCGGCTTGAGCACCGAGGTTGCCACCAGCATCCTCGCCTTCGTGCAGGTGCGCTCGACCTCGCTGCAGGACGCGTTCGACAAGCTCGATGCGCTGGGCGCCGGCCCGGAAGCGATGGAGCAGGGCCGCAACGAGCTGAAGGAAGTGCTCGGTCTGATCCACGCGTTCGGCGTGCCGGAAACACATTACGCGCTGAACCTGTCGATCGCCCGCGGCCTCGACTACTACACCGGCACGGTCTACGAGACCACGCTGAACGACCACCCGCAGATCGGCTCGATCTGCTCCGGCGGCCGCTACGAGAACCTGGCCGGCCAGTACACCAAGTCGCACCTGCCCGGCGTCGGCATCTCGATCGGCCTGACCCGGCTCTACTGGCAGCTGCGCGACGCCGGCCTGATCGACACGGCGAAGAGCACCGTCGACGTGCTGGTGACCCAGATGGACGAGGCGCAGCTGCCGGCCTATCTCGCGCTGGCCGGCGAGCTGCGCGGCGCCGGCATCGCCACCGAGGTGGTGCTGGAAGGCGGCAAGCTGGGCAAGCAGTTCAAGTACGCCGACCGCGCCGGCATCCGCTTCGTGGTGGTGCTGGGCGAGGACGAGCTCGCCCGCGGCGTGGTGACGGTGAAGGACCTGCGCCGCGAGGACCAGTTCGAGGTGGCGCGCGGCGAACTGGTCAAGACGCTGCGGGTGGAGCTGGAGCAGGCTGCGGCAATGGGGTGAGGGCGCTATTGCCTTTGACGCCGTCATTCCCGTGTTGGCGGGAATGACGGCAACAACGTGGAGCATGACTGCGGTGAGTGAAACGATTCTTCTCGATGGCAGCAGCCTGACGCGCACGCAACTGGTGGCGGTGGCGCGGCAGGGCGCATCGGTGGCGCTGGATCAGGCGCAGCTCAAGCGCGTGCAGCGCGCCGCCGATTTCCTCGCCGAGAAAGTCAGCTGCGGCGAGCCGACCTACGGCGTCACCACCGGCTTCGGCAGCAACGCCGACAAGCTGCTGGGCGCGCATCGCGTGCGCGACGAGCTGCCGGGGCATCAGCCCGCCGAAGGCACGCTGATGGAGGAGTTGCAGCACAACCTGATCATCACGCATGCCGTCTGCGTCGGCAAACCGTTTGCGGCGGAGGTGGTGCGCGCGATGCTGGTGATCCGCATCAACACCTTGATGCGCGGCCACTCGGGCATCCGCGTGAGCACGCTGGAAGCGCTCGCCGCGATGCTCAATGCCGGCGTGGTGCCGGTGGTGCCGGAGAAGGGCTCGGTCGGCGCCAGCGGCGACCTGGCACCGCTGTCGCATCTGGCGATCGTGCTGCTCGGCGGCGGCGAGGCATTCTACGAAGGCGAGCGCATGCCGGGCGCGCAGGCGCTGGAGCGTGCCGGCCTCAAGCCGATCCGGTTGTCGTTCAAGGAAGGGCTGGCGCTCAACAACGGCACCGCGCAGATGCTCGCCACCGGCGCGCTGGCGCTGGACGTGCTGGGCGATCTGCTGGACGTCGCCGATCTCGCCGCGGCGATGACACTGGACGCCTTTGCCGGCCGCAGTGGCGCCTTGCGACCGGAGGTGCATGCGCTGCGTCCTCATCCCGGGCAAGTCGAGACTGCGGCGCACGTGCGCGAATTGCTGGACGGTTCCACCTTGCTGGACATTCCGTATCACCTGGTGCCGCGCTTCAAGCCGTGGAGCGCCGATGCCTGGAGCGAGCCGGACGACCAGGCGCTGAGTTTCGACATCGGCTGGGACTGGGTGCCTGCCAACCAGCGCCACGGCCGCGAGGCGTTCTACCAGCGCTTCCTGCCGTTCAAGGGCGGCAAGAAGCACCAGCCGCAGGATGCCTACAGCCTGCGCTGCATGCCGCAAGTGCACGGTGCGGTACGCGATGCCTGGGCACAGGCTTGCCGCGTGTTCGACATCGAGCTCAACTCGGTCACCGACAACCCGCTGATCTTCCCGGACAACGCGGACGCGCAGTTCATCGAGGAGCAGGTGATCTCTGCCGGCCACTTCCACGGCATGCCGCTGGCGCTGGCGATGAGTTACGTGAAGGCGGCGATCCCGGTGCTGGCGTCGATTTCCGAGCGCCGCCTCAACAAGCTGGTCGACCCGGCCAACAACGACGGCCTGCCGGCCTTCCTCACCGGAAACGAGGACGGCACCGACTCCGGCTTCATGATCGTGCAGTACACCGCCGCGGCCCTGGTCAACGACCTCGCCACGCGCGCGCATCCGGCCAGCGTGTATTCGGTGCCGACCAGCGCGAACGCCGAGGATCACGTTTCGATGGGGGCGAACGAAGCCCGCCACGTGCTGGACATGGTGGAGGATCTGAGCCACGCGCTGGCGCTGGAGCTGTACACCGCGGCGCAGGCGCTCGACTACCGCCAGGAAATGCTCAACGCCGCGCGCCGGCTGGCCCGCCGCGGCGGCTGGCAGGCATTGGCGGCCAAGGTGGCCAATGCGCCGCGCGAGGGCCAGCCGCACTACGAGCAGTTCGTCGCCGAGGTGCAGCAGCTCGCCGATGCCCTGACCGGCGCCGGCGATTTCCACGCGGGCGCACGGGTGCGTCAGGCACACGCGATCCTGCGTCAGCGCATTGCCTTCATGCATCGCGATCGCGCGCTGGACGGCGACGTGGCCGCGGCCTGCGCGCTGGTGCAGCAGGGCGCCTTCCGCGCCACGGTTTGAAACACACTTCCACGGAGCCGAGCATGAGCCTGATCCAGACCCCCGTTTCCCACGGCGAACTGATCGACAAGATCACCATCCTCGAAATCAAGTCGCGACGGATGACCGACGAGGCCAAGCTGGCCAACGTGCGCAACGAGCTGGACTTGCTCAACGCGATCTGGGCCAACGACGCGGCGTCGCGGATCGACATCGGCGAGGAGCGCGCCAGTCTGCTCGCGGTGAACGAGCTGCTGTGGGATATCGAGGACAAGATCCGGTTGAAGGAACGCGCGCAGGAGTTCGACCGGGACTTCATCGAGCTGGCCCGCTCGGTGTATTTCCGCAACGACGAGCGCGCCGCGTTCAAACGCGCGATCAACCTCAAGCTCGGTTCGCAGCTGGTCGAGGAAAAGTCGTATCAGGATTACCGCGCCGGCTGACCGACCGCCGGCCGGCCGCTTCACGAAAAACGGCGCCCGCGGGCGCCGTTTTTCGTGCAAATGGGAGACGGGTCAGTGGGGCAGGAATTCGTCCAGCGCCTTGACCAGTTCCTCTTCCTTGATGGGCTTGGTCACGTAGGCCTTGGCGCCCTGGCGCATGCCCCACACCTTGTCGGTTTCCTGGTCCTTGGTGGTGACCAGGATGATCGGGATGTGCGCGGTGTCGGCGTTCTTGCTGATCGTGCGGGTGGCCTGGAAGCCGTTGAGGTTGGGCATGACCACGTCCATCAGGATCAGGTCGGGCAGCTCCGCCTTGGCCACCTCGACGCCGGCGGCGCCGTCTTCGGCCGACAGCGTCTCATGCCCGAGTTTCTCGACGATCCGCTTGATGCCCAGCAACTGGGAGGGGGAGTCGTCGACGATCAGGATGCGTGCCATGGGTTGGGGGTTCCCTGCGGGTTTCGATGATTCTAAGGCGTGACGATGGTACTTCCAAGCACGTCGCTGTCAAACCGGATGGTCGATGTGCACGAGCGTGCGCCCGAAGGAATCACCGGCAAGCATGCGCTCGAACACCTGCGGCAACTCTTCCAGTGCGATGTCGCGCGTGCCGATGCGCTCCAGGTGCCGCGGCTTCCACTCACTGGCCAGGCGCCGCCAGATGTCGTCGCGAATGTCCCGCGCGGTGCCGGCCGAAGCCACGCCCAACAGGCTCAGGCCGCGGATGATGAAGGGCATCACCGTGCTGTCGAACGCGATGCCGCCGGCGTTGCCGCAGATTGCCACGTTGCCGTAGGGCGCGATGAGCGGCAGCAGGCCGGCGAGCATGCGGCCGCCGACGTTGTCCAGCGCGCCGCCGAAGCGGGCCGAGTCCATCGGCTTGCCGCTGAAGGCGAGCTGGTGGCGATCGATGCAGTCCGTGGCGCCGAGGCTGCGCAGGAAGTCGAAGTGGTCCGGCTTGCCGCTGATCGCATGCACTTCGTAACCGGCGCGGCTGAAGATGTCGATTGCCAGCATGCCGACGCCACCGCTGGCGCCGGTTACCGCGATCGGGCCGAGCGCCGGTGTTTGCCGGTTGTCCTGCATGCGCAGCAGGGCCAGTGCGGCGGTGAAGCCGGCGGTGCCGAGGATCATGCTCTCGCGCAGGCTCAAGGACGCCGGCAGCGGGATCGTCCAGCGCGCGTCGAGACGTGCGTATTCGCCATAGCCGCCGTCGCGCGTCTCGGACAGGCCGCTGCCGGTGCACAGCACCGCGTCGCCTTCCCTGAACGCCGGATCGGTCGAGGCGACCACATGGCCGGCCACGTCGATGCCGCCGTTGAGCGGATAGGTGCGCAGGATGCGGCCCTTGCCGGTGCCGGCCAGCGCGTCCTTGTAGTTGACCGAGGAATACGCGACCTTGACCAGCACCTCGCCGGGCGACAGCGCACCGGTGTCCATGGTCTCGATGCCGGCGCGGTAGCCGGCGTCGTCGTTGTGGATGCGGAACGCGCGGAAACGGGTCATTTCGACCTCCTGCGGAATCAGGCGTCGACGCTGCGGGAGGAAATCCACTTGGGCGTGTAGCTGCCTTCGTAGTCCCGCATCCAGTCGAACAATGCGGCGATGTCGTCGCCGAACCAGATGCTGTCGCGCTGCGCCGCCTTCACGAAGGATTCGTCGACCATGTGCTCCATCAGCGTGCGCAGGTCGCGGTAGTAGCCGCGCACGTCGAGGAAGGCGCAGGGGTAGCGGTGCAGGCCGAGCTGGGCCCAGGTCAGCATCTCGAACATCTCGTCCATCGTGCCGAAGCCGCCGGGCAGGGCGACGAAGGCGTCGGACAGCTCGTACATGCGCGTCTTGCGCTGGTGCATGGTCTCGACCACCACCAGCTCGCTCAGGCCCGGGTGCGCCACTTCCAGTTCCACGAGCTGGCGCGGGATCACGCCGATCACCTTGCCGCCGCCGGCGAGCACGGCGTCGGCCACCACGCCCATCAGGCCGACCTTGCCGCCGCCATAGACCAGCGCGATGCCGCGTCGTGCCATCTCGCTGCCGAAGGCGCGCGCCTGTTCGGCGTACTCGGGGTGCCTGCCGCTGTTGGAGCCGCAGTAGACGCAGATGGCGGTGGGTTGGGGCATGGGCTTACCTGGGTGGAGAGTGGAGAGGAGTGAGAAAAGAGTGTGCGCTTGCATGCTCTCTCTCGTTTCTCACTTCTCTCCACTCATTTCTGAAAAAGAGCGACCCGCCCATGTCGCCACGAGCGGGCCGCGTTGGCTCTGCGCGGGCTTCAGTTGCCCTTGTGGATGGCGCGTTTGTCGACCGACAAGGCGGCTTCGTGCACGGCTTCGGACAGGGTCGGATGGGCGTGGACGATGCGGGCGAGGTCCTCGGAGGACCCCTTGAACTCCATCGCCACCACGCACTCGGCGATCAGCTCGGAGACACCCGGACCCACCATGTGCACGCCCAGGATGCGGTCGGTTTCGGCGTGCGCAATCATCTTCACCTGGCCGACCGCCTCGTTCATCGCGACGGCACGGCCGATCGCGGCGAACGGGAAAGTGCCGACCTTGTACGGCACGCCCTCGTCCTTGAGCTGCTTCTCGGTCTTGCCGGCCCAGGCGATCTCCGGCTCGGTGTAGATCACCCACGGGATCGTGTCGTAGCTGACGTGGCCGGCCTTGCCGGCGATCCACTCGGCGACCGCCATGCCTTCCTCGAAACCCTTGTGCGCGAGCATCGGGCCGCGCACCGCGTCGCCGACCGCCCACACGCCGTCCACGCCGGTGTGGCAATGCTCGTCGACCACGATGCGGCCGCGCTCGTCCAGCTTCACGCCGGTGTCGTCGGCCAGCAGGCCGGCGGTATAGGCGCGGCGGCCCACGGCGACCAGCAGCTTGTCGACGACGAGCTTCTGCTCGCCGTCCTTGTCGGTGTAGACCAGGTGCACGCCGTCCTTCTTCACCTCAGCCTTGTTGAGCTTGGCGTTGAGCTTGATGTCCAGGCCCTGTTTGGCGAATTCCCTGGCGGCGACCTTGGCGACGTCCGCGTCGGCGACGGCGAGGAATTCCGGCAGCGCCTCGATCACGGTGACTTCCGCGCCCAGGCGGCGCCACACGCTGCCCAGCTCCAGTCCGATCACGCCGGCGCCGATCACGCCCAGGCGCTTCGGCACGGCATCGAGTTCCAGCGCGCCGGCGTTGTCGATGATGTTCTTGCCGTCGAACTTCGCGAACGGCAACTCGATCGGCACCGAACCGGAAGCCAGGATCACGTTGGTGGCAGCGATGGTCTGCCTGGCGCCGTCGTTGCCGGTGACCTCGACCTGGTTGCCCTTCAGCAGCTTGCCGGTGCCGAAGAAGCTGGTGATCTTGTTGGCCTTGAACAGTTGCGCCACGCCGCCGGTGAACTGCTTGACGATCTTTTCCTTGCGGCCGATGAAGGTCTTGAGGTCGACCTTGGCATTCTCGACGGTGATTCCGTGCACGGGAAGATTGTGCGCGAGGTTGTAGAACTGCTTGGAGGAGTCGAGCAGCGCCTTCGACGGGATACAGCCCACGTTGAGGCAGGTGCCGCCGAGTGCCTGCTTGCCATCCTTGCCGACAAAGGCATCGACCACGGCGGTCTTCAGGCCCAGCTGCGCGGCGCGGATCGCGGCGTGGTAACCGGCCGGGCCCGCACCGATGACGATGACATCGAATTTGTCGCTCATGATTTTCCTCTTTGCTCTTTCCTTCTCCCGCCGGGAGAAGGTGGCGCGAAGCGCCGGATGAGGGTGCGGGCGGAGCGAGGCGTTGCGGTATCACCGAACCCTCGCCCCAACCCCTCTCCCGGCGGGAGAGGGGCTCAAGCGATCACAGACCCAACAGCATCCGCTGCGGATTCTCCAGCTGGTTCTTGATGTCGACCAGGAACAGCACCGCGTCCTTGCCGTCGATGATGCGGTGGTCGTAGCTGAGCGCGATGTACATCATCGGCGCGGCGATGATCTGGCCGTTCTCGACGATCGGGCGCTCCTTGATCGTATGCATGCCGAGGATCGCGCTCTGCGGCGGGTTCACGATCGGCGTCGACAGCAGCGAGCCGAAGGTGCCGCCGTTGGTGATGGTAAAGGTGCCGCCCTGCAGGTCGTCCAGCGACAGCTTGTTCGCGCGCGCCTTGACGGCGTAGTCGGCGATGCCCTTCTCGACGTCGGCGAAGCTCATGTCCTGCACGTCGCGCAGCACCGGCGTGACCAGGCCCTTGTCGGTGGACACGGCGATCGAGATGTCCTGGTAGCCGTGGTAGATCACGTCGTTGCCGTCGACCGACGCGTTGACGAACGGATAGCGCTTCAGCGCCTCGGCTGCCGCCTTGACGAAGAAGCTCATGAAGCCGAGCTTGATGCCGTGTTCCTTCTGGAACGCGTCGCCGAGGGCTTTGCGCATCTTCACCACTTCGGCCAGGTTCACCTCGTTGAACGAGGTCAGCATGGCGATCGAGTTCTTCGACTGCATCAGGCGCTCGGCGATGCGCGCGCGCATGCGGGTCATCGGCACGCGCTCTTCCGGGCGGACGCCCGGGGTCGGTTTCGCGGCCGGCGCGGCGGCGGGAGCTGCGGCAGGGCGCGAACCGGCGTTGACCACGTCTTCCTTGATGATGCGACCGTCGCGGCCGGTGCCGGCGATGGCGGAGGTGTCGACCTTGCTCTCGGTGGCCACGCGCTGCGCGGCGGGCGAAAGCTCGGCGGCGGCCTTCGACGCGGCGGGGGCGGGCGCCGCGGCCGCGGGCGCCGGAGCGGCGGCGGCCGGAGCCGGCGCAGCCGCCGTGGCGCCTTCCTCGATGATCGCGATGACCTGCTCGCTGTTCACCGTGTCGCCGACCTCGTGCCTGATCTCCTTCAACACGCCGTCAACCGGCGCGGGCACTTCCAGCACCACCTTGTCGGTTTCCAGATCCACCAGGTTCTCGTCGCGCTTCACCGCGTCACCGGCCTTCTTGTGCCAGCTGGCGATGGTGGCGTCGGAGACGGACTCGGGCAGCACGGGGACTTTCAGTTCGATGGACATAAGAGGCTCTTGGGTTTGTGCGACTGTCGATGGACACAAGAAGCAGGGGCGGCCAATCGCGACCGCCCCGTTCGAAACGGATTACTCGGCGGCGTGGTCGGTACCGACCGGCTCGACCAGGGCCTGTTCGACCAGCGCCGCCTGTTCGGCGACGTGCGTGTTGTGGTGGCCGGCGGCCGGCGCCGGCGAGCGCGCGCGACCGGCGTACGACAGGCTGTGCTTGCTGCCCGTGCAGGCTTGCAGGTGATGGCGGATCTGGAACCAGGCGCCCTGGTTCATGGGCTCCTCCTGGCACCAGATCACTTCCTTCGCCGACGGATACTTGTCCAGCTCGGCGCTGACCTCCACGCGGGGGAACGGGTACAACTGCTCGACGCGCACGATCGCCACGTCGGTCAGGGCGCGCTTCTCGGCTTCCTCCAGCAGGTCGTAGTAGACCTTGCCCGAGCACAGCACCACGCGCTTGACCTTCTTCGCGGTCAGCTTTCGATGCTCGCCGATCACCAGCTGGAAGCTGCCGTTGGCCAGCTCGTCCAGGCTCGACACCGCCAGCTTGTGGCGCAGCAGCGATTTGGGCGTCATCACGATCAGCGGCTTGCGCGCGGCGCGCAGCATCTGCCGGCGGATCATGTGGAAATCCTGCGCGGGCGTGGTCGGCACGCAGACCTGCATGTTGTCCATCGCGCACAGCTGCAGGAAACGCTCCAGCCGGGCGGAGGAGTGCTCCGGCCCCTGGCCTTCGTAGCCGTGCGGCAGCAGCAGCACCAGGCCGCACAACCGGTTCCACTTCGATTCGCCCGAGCTGATGAACTGGTCGATCACCACCTGCGCGCCGTTGGCGAAG
This sequence comes from Rhodanobacter sp. UC4452_H20, assembly GCF_052978205.1. Next base: position 1,159,881 of record NZ_CM129662.1, on the reverse strand, counting down.
TCGCCGAACTGGGCTTCCCAGATGTTGAGGGTGTCCGGGTCGGTGGTGGAGTGGCCGTACTCGAACGCCATCACCGCCTCTTCGCTGAGCAGCGAGTCGATCACCTCGACATCGGCGGTGGCGCGCACTGCGGCCAGCGGCATGTAGGTGTGGCCGTCCTTCTGGTCGTGCAGCACCGCATGGCGGTGGAAGAACGTGCCGCGGCCGGAATCCTGGCCGACCAGACGCATGTCGAAACCGCCGTCGACCAGGGTCGCGTAGGCCAGGTTCTCGGCGAAGCCCCAGTCGGCGGGCTGTTCGCCGGCGGCCATCTTGCGGCGGTCTTCGTAGATCTTGGCCACGCGGCCCTGCAGGGTGAGGTCGGCGGGCAGGGTGAGGATATTGCCGGCCAGTTCCTGCAGCTTGCGCATGGGCACCGTGGTGTCGGTGGGCAGCGACAGCTTGCCGCCGATGAAGCGCGCCCAGTCGACGTGGCCGTCGCGGACGGGGCTGGGGTCCAGGTCGGTCATCGGTGCGCCGGCTTCCAGGCGCTCGCGGTAGGCGTCGAACTGCTTCGCCGCCTCGCCCTCGGCCAGTACGCCGGCCTTCACCAGTTGCTGCTGGTAAAGGTCGCGCGCGGTCGGACGCTTGCGGATGATCTGGTACATCACCGGTTGCGTGGCGGCCGGCTCGTCGGCCTCGTTGTGGCCGTGGCGGCGGTAGCAGACCAGGTCGATCACCGCGTCGCGGCGGAACCGCTTGCGGAAGTCGTAGGCCAGCCGGGTCACCAGGATCACCGCTTCCGGGTCGTCGCCGTTCACGTGCAGCACCGGCGCGTTGACCATCTTGGCCAGGTCGGTGCAGTACATGGTGGAACGCGCGTCCTCCGGATTGGAGGTGGTGAAGCCGACCTGGTTGTTGACCACGATGTGCAGGCTGCCGCCGATCTTGAAGCCGCGTGCCTGCGACATGTTGAACAGTTCCATGTTCACGCCCTGGCCGGCGAACGCGGCGTCGCCGTGGATCAGCACGGCCATCGACTGCGTGTGCGCGGTATCGCGGCGGCGGGTCTGGCGCGCGTGCACCGAGCCGGTCACCACCGGGTTGACGATTTCCAGATGCGAGGGGTTGAACGCCAGCGCCACGTGCACGCCGCCCTTGGGCGTCTTGACGTCGGCGGAGAAGCCCATGTGGTACTTCACGTCGCCGGAGTGGGCCGGGTCGTCGGGATGGTCGAAACGGCCCTCGAACTCGTCGAACAGGGTCTTCGGCGGCTTGCCCAGGATGTTGACCAGCACGTTGAGGCGGCCGCGGTGGGCCATGCCGATCACCAGCTCCTTGATGCCGTTGTCGCCGGCCGCGCGCACCACGTCGTCGAGCATCGGGATCAGGCTGTCGCCGCCTTCCAGCGAGAAGCGCTTCTGGCCGACGTACTTGGTGTGCAGGTAGCGCTCCAAGCCCTCGGCGGCGGTGAGGCCGTCGAGCACGCGCTGCTTGCCGGCCTTGTCCAGGCCGCTCTGGCCGGCGGATTGTTCGAGCCGGCTGTAGATCCAGTTGCGCTGCTCGTGGTTGCTGATGTGCATGAACTCCGCGCCGATCGAGCTGGCGTAGGTCTTCTTCAACCGATCGAGCAGGTCACGCAGTTTCAGCCGCTGGCCGCCGCCAGCGTAGTTGCCGGTGTCGAATTCGGTATCCAGGTCGGCGTCGGACAAGCCGTGGAAGGCCAGGCCGAGATCGGGGGCCGGCATCTTGTCGGCCAGGCCCAGCGGGTCGAGGTCGGCGGCAAGGTGGCCGCGCGAGCGGTAGGCGGTGAGCAGGCGCAGCACGCCGGCCTGCTTGCGCGCGTACTCGTCGCTCATCGGTACGGCGGCGGCGCCGTTGCGGCTCTGTTTCTGCGCCGCCTCGATCCGCGCAATGGCGGCGCCATGCGGGACATCGCCCGATTCGCGACCCTTGAACGTCTCGAAATAACCTGCCCATTCGGCGGGGACGGCCGTGGGGTCGGCCAGCCATGCGTCGTACAGCGATTCCACGTAATCGGCGTTGCCGCCAGCGAGTTGGGAGGATTCGTAGAACTCGCGGATCAGGTTTGTACTCACGTCACCACCGGCAGAAAAAGAGGCTTGCAGCCATCCATGTGAGCTGAACGTCGCGGCTTGCGACCGGTTTTCAAGTCCGACCGGTGGCTCGTGCGGATGACTGGTATCAATCTGCATGATTATACCCTTCGCCCGCCACGGCACGGCAACCCGTGAAATGGTCGCAGACGGCCTGCGGCGCGGCTCCGCGGCCACGATGCACGGCCGCAAACGCGCAAGGGGTGTGGCCTGGTCGCGTTGTGCATCGTCGCGGACGCGGATGGCCACGAGCCAGCTGCGGTTCAGTCCGCGCGGCCGTCTCGCTCAGATATCCAGCCGCTGCAGCGCCGTGGCGCGCTCGGAGCGCTCCCACACCTCGTCGAATTGCTGTTGCAGCGGCGCGGCGCCGGCGCGGTCGTCGCGCGCCGCGCGTCCAGGTGGACGCTCCGCCGCGGGCAGGAACAGGTAACCGCCGACGTCGTTGAGCAGGCAGGCCGAAGGCCAGGCCAGGTCGACGTCGTCCACCGGCACGCGGATCTGGAACGCGCTGGACAGGCGCTGGGCCAGGCCGATCAGTGGATGGTCGGCCTGCAGCGCGGCCTGCGGCTCGTGCAGCAGCACGCGGATCAGCGCACTGCGGCCGGAGGTGGCGATGCGTCGCAACTCGGCCAGTTGTTCCGCATCGGCGAAGGTGTCGGCAGTGAGCGCGGGCAGGCGCACGGCCAGCTGATGACGCGCATCACGCAGCAGTTGCAGCCGCGCCTGCACGCATTCCGCCGCCGTGCCGGTCGCCAGCCGTCCGGGATCGCGACCAGGCGGATGCTCGACCGTCGCGTCCCGCTCGAACACCAGCCGCATGGCGCGGTGTGCCAGCCCCGCGTCCTCGAATTCGTCCCCATATGCCACGAAACCGGCGCGGGTGTAGAAGCCGATCGCGCTGACCTGGGCGTCCAGTGCCACCTCGGGCCAGCCCTGCGCGCGCGCCAGGCCCAGCAGCTCGCGCAGCAGCGCCGCGCCCACGCCCTGGCCGCGCCAGTCCGGCAATACCGCCATGCGGCCGATCTTGTGTTGCGGCGTGAGCCGACCGCAGCCGATCGGGTGGCCGGCATCGTCGCGGGCCAGCACGTGCCAGCAGTCGACGTCCAGCCCGTCGCGCTCGCGCTGCTCGCTCACGCCCTGTTCGTGGATGAACACCGTGGCGCGCAGGTCGAGCAGGGCGGCGCGTTGGTCCTCGCGTGACCAGTCGGCGATCTCGACGTGGAAGTGCTGCAGCTTCATCGGCGGCGGCGCGCCGGGCGCAGCAGCAGGTGGCCGTCGTTGACCAGGGCGAGCAGGAGTTCGCGGTCGGCGGCGACAGGCGTGCGGTCGAAGGCCAGTTCGCGTTCGGCACACAGCCGTTGCGCCAGTTCCACCGAGGCGCCATAGGCCTGGCCACACACGTACAGCACGCCACCGGTCTTGCCGCCCGCCCAGGCCATGCGCGCCCAGGGGTGGCGCAGCAGCCGGGCACCGGCGGCGAGGCGCGCGCCGAACCGCTCCTCGCTCAGTGGATGCTCCGGCGCCACCGGCACCTGAGCGTTGCGGTAGCGGGTGATGAAGCGGCCGAACCAGTCACGCAGCAGGTCCTCGCGCAGGGCGGCGGCAAATGGCAGGGCCGCCTTGAGCCGCTCCAGCGCGGCGCGGTCGATCTCGCCGGCATGCCGGGCCGGGGCCAGGTCGGGATCGGCGTAACGCAACTCGTCAGGCAGCTGCTCGGCGATGTAGTCGGCCAGGTCGCCGGTCAGTTCGGCCTGCGAGGGTGCGCGCATGCCGACGGAGAACGTCATGCACGGGCCGCCGAAGGCGACGCCGTCGTGCGGCACGCCCGGCGGCAGGTAGAGCATGTCACCCGGGTCGAGCAGCCATTCGTGGGTCGGCTCGAACTGCACCAGTTGCTTGAGCTCGATGTCGGGCCGGAACGCCTTCGGTGCCAGCGGATCGTCGCTGATCGCCCAGTGGCGCTGGCCCAGGCCCTGCAGCAGGAACACGTCATACTGATCGATGTGCGCGCCGACGCCGCCGCCGGGTTCGGCGTAGGACACCATCACGTCGTCCATGCGCCAGCTCGGCAGGAACCGGAAGTGTTGCAGCAGGCCGGCCACGTCGGCGTCCCACTTGTCCACGTCCTGCACCAGCAAGGTCCAGTTGCGTGGTGGCGTGGCGGCGAAATCGGCCTCCTCCAGCGGGCTCGACTTGACCCGCCAGCGGTCGCGCACCTCGTCGTGCACGATCAGCCGCGCCAGCGCGGTGGGCTCGCAGGCCAGGCCGGCGAGATCGTCCGGTTGCAGCGGCGGGCGGAAGCCGGGGAAGGCGTTGCGGATCAGCAGCGGGCGCTTCTGCCAGTAGTCGCGCAGGAAACGGGCCGGGCTCATGCCCAGCGGGCGCGTGGCGCTGCCGCGCACTTCGATCGGAAAAGTCGGGGTGGCGTTCATCCGGCCATTGTAGTGGCCGGCTCAGGTGAACAGGCGCACGGTGTTGTTGAGGCCCAGCGCCAGCACTGCCAACCCGGCCAGCGCGGTGGCGACGCGCGCCGGCACGCGTCGCACGAACACGGCGCCGAACGGCGCGGCCAGGGCGCCGCCGATGATCAGCCCGACCACCGCGGCCGCATGGCTGACGCCGATGGTGAGCAGGAAACTGAAGCTGGCGGCCACGCTGACCACGCACTTGGCCAGGTGCACGCTGCCGATCACCGCTCGCGGCTGCAGGCCGCGCGCCAGCAGCGTGGTGACGGTGATCGCGCTCCAGCCGCCGCCGCCGATGGCGTCGACCAGGCCGGCAATGCCGCCGGTGATGCCGGTGCCGCGCGGGACGTCCATGCGTGCGCCGGCCGCTCGTCGGCAGCGCAGCAGCAGGAAGCCGCCCATGCCCAGCAGGTAGGGCGCCAGCAAGGCGCGCAGCCAGGAAGGCGGTACGTGCACGGCGATCCACACGCCGATCAGCGCCCCCAACACGCCGGGGATCACCAGTGCCAGGAACAGCGCGCGGCGCACGTTGCCGGCCAGCAGGTGGCTGAGGCCGGAAGCACCGCAGGTGAAGGCCTCCGCGTAATGCACGCTGGCGCTGGCGGCCACCGGCGGCACGCCCAGCGCCAGCAGCAGGCCGGACGCGGTGACCCCGAAGGCCATGCCCAGCGCGCCGTCGACCAGCTGGGCGAGGGCGCCCACGACCATGAATGCAAGCAGTTCGCTCAAGCGCGTCGGCAACCACATCGGGTGGATGCACAGTATACGGCGCGCCCGGCCGCGCGCAGGAAATGAGCAGCGGACATAACGACATGCCGACAGATGCTTTCCCCGAGTTCGAACCGAAACCTACCATTGTCATATGGACGTAAAGACGTCCAGAAGGAATGACCGTGAACGCTGCGCTGAAATCGCTGCCGCCTGCACCTACGCTCGATCCGGAGCGGCTGGCGCTGCTGGCCCGCTTGACCCACGGCCTGGCACCGGCCGACCTGTACTGGATCGCGGCGTACAGCGCCGCGGCCGCCGCTGGCGGCGTGGTTGCGGCCAGCTTGCCGGGCATGGGCGAGCAACCGGCGGACGCGGGCCGGCGGTTGACCATCGTCTATGGCAGCCAGACCGGCAACTCCCGCCGTGTGGCCGAGCAACTGGCGAACCGCGCCGAGGCCGCCGGCCTGCCGGTGCGCTTGCTGCGCGCCGGCGCCTACCCGCTGCGCGAGCTGGCGCAGGAGCGCTTCCTGAGCGTGGTGATCAGCAGCCAGGGTGACGGCGATCCGCCGGACGATGCGGTGGGTTTCGTCGAGTTCATCGCCGGCAAGCGCGCACCGAAGTTGCCGCAACTGAAGTTCGCCGTGCTGGGCCTGGGCGATTCGAGTTACCCGAAGTACTGCGCGGTCAGCCAGGCGCTGGATGCGCGGCTGGCCGAGCTGGGTGGACAGCGCTTTGCCGAGCTGGGCGAGGCCGACGTGGATTTCGAGGCGGCGGCGGCAGGCTGGTCCGAACGCGCCCTCGCCGCAGCCCGCGAGACGCTCGACGTGCCCGCGACGGCTCCGCGTCAGGGCGCGGCACTGCACGCGGTGCGCACGGTGGCGACATACTCGCGCGAGCAACCGTTCGCCGCCGCCGTGCTGGAGAACCAGCGCATCGTCTCGCGCGACAGTGGGCGCGACGTGCGGCATGTCGAACTGTCGCTGGAAGGTTCGGGCCTGCGTTACGAAGCCGGTGATGCGGTCGGCGTGTGGCCGCGCAACCCGCCGGCGCTGGTCGAGCAGTGGCTGACGACGTTGCGGCTGGATGGCGCTGCGGAAGTCGAACATGGCGGCAAGCACCTGCCGCTGGCGCGCTGGCTGGCCGAGGAGCGCGAAATCACCCGACTGACCCGTCCGTTGGTCGCGGCGCAGGCCGCAGCCACGAGGCATGCAGGTCTGCAGCGCCTGCTGGCTCCGGAGCAGCGCGCCGAGTTCGCCGCCTTGCTGGAAAGCCACCAGCCGATCGATCTCCTGCGCGAGTTTCCCGCCGCGTGGGACGCCGCCGAACTGGTCGCCGCACTGCGCCCGCTGACGCCACGGCTGTATTCGATTGCGTCCAGCCCGAAAGCCGTGGGGCCGGACGAGGTGCACCTGACCGTGGCGGTGGTGGAATACGCTGCGCATGGCAGCACGCATTACGGCGCGGCATCGAGCTTCCTTGCCGGCGCGGGCGATGACGCGGCAGTGCCGGTATTCATCGAACCGAACGAACGCTTCCGCCTGCCGGCCGACGGCAGCCGCGACGTGATCATGATCGGCCCCGGTACCGGCGTCGCCCCGTTCCGCGCCTTCGTGCAGGAGCGCGAGGCGACTGCCGCCAGCGGCCGCAACTGGCTGTTCTTCGGCAACCGCCACTTCGCCCGCGACTTCCTCTACCAGCTCGAGTGGCAGGACGCCTTGCGCCGCGGCAGCCTGAGCCGCCTCGACCTGGCCTTCTCGCGCGACGGCGTGGCTCGTTCAGAGAGTCCGCCCAGGGATGTGCGGGGTGTTGCGAGGGACTCGCACAAGGTCTACGTGCAGCAGCGCCTGCGCGAGAACGGTCGTGAACTGTACGCATGGCTGCGCGAAGGCGCGCATCTGTATGTCTGCGGCGATTCCGCGCACATGGCCCGGGACGTGCACGAAGCCCTGCTGGAGATCGTCGCCACCCACGGCGGGTTGTCCGCCGAGGGCGCGCGGGCCTGGTTGGCCGATCTTCTGCAGCAGGGGCGTTACGCCCGCGATGTCTATTGAGTGAACCGCGTCGTCATTCCCGCCTTCGCGGGAATGACGAACAAATAAGCATGCAACCCGAACGCGAACTGGCTTGAATCCCGATGCCTTCCCACCTGGAAAAGATCAAGATCGAAAGCCGCCTCCTGCGCGGCACCATCGCCGAGGGGCTGGCCGATGCCGTCACCGGCGCGATCGCCGAGAGCGACACCAAGCTGCTGAAGTTCCACGGCAGCTACATGCAGGACGATCGCGACATCCGCGACGAGCGCCGCCGCCAGAAGCTGGAACCGGCGTATGCCTTCATGGTGCGCGCGCGCCTGCCTGGCGGCGTGATGACCCCGGCGCAGTGGCTCGCCTTCGACCGGATCGCCGGCGACTACGCCTCCAGCGGACTGCGCATCACCACGCGGCAGACTTTCCAGTGGCACGGCATCATCAAGCGCGACCTGAAGCCCGCCATCGCGGCGATCAACGCGGCCATGGCCAGCACCATCGCCGCCTGCGGCGACGTCAACCGCAACGTGGTGTGCAACACCAACCCGGTCGAATCGCCGGCGCACGAAGCGGCATACGCGTGGGCGGTGCGCCTGTCCGAGCACCTCAAGCCGAAGACGCGCGCCTACCACGAGTTCTGGCTCGATGGCGAAAAGCTGGTGGGCGAGGAAGCCGCCAACGAAAGCGAACCGCTGTACGGCGCCACCTACCTGCCGCGCAAGTTCAAGATCGGGCTGGCGATCCCGCCGCAGAACGACATCGACGTGTTCGCCCAGGACCTGGCCCTGATCGCCATTGTCGAACACGGCGAGTTGCTTGGATTCAACGTGGGCATCGGCGGCGGCATGGGCGCCACCCATGGCGACCCGGCCACCTATCCGCGGCTGGCCGACGTGATCGGCTTCGTGCGGCCGTCGCAACTCATCGCGCTGGCCGAAACCGTCATCGCCGTGCAGCGCGACCGGGGCGATCGCGAGGAGCGCAAGCATGCGCGGCTGAAGTACACCATCGACACGCTTGGGCTCGGTGCGGTCAAGGCCGAGATCGAGCAGCGCCTGGGCTTCGCGCTGGAGCCGGCGCGCGCGTTCCGTTTCGACAATAACGGCGATCGCTACGGTTGGGTCGAAGGCCATGCCGGGCGCTGGCATCTGACCTTGCAGGTGGAGTCCGGCCGCCTGCTCGACCGCGGAGCGCACACCTGGCTCAGCGGCATGCGCGAACTGGCCGGCGTGCACACCGGCGACATCCGGCTCACCTGCAACCAGAACCTGATCATCGCCAACGTGGCGGCCGCCGATCGCGCCGCGATCGACGCCCTGGTGGCCCGCCACGGCATGGACGGCTACAAAAGGCACAGCGCGATCCGCCAGCACGCGATCGCCTGCGTCGCGCTGCCCACCTGCGGCCTGGCGATGGCCGAGAGCGAGCGCTACCTGCCGACGCTGCTGCCGAAACTGGAAGCCTTGCTGGACCGGCACGGCCTGCTCGACACGCCGATCCTGCTGCGCCTGTCCGGTTGCCCCAACGGCTGCTCGCGTCCTTACCTGGGCGAGATCGCCCTGGTCGGTCGCGGCCCGGGGCGTTACGACCTGCGCCTGGGCGCGGATTTCCGCGGCCAACGCCTGAACCAGGTCTGGCGCGAGAACGTCGACGAAGCGGCCATCCTTGCTGCACTCGACCCGCTGTTCGCGCGCTATGCCGCCGAGCGCGAGGCGGGCGAGGGCTTCGGTGATTTCCTGCTGCGCGCGGCTGTTCTGCAGCCACCACCTGCGCGGCGCATCGCCGCCACGGTGCTCGCGTGAAACCGCTGCCGGCGGACACCGCCCCCGACGCGCAGGCGCTTGCGGGGATCAACGCCATGCTGGCCACGCGCAGCGCTGCGCAGCGGGTGGCGTGGGCGCTGGAGCACCTGCCCGGAGAACACGTGCTGTCGTCCAGTTTCGGGGCGCAGGCCGCCGTGTCGCTGCATCTGGTCAGCCGCCAGCGTCCGGACATCCCGGTGATCCTGATCGATACCGGTTACCTGTTCCCCGAGACCTACCATTTCGTCGACCAACTGACGGCGCGGCTCGGGCTCAATCTCAAGGTCTACCAGTCGCCGCTCAGCCCCGCGCGGATGGAGGCGCGGCACGGCCAGTTGTGGCGCCAGGGAGTGAGTGGCATCGACCAGTACAACCGCGTTCGCAAGATCGAGCCGATGCAGCGCGCGCTCGATGAACTGCATGCCGGCAGCTGGATCGCCGGACTGCGCCGGCAGCAATCGCGCAGCCGCGCCGCGATCGACTTTCTCGAACTCCGCCACGGCCGCTGGAAACTGCACCCGCTGGCCGACTGGAGCGACCGCGACGTCGGCCACTATCTCAGCCGCCATCGCCTGCCGTACCACCCGCTGTGGGAGCAGGGCTACGTCTCGATCGGCGACCACCACACCAGCCGTCGCTGGGAGCCCGGCATGGACCCGGAGGAAACACGCTTCTTCGGCCTCAAGCGCGAGTGCGGACTGCACGGCATCGCGTGACGGTGGGTCCCCGCAGGTCGGGCAGTGCCCGCCGCTCCTGGTCCGGGTGCGTTGAAGAGCAGGCGGGCAGGGCCGCCCTGCGTCAATGCGCTGCTTTCGGCTCACGCACGGGGATGTCGACGCTGCACAGGCCGACCTTGCCGGACGACACCTTGTAGAAATCGTCATGCCGGTGGCGCTGGGCGTCGAGCAGGGCGGCGAAGGTGGCGCTGTCCGTGCGCAGCACCTGCACGGCCGGGCGCTGCGCCGGCGGCAGTTCGGAGGCCAGTCGCACGGATTCGATCGGCGTGCGTTGCGCGGGCTTGTCGTAGAAGCCCATCGGGCCGGTACCACGCGGCAGGGCGGACAGCAGCGGCATGCCTTCCAGCACGCGGCCGGCGATCGCCAGGTTGCGGTCGAGCCGGCGCGGGGACTGGCCGATCACCACGTACAGCTCGCTGCCGCTGCCGGTTTCCGGGCCGATGTCGCGTCCCACGCCGACCATGCCGTAGCAATGGGTCAGCCACTGCTCGCCGCTGGCCGGGTCGCGCGCGGCGGGGAAGCCTTCACTGAAACCGACCTCGGGTGCATAGACGTCGCCGTCGGGCAGCGGGGTCCATTCCAGCCTCGGGTCGATCGGCCGCGTGTATTCCGGCGGCAGCGTGGCGTGCGCCTTGCCAAGCGAGCGCGGCTTGCTGGCGGGATCGTTGTTGTCGCCCGCCGGGTCGCCCCATTGCGTGACGAAGTTGTCCTGCACACGCACGATCGCCAGGCCGTCGTAATAGTGCTGGCGCGCCATGGTGCGGATGTTCGCCGCATGCAGCGGGGTGAAGTCCGGCGCCAGCTCGATCAGCACGCGTCCCGTCTGCAGCTGCATCACCAGCAGGTTGTGCGGGTCGGGCGTGCGCCATTCGGCCGCGGTGGACTTGGCCAACAGCTCGGCGCGGCTCGGCGTGGGCGCCTGGGTATCCGTGGCGGCGAGCGCCGGCACGGCGACCAGGCTGGCCAGCAGCGTCAGGGCCGCGAATTGACGACGTGCATGCATGGCTATCCCCTCAAGGTTTGCAACGGCGAGACCCGCAACTTAGCAGAGCGTCCGCGTCGCCGGCAGGCGCATGACTTCAGGCATATTCACTAGTCATAACTGCACACTAGAATGAATACCGTAACAGGTGACAGTGCGGGTGAGCGCGATGGATGACGGCAGTCAACTGAAGAAGTTCCAGAAGGAGCTGTCCACCGGCACGGTGGCGCTGGTCCTGCTGGCCGTGCTGGCGCAGTCGCGCCAGCCGATGTACGGCTACCAGATCGCCAAGCGGCTGGAGGCGGTGGGCGAGGGCGTGCTCGCCGGCAAGCAGAGCGCGCTGTATCCGGTGCTGCGCAATCTCGAGGCGTCGGGATTGCTGGCCAGCGAGGTCGAGCCTTCGATCAGCGGACCGCCGCGACGCTATTACCGCATCACCCGGCCCGGGCGCGACGCGCTGCGCGACTGGACCGCCGCGTGGATCGCCACCCGCGATTCGGTCGACAACGTCTTGCAAGGAGGGGTTTCATGAACGCGCCACGCACGATTGCCCAATATCTCGATCAGCTGCGCGCCGCGCTGCGCGGGGCCGACCCTGCGCTGATCCAGGATGCGCTCTACGACGCCGAGGAACACCTGCGCGCCGAGCTTTACGAACGCCCCGGACGCGACGAGGCGGCGATGCTCGAACAAGTGGTGCAGAGCTACGGCGCACCTGACGAGGTGGCCGAGATCTACCGCGACCAGGAGATAAAGGTGCAGCGGGCGATCCGCCCGCCGCCAGCACCGCCGCGTCGCTCGCTGGCCGGGCGCTTCTTCGGCGTGGCGACCGACCTGCATACCTGGGGTGCGCTGTTCTACATCCTGCTGGGGTCGGCCACGGGCATCGCCTATTTCACGCTGGCCGTGGGTGGCATCGCGCTGTCGGCGGGCCTGTCCGTGCTGATCATCGGCCTGCCGTTCATAGTGCTGTTCATCGGCAGCATGCGGGGGCTCTCGCTGCTCGAAGGGCGCATCGTGGAAGCGCTGCTGGGCGTGCGCATGCCGCGGCGGCCACCGTACCCGCAACGCGGCGTGCCGCTGCTGGGGCGGATCGGCGCCATGTTTACCGACCCGCGCACCTGGACCACGCTGTTCTACATGGTGCTGATGTTGCCGCTGGGCATCGTATACTTCATCCTCACCGCCGTTTTGCTGGCCGTCGCGCTGGGCCTGCTGGGACTGCCGGTGCTGATGCTGTTTGGCCACGACTGGCTGCAGGGCCTGTACGTGGATCACACGATCCTGCTGGACTGGGGTTCCGGTCCGCACGTACCTGGCTGGGCCGAGGTGCTGGCGATGTTCCTGTTCGGCGCCGGGTTGCTGTTCGCCACCCTGCACCTGGTACGCGGAATCGGCCGCTTGCACGGCGCCATGGCCAAGCACCTGCTGGTGCGCGGCACAACCCGGAGTGCATCGTGATGGACGACCTGCTGGCCCGTTTCGATGGTGCATGGGATGGCGAAGAAACCATCGCCACGACCCGCTGGGGCGAGGGCGGCCCGGCGCTCGCGCAGATCAGCGGGCGGTTGGCCCTCGGCGGCAGGGTGCTGCTGATGGATTACCGCGAAACGCGGGACGGCCAACCCGCGCTGCAGGCGCACGCGGTATTCGCCGACGGTGCCAGTCCCGGCAACTTCGCGCTGCACTGGTTCGACAGCTACGGCTTCACTCCCGCAGAACCTGCGCCCGGATATCGCGACGGCGATCGGCTGGTGTTCGTGCGCAGTTCGTCGCGCGGGCAGACACGACATGTGTACCACTGGCTGGGCAACGACGAGTTCACCCTGGTGCTGGAAAGCTCGTTCGACGGCGGTACAAGCTGGGAGAAGGTCATGCAGGGCAGCTACCGTCGCGTCCCGTAGCCCCGGCGCGCCGGGGTGACCGGCGTCGTCGCGGCTTTCAGAAATCATCCACGAACTCGATGCCGGCGCTGCATTCGCTGGCCAGTATCTCGGCGTTCATGCGCACGTCGTCGGCCAGGCTGTCGCTGGCCGCGCCCACTTCGATGAGATAGGCATGTGCGTCGCTGTCGCCGGCCGAACCCAGCGAGCTGGAGTCGTCGCGGATGCCCAGCGCGGGGTCGTCGATTTCCTCGATGTGCTCGACCCCGTCAATGCCGTGCAGGCCGATGATGAGGGTGTCGGCGTCGGCGCGACTGCCGATCAGGCGAAAACGGATCATGGGCATGGTGTTGGCTCCGGGTGGTCGGGGGCGGGGCGAGCATCGCAAGCGAAACGCATGCGAAAAGTGATGCCGTGCCGCGCGCTACCATGGGCGTTCATCCGCCAGCCACTCCGGCCCGCGCCGGGAAGCCATGCCCAAGACCTACGACCGCATCTATTTCGACAAGTGGTATCGCGACCCGCGCCATGCGGTCGGCTCCCCGGCCGAGTTGCGGCGCAAGGTGGCGATGGCGGTGGCGCAAACCGAGTACTACCTGGGCCGCACGATCCGCAACGTGCTGGACGTGGGTTGCGGCGAAGCCACGTGGCGGGCGCCGCTGCGCGCGCTGCGACCAGGCGTGGAGTATCGCGGGCTGGATGCCAGCGAGTACGTGGTGGCGCGTTACGGCCGCAGCCGCCGGATCGGCCTGGCGCGCTTCGGCCAGCTCGAACAGCTGCGCTTCGACACCCGCTTCGACCTGATCGTGTGCAGCGACGTGCTGCACTACCTCAAGCCAGCCGAGATCCGTGCCGGGCTGCACGGTATCGGCGAGATGCTCGATGGCGTGGCCTTTCTGGAAGTGTTCACCAGCCGCGACGACGTGGCGGGCGACCGCCAGGGTTTCATCGCGCGCGCTCCCGCCTGGTACTTGCGCGAGTTCGGCCGCGTGGGCCTGTTGCCGTGCGGATCGCATTGCTATCTCGGGCCGCGACTGGAGCAGCATGTGGCCGCGCTGGAGCGCGCGCGGCTGCCTGGCTGACGAAGGCCGGCGTATCGCCGGGCGACGGTTCCGCGCTATCGTGCGCGGCAGTTTTCATCGGGGGAGAGCACGAAGTGACCCAGCCAGTCTTGTCCAGCCCGTCGCGCCGCGAGCTCACCCTTCGTGGCGTCATCATCGGCATCGTGATCACCGTGGTGTTCACCGCTGCGAACGTGTTCTTCGGCCTCAAGGCCGGACTCACCTTCGCCACCTCGATCCCCGCCGCGGTGATTTCCATGGCGATCCTGCGCGCGTTGAAGAACTCCACCGTGCAGGAGAACAACATCGTGCAGACGGTGGCCTCGGCCGCCGGCACGCTGTCGGCGATCATCTTCGTGCTGCCGGGCCTGGTGATCCTGGGCTACTGGAACGGCTTCCCGTTCTGGATGAGCTTCGGCATCTGCGCCACCGGCGGCATCCTCGGCGTGATGTACACCATCCCGCTGCGCCGCGCGCTGGTCACCGATTCCGACTTGCCGTATCCGGAAGGCGTGGCCTGCGCCGAGGTGCTCAAGGTGGGCTCGGGCGATTCGCCGGAGGCCGCCGAGTCGGTGGAGTCCGGCGGTGCCGGGCTGAAGGCGGTGGTGGTGGGCTCGATCGTCTCGGCGGCGTTCTACGTGGTCGTGCAGACCAAGATCTTCGCCGCCGCGGTGTCCAGCTATTTCCGCATCGGTGATCGGGGTGCGGCTAGCGGTTTCGACTTCGGTCTCTCCTTCGCGCTGTTCGCGGTGGGACACCTGGTGGGCCTGTGGGTGGGCGTGGCGATGCTGCTGGGCGCGATCATCGGCTGGGGCTGGGCGGTGCCGCACTTCCTGCTGCTGCACCCGGAGGGCGGCGCGGCGGCGGAAGCGGCCCAGGCCACCTGGAGCCACTACGTGCGTTTCGTGGGCGCCGGCACCATCGGCGTGGCGGCGATCTGGACGCTGGCCAAGCTGGTCAAGCCGGTGATCGGCGGCCTGGCCGGCGCGATGCGCGCCTCCAGCGCGCGCAAGGCGGGCACGCTGCATTCGCTGCCGCGCACCGAACACGACATGCCGATCGGCCAGGTCGGCATCATCACCTTGCTGTGCCTGATCCCGGTGGCGTGGCTGCTGGGCCACTTCGCCAACATCAGCGGGCTGGGCGAGCACATGGCGCTGCTGGTGATCGGCGGCGTGGTGTTCGTGATCATCATGAGCTTCCTGGTTTCCGCGGTATGCGGCTACATGGCTGGCCTGATCGGCTCGTCCAACAGCCCGCTGTCGGGCGTGGGCATCCTGGTGGTGATCATCGCCGCGCTGCTGCTGGTGCTGGGGGTGAAGTCGCTGGTGCCGGAGGAGGCCGGCAAGGCGCTGGTGGCCTTCGCGCTGTTCATCACCTCGATCGTGTTCGCGGTGGCCTCCATCGCCAACAACAACCTGCAGGATCTCAAGACCGGGCAGCTGGTGGACGCCACGCCCTCGCTGCAGCAATGGGCGCTGGTGATCGGCGTGATCGCCGGCGCGCTGGTGATTCCGCCGGTGCTGGACCTGCTGAACCAGGCCTACGGTTTCCTCGGCGCGCCGGGCGTGGACCCCGCGCGCGCGTTGCCGGCGCCGCAGGCCGGGCTGATCTCGGCGCTGGCGCAGGGCGTGATCACCGGCAACATCGACTGGAGCCTGATCGCCATCGGTGGCGGCATCGGCGCGGTGCTGATCGTGGTCGACGAGGTGCTGGGCAAGACCGGCAAGTCGATGCGCCTGCCGCCGCTGGCGGTGGGCCTGGGCATCTACCTGCCCACCTCGACCACGCTGATGGTGGTGGTCGGCGCGATGGTCGGCGCCTGGTTCGACAAGCGTGCCGAGCGCGGCCCCAAGGCGGAGCCGACCAAGCAGTTGGGCGTGCTGCTGGCGTCGGGCCTGATCGTGGGCGAGAGCCTGCTCGGCGTGATCGTGGCGGCAGCGGTGGCGCTGTCCGGCAACCAGTCGCCGCTGGCCGTGGTGGGTGAAAGTTTCGCCACCCCGGCGATCTGGATCGGCGGCCTCGCCTTCACCGCGACGATCGTGGTGATGTACCGCTGGATCGCGCGGATGGGGCAGGGCGGCTGAGGTCGCCTTGCCGCGTGGCTGCCGTTCAGCGGCTGCCACGCGACTGGCCCTAAACTGGCGGCCTTTCCGGGGGGATGCGAGCCGCGTGGTGCAGGAACAAGTCGAACGGGCGCCGCGCGCGGACGGGATTCCCGATGGCCCCAGCCAGAGGGTCGCGTGGTTGCGCCACATCGCCGGCCCGCTGTTCTCGGTGGGCATGCTGTGCCTGGCGCTGTTCGCCCTGCATCTGCTGGCGCGCGAGGTGAATTACCACCAGGTGCGCCAGTACGTGCAGGGGCTGTCGCACGAACGCCTGGGCCTGGCGGCGCTGTTTACCCTGGCCGGCTACGCGGTGATGACGATGTACGACCGCCTGGCGCTGGC
This sequence comes from Rhodanobacter sp. UC4452_H20, assembly GCF_052978205.1. The sequence goes on along the minus strand of NZ_CM129662.1, from coordinate 1,143,667 downwards.
CGCGATCGGACGTCGGCTGCCGTGGCGGCGGGTCGGCCTGATTTCCTTCATCAGCTACGCCTTCAGCAACGCCCTGGGCATGTCGCTGCTGGTGTCCGGTTCGATCCGCTATCGCTTCTACGTGCAGAACGGGCTGGGCAACGGCGAGATCGCCCGCGTGGTGCTGTTCTGCACCAGCAGCTTCTGGCTCGGCCTGCTGGCGCTCACCGGCACCACCTTGTTGTGGGTGCCGCTGCCGCCGGAGCTGCCGCTGGCCGGTCTGAGCCAGCCGTTGGGCGCGGTGCTGGTCGCACTGCCGCTGGCGTGGCTGGCTGGCGGATTGATCCATCGCCCGCTGCGCATCTGGCGCTGGCGCGTGACGCTGCCTTCGGTGGGCACCGCGTTGAAACAGATCCTGGTCGGCGCCTGCGACTGGGGCCTCGCTGCCGCGGTGCTTTACGTGCTGATGCCGGATGCGTTGAACAACGGCTTCGGGCACTTCCTGGCGATCTTCGTGATCGCCCAGATCGTCGGCCTGGTGAGCCACGTGCCCGGCGGGCTGGGCGTGTTCGAGGCGGTGATGCTGGCCGGCTTCGGCGCCACCGGCAACGCGCAGCTGACGGCACCGATCCTCGGTGCGCTGGCCGCGTACCGGGTGATCTATTACCTGCTGCCGCTGTGCGCCGCCGCCGTGCTGGTGCTGCAGCGCGAGGCGCAGGGCTGGCGCCGCAAGGCCGTGCTGGCGCCATGGTTCACCGGCTTGCTGCCTTCGTTCTTCGCCGGCCTGACCCTGGTCTGCGGGGCGGTGCTGCTGTTCTCCGGCGCGACCCGCGCGCTGCCGGTGCGCATGGCGATCCTCGGCGAGCTGTTGCCGCTGTCGGTGCTGGAGGTTTCGCACCTGCTGGCCAGCGTGATCGGCATGCTGCTGCTGATCCTGGCGCGCGGCCTGCAACGCCGGCTGGATGCCGCCTACTGGCTGACCCTGGTGTTGCTGCTGGCCGGCGCGGTGTTCTCGCTGCTCAAGGGCATCGACTACGAGGAGGCCGCGCTGATGACCTTGCTGGCGCTGGCGCTGGCGCCGGCCCACCGGTTGTTCCATCGGCGCGCGTCGCTGTTCAGCACCAGCTTCGGCGTGGGCTGGATCGTGGCGATCGTGGCGACGCTGGGCTGCGCGGCGTGGCTGGTGGTGTTCAGCTACAAGCACGTCGACTACAGCGCCGACCTGTGGTGGCAGTTCAGCCTGCAACACGGCGGCGCGCCGCGCGCGCTGCGCGCGCTGGTGGCCGCGGCCGTCACCGGCATGCTGTTCGCGGCGGCCAGCCTGATCCGTCCGCAGAAACTGCAGCGCGAACGACCCGGCGAGGCCGAGTTGGCGCAGGCGCTGCCGCTGATCAAGCAGTTTCCCTCGGCGCAGGCACACCTGGCCCTGATGGGCGACAAGACCTTGCTGTTCGACGACGAGCACAAGGCCTTCGTGATGTTCGACACGATCGGACGCAGTTGGGTCGCGATGGGCGATCCGGTGGGCACCGACGAGGCCGCACGGCGCGAGCTGGTGTGGACCTTCCTCGAACAGTGCGAGCGAGCGGGTGGCTGGCCGGTGTTCTACCAGGTCAGCCCGGCCAACCTCGACCTGTACCTGGAGGTGGGCCTGAACCTGCTTAAGATCGGCGAAGAGGCGCGGGTGCGACTGGATGCCTTCAACCTCGACGGCAAGTCGAAGAAGGTGCTGCGCAACACGGTCAACAGGCTGCAGCGCGACGGCCTGCGCCTGGAGATCGTGCCGGCCGACGCGGTGGCCGGCCTGCTGCCGAAGCTGCGGCCGGTGTCGGACGCCTGGCTGCGCGACAAGCACGTGCGCGAAAAGCGCTTCTCGCTCGGTGCCTTCGACCCGCACTACCTGGCGCGCACGCCGATGGCGCTGGTGTGGCAGGGCGATGAGCTGGTGGCATTCGCCAACCTGCTGCTCAGCGACACCCGTGAAGAGGCATCGGTCGATCTGATGCGCCATCGCCCGGACGCCCCGGCCGGCATCATGGACTACCTGTTCGTGGAGCTGATGCTGTGGGCGCGCGCCGAGGGCTACCGCTGGTTCAACCTCGGCATGGCGCCGCTGGCCGGGCTGCACAGCCGGCGGCATGCGCCATGGTGGAACCGGTTCGGCGCGATGGTGTTCGGCCGCGGCGAGCGCTTCTACAACTTCCGCGGCCTGCAACGCTACAAGCAGAAGTTCGACCCGCAGTGGGAGCCGCGCTACATGGCGGTGCCCCGCGGCATCGCCTTGCCGATGATCCTGGCCAACGTGGCCAGCCTGATCGCCGGCGGATTGGGAGGAGTCGTGCGCCGATGAGACGATGGAAGACCTGGCTGGCCGGTGTGCTGGTGCTTGGTGTGCTTGGCGCCTTGCTGGCGTGGCGGCCCTGGTCGTCGGTCAGCCTGGCCGATGCGGCCGTGGTCTGGCCGGTGGCCGCGCATGCCGTCGCACCGCCGGAGGGGAAGGACGACGTGATGGCGGTGATCGTCTCCGGCGACGGCGGCTGGGCCGACGTGGATCGGCGCCTGGGCATCGCCTTGATCGACCGCGGCGTGCCGGTGCTCGGCATCAACTCGTTCAAGTACTACTGGCGCGGGCACGACCCGCGGCAGACTGCGCGCGAACTGGATGCGTTGATGACGAAGCAGCTCGATGCGTGGGGCAAGCGGCGGATCTGGCTGATCGGCTTTTCGTTCGGCGCCGACGTGCTGCCCACCATCACCGACCAGCTCGGCGCCGAGAACCGTGCGCGGATCACCCAGATGGTGCTGCTCTCACCCAGCCGCGACGTGACCTTCGAGATCGAGCTGCAGGGTTACATGATCGAACAGGGCTGGTTCAAGGAGCGCCTCAAGGACGCGTTGCAGTGGATCAACCCGATCGATCATCACGACCCGCTGCCGCCGCTGCGGGCGTTGCACGACCAGCCGCCAGTGGTGTGCTACTACGGCCTGGACGATGCGGCCGACAGTCTGTGCGACCAGCCCGGTCTGCCGACGTGGGTCACCGTGCACGCCAAGCAGGGTGGCCATCATTTCGACGAAGGCTACGGCCCGTTGGCGCAACAGATGCTGGACGAATTGCCGGCGTCACCGGGTACCGCCGCTCGGCCTTGAGCACCGTGCAGGCGGCAGGCGCGCAAAGGCGCCGCGATACACTGCGCGCCTGTTTCCCGGGTCAGGACATCGAGTGAGCATGGCGGGAGTATTCGCGACCCCCAGCGCAGCGCTGGCGGCGTTGTTCGTGCCGTTCGAGACGGCGCGGTTGAGTTTGCCCGCGGATGGCCGGGTGCTGTTCTTGCGTGCGCGCGCCAATGTGCGCCTGCGCGAGCTGGCGCAGCCGGGCTGGTTGTGCGAGCAGGGTTTCCTGCCGTTCGCGGAGGAGCTGGCGCGACAGGGCCTGCACGTCGGCGAACCGGCGGCCGACGAACGTTTCGCGCTGGTGCTGGTGCTGCCGCCGCGCCAGCGCGACGAGGCGCGCGCGCTGTTCGCCCGGGCGCTGCAGCACACCGCACCGGGCGGCACCGTGCTGGCGGCAATGGCCAATGCCGAGGGGGCGAAATCCGGTGAGGCGGATCTGCAGAGGCTTGCCGGCCCCGTGCAGCAACTGTCCAAGCACAAATGCCGCGTGGTCTGGGCCGCGCGGGACGACGCTGCCATCGACCAGGCGTTGCTGAAGCCATGGCTGGCACTGGATGCACCACGCGAGATTGCCGGCGGCTACGTCAGCCGGCCGGGGCTGTTCGCCTGGGACCGCGTCGACCGCGCCTCGGCGCTGCTGGCCGAACACCTGCCGGTGGAGCTGCACGGTCGGGTGGCGGACCTCGGCGCCGGTTACGGTTACCTCGCCTGCCAGCTGATCGCGCGTTGCCCGCGGGTCTCGGCGATCGACCTGTACGAGGCCGAGGCGCGCGCGCTGGAGCCGGCGCGCGTCAACCTGGCGCGGGCACAACGCGATGCTGGTCGCGAGCTGGCGGTGAACGTGCACTGGCACGACGTGACCCGCGGCTTGTCCGAACGCTACGATGCCATCGTCAGCAATCCGCCATTCCACCAGGGCCGCGCGGACCTGCCGGAGCTGGGCCGCGCCTTCATCACCAGTGCAGCGGATGCGCTGCGACCGGACGGCTGCCTGCTGCTGGTGGCGAATCGGCACCTGCCGTACGAGGCGCACCTGGGCCAGCGCTTCGAGACCGTGCGCACGCTGGCGACGCAGGAAGGATTCAAGGTGATCGAGGCCACCGGAGTACACGCATGAAACTGGTCAAGCTGATCGCCAACCTCGGCTACGGCAGTCGCAAGGACGTGACCCGGCTGTTCCGCAGCGGTCGCATCACCGACGCCGATGGCGAGGTGCTCTACGCCGACGACGTGGTGCCGCTGGAAACCGTCCGCGTCGACGACGAGCCGCTGGACCCGCCGCCTGGCCTGGTGCTGATGTTGAACAAGCCGCTCGGTGTCACCTGCTCGCGCAAGGACCCGGGCCGCATCGTCTACGACCTGCTGCCGCCGCGCTACAGCGTGCGTACGCCCGCGCTGTCCACCGTGGGGCGACTGGACCGCGACACCTCCGGTTTGCTGCTGTTCACCGACGACGGCCCGCTGCTGCACCGGATCATTTCGCCGAAGGCGCAGGTGGCCAAGGTGTACGAGGCCACCCTCGCACAGGATCTGCGCGGCGACGAGGGCGCGCTGTTCGCCAGCGGCACGCTGCTGCTGGAATCGGAGAAGGAACCGCTGGCACCGGCGACACTCGATGTGCTGGGGCCGCGGCATGCCCGCCTGACCGTCACTGAGGGCCGCTATCACCAGGTTCGCCGGATGTTCGCTGCGGTGGGCAACCACGTGGAAACGCTGCAGCGGATTTCAGTCGGTGGACTCGCCTTGGGGAACCTGCGGCCCGGCGAATGGCGCGCCCTCGATGCCGCCGAGGTCGCGCTGATTTTCGCGTAGGCCCGCCGGCTGTTTTGCAATCCGATGGCGGGCGGCGCCCGCCCTACAGCACGTGCACCGCCGTGGGGATGACGTTGCCGAACCATTTGTGGCGCTCGTCGCGGCAGCTCGGGCTGCCCATGGCGTACTTGCGGCAAATCGCGGGGCGGTCTTCGTAGATGGTGCAGCGGGAGGTGTTCGGGTCCACCGCGGCACACCAGCCGTCTTCGCCCTTGGCCAGGATTTCCATGCCGTGTGCGTCGTGATCGACCAGCCAGGCGGGCACGTGGTCTTCGGGCATCAATACCACGGTGAGACGGCAGCACACGGCCTCGCAGGTCGTGCATTGCACGCCGGGGTCGATGCTTTCGCTGTAAGGGTCGCTATGAGGGTCGGGAATGTTATTCACGCGCCAGCATGGCACGGCGGGCATGAACGCCGTGTGGTGGCGCAAGTTCAGCCGGTTTCGCCGCGCCACAGCTCCTGCCAACCCTCGACACCCAGCCGCCGCAGTGTCTCGATGTTGCGCCGGTAGATCGCGTCGGTGTCGCTCATCTGTTCCATCGCGCGTTCCACGCTAGCTTCGCGCAGCAGGTGCAGGGTGGGAAAGGGCGAGCGGTTGCTGAAGTTCTCGATCGCGTCGTCGGCGCTGTGAGCGAACTGGTATTGCGGATGGAAGCCGGCCACCTGCCATTCGCCTTCGAGCCCCAGCGTCTGCACCGCGGCATCGGCCACGTCGAGAAAATCGTTGTAGTCGAGGAAGTCGTTCAGCACGAACGGGTGGATCAGCAGGCCGGTCTCGCATTCCTCCGGCGTCAGGGCGTTCAGCGATTGCAGTTCGCCACACAGGTCGTCGAGCAACGCATCGGTATCGCGTGCGTGGCTTACCCGCAGCCGCAGCTTGCCCTGCGCGTGGGGCGCGCGGGCAAACGGGCACAGGTTCAGCCCGATCACCGCGCGCTCGATCCAGCGCGTGGTGGCGGCGAGGCAGGGCGCGTCTTCGGGCAGGGCGTCGGCGTTGAGGTCGGCGGGTGTGTCGTTCATGCGCTTCTCGCAGGCTGGGCGCGCCGACTATAGCTGTCCGCGATGCCGACGCCGTAGCGCCATGCTTGTAGGGGCACACCCTGTGCACGATGCTCTTCATCACGTGACGCAAAAGTATCGCGCGCGACCAAAGGAAGTCCCTTGTGGACAGGCTGCTCACCTACAATCGGTCGGGTATGCCGATGTTCAAGCTTCGTTTCGACAACGCGTTCGTGCACGAGCTGCCCGGGGACCAGGAGGCAGGTGCGCGGCTGCGCCAGGTCGAGGGGGCGCTGTACTCGCGGGTCGATCCGACGCCGGTGGCCGCGCCGCGACTGCTGGCGCATTCGGCGGAGATGGCGGCGTCACTGGGTTTCAGCGAGGCGGATGTCGCCAGCGACGAATTCGCCCGGGTGTTCGGCGGCAATGCCTTGCTCGGAGGCATGCAGCCGTGGGCGGCCAATTACGGTGGCCACCAGTTCGGCAACTGGGCCGGCCAGCTCGGCGATGGCCGTGCAATTTCGCTGGGCGAGGTGATCAGCGCCGCTGGCGAACGTTGGGAGTTGCAGTTGAAGGGAGCGGGCCAGACGCCGTACTCGCGCGGCGCCGACGGTCGCGCGGTGCTGCGTTCGTCGGTGCGCGAGTTCCTGTGCAGCGAGGCGATGCACCACCTCGGCGTGCCGACCACGCGCGCCCTGTGCCTGCTCGAAACCGGCGAGCCGGTGCTGCGCGACATGTTCTACGACGGCCACGCCGCGCCCGAGCCCGGCGCCATCGTCTGCCGTGCGGCGCCTTCGTTCATCCGCTTCGGCAATTTCGAGCTGCCGACCTCGCGCGGCGATGCCGCGCTGTTGCGGCAGTTGGTCGATTTCACCATCAGGCGCGACTTTCCGGAGCTGTCGGGGCAGGGCGAGGCGCTGCATGCCGAGTGGTTCGCCCAGGTCTGCGAACGCACAGCCACGATGATCGCGCACTGGATGCGGGTGGGCTTCGTGCATGGCGTGATGAACACCGACAACATGTCGATCCTCGGCCTCACCATCGACTACGGCCCCTACGGCTGGGTCGACAACTTCGACCCGGACTGGACGCCGAACACCACCGACGCGCAGCGCCGCCGCTACCGCTACGGCCAGCAGCCGAACGTGGCGTGGTGGAACCTGAGCCGGTTGGCCGCGGCATTGGCGCCGCTGTTCGACGACGTGGCGCCGTTGCAGGCCGGACTCGACCGCTACGCCGAGGCCTACGCCGCCGCGGATCGCGTCAACATCGCGCGCAAGCTCGGGCTGGCCGAGTGCCGTGACGCGGATGTGGCGCTGATGCAGGATCTTCATGCGCTGATGGCGTCGGCCGAAATCGACATGACGCTGTGGTTCCGCGCACTCGCCGACATCGATCCGGCGAGGCCAACCCTGCAGTCGATGGACGATGCCTTCTACGATGAGGCGAAACGGCGCGAAACCGAGCCGGCGCTTGCCGACTGGCTGGTGCGCTATGCCGCCCGGCTCATCGACGATCCGCTTTCGGCCGACGTGCGCCGCGCGCGCATGCGGGCGGTCAATCCACGCTACGTGCTGCGCAATTACCTCGCGCAACAGGTGATCGACCAGGCAAGCGCGGGCGATCCTTCCGGCATCCGCGAGCTGCTCGACGTGATGCGCCATCCGTACGATGACCAGCCCGGCCACGAGGCATTTGCTTCGAGGCGGCCGGACTGGGCGCGGCACAAGGCGGGTTGCTCGATGCTGTCGTGCAGTTCCTGAAACGCACAAGGGCCGACATGGCCGACCCTTGCGTTCGCTGCGATTGGTGCCCCCGAGACGATTCGAACGTCCGACCTGCCCCTTAGGAGGGGGCCGCTCTATCCAACTGAGCTACGAGGGCGGGGAGGCGATTTTCGCATGGATCGCGCGGTTCTGCTCCTCCCTTCAGCTTGCGGAGGCAGATTGCGGGGGCGCGCGCAGGGTCGCTGCAAACCGGGGCCGAGAGCGACCCACCCGATCCTCGCCAGCGCGCAGGGAAGAAGCCATTCCTGCCACCCTGCTAGAATGGCCAATTGCCTACTTCATCCACGGCGCCGGCGGGCGCCGCACGACCAGGAGCCACGTATGTCGCATGCCATCCTCAAGTCGCTCGGTATCGGTACCGAACATTCGGGTACCTATCTCGGCCAGGGCGAGTGGTCGAAGACCACCGATGCCGGCGCCCTGCAGCCGGTGAATCCGGCCACCGGCGAGGTGATTGCGACGGTGCATGCCTCCAGCGCCGCCGACTACGAGGTCATCGTCAAGCGTGCGCAGGAAGCGTTCAAGGTGTGGCGCACCACGCCGGCGCCGCAGCGCGGCGAAGCCGTGCGGCTGTGCGGCGAGGCGCTGCGCAAGCACAAGGACGCACTGGGTTCGCTGGTCGCGCTGGAGATGGGCAAGATCAAGCCCGAGGGCGACGGCGAAGTGCAGGAGATGATCGACATCGCCGACTTCGCGGTCGGCCAGAGCCGCATGCTGTACGGCTACACCATGCACTCGGAGCGCGCCGGCCACCGCATGTACGAGCAGTACCACCCGCTGGGCATCGTCGGCATCATCAGCGCGTTCAACTTCCCGGTCGCGGTGTGGGCCTGGAATGCGATGCTGGCTGCCGCCTGCGGCGACATCTGCATCTGGAAGCCCTCGCCGAAAACGCCGTTGTCGGCGATCGCCGCGATCAGGATCTGCAACGAGGCGCTGAAAAACGGCGGCTACCCCGACCTGTTCTTCCTGTTCAACGACGCCGGCAGCGACCTGGCGCAGGCCTTCGTCGACGACAAGCGCATCCCGCTGATCAGCTTCACCGGCTCGACCAAGGTCGGCCGCATGGTCGGCGAGCGCGTGGCGCAGCGCATGGGCCGCTCGCTGCTGGAGCTGGGCGGCAACAACGCGATCATCCTGGACGAGTCGGCCGACCTCAAGCTGGCGATTCCGGGCATCGTGTTCGGCGCGGTCGGCACCGCCGGCCAGCGCTGCACCAGCACGCGCCGCCTGTTCGTGCATGAATCCATCCACGACAGCGTGCTCGACACGCTGGTCAAGGCCTACAAGCAGGTCGAGGGCAAGATCGGCGACCCGACGCTGGCCACCACGCTGATGGGCCCGTTGAACAGCCAGGACGCGGTGCAGGGTTATCTCGCCGCGATCGAGAAGGCGAAGGCGGCTGGCGGCACGGTGGCCACCGGCGGCGCGGCGCTGACCGACCGCAAGGGCAACTTCGTGCTGCCGACCATCATCACCGGCCTGAAGAACGCCGATGAAGTCGTGCAGACCGAAACCTTCGCGCCGATCCTCTACGTGATGAAGTTCAAGCATCTCGACGAGGCGATCGAAGCGCAGAACGACGTGCCGCAGGGCCTGTCCTCGGCGATCTTCACGCAGAACCTGAAGTCGGCCGAGAAGTACCTTTCCGCGGCCGGCTCGGACTGCGGCATCGCCAACGTCAACATCGGCACCTCCGGCGCCGAGATCGGCGGCGCGTTCGGCGGCGAGAAGGAAACCGGCGGCGGCCGCGAGTCCGGCTCGGACGCGTGGAAGGTCTACATGCGCCGCCAGACCAACACCATCAACTACTCCGATTCGCTGCCGCTGGCGCAGGGCATCAAGTTCGACTTGTAAGTACCGGCAACAGGCTCGTGGCCGGTTCGCCGGCCGCGGGCGATCACGCTACGATGCTCTCGACGCCGACCCGGCGCATTCCGCGAGCAAGCCGATGAACGATCCCGTGTCCTATCGCGCCGCCGCCCCGACCAGCACGCTGGCGGTGGTGAGCCTGGTGTTCGGCATCCTGGCCTGGTGCGTGCTGCCGTTCTTCGGCGCGGTGGTGGCCATCGTCTGCGGACACCTCGCGCGCAGCGAGATCCGCAACAGCCATCCGGAGCACCGCCCCGAAGGTGACGGCATGGCGGTTGCCGGGCTGGTGCTTGGCTACGTGCAACTGCTGCTGTCGGTGCTGTTCGTGTCCTTGGTGATCGCGGTGCTGTTCTTCGGTTTCGCGCTCGGCGGCTGGCACGGATGGTGAGTGCGCCGCCGCCGTTCGATTTTCATGGCTGGCGCGTGCTGGTGGCCGGCGGCAGCCGCGGCATCGGCCGCAGCATCGCGCTGGGTTTCGCCCAGGCCGGCGCCGCGGTGTCGATCTGCGCACGCGGCGCGGCGGCACTGGAGAAAACGCGCCTGCAGATCGCCGCCCACGACGTGACCGTGCACGCGCAATCCGTCGACCTGGCGCAAGCGACGGCCATCCAGGCCTGGGTCGACGACGCGGCGAGCGCGCTGGGCGGCATCGACGTGCTGGTCAACAACGCCAGCGGCTACGGCTTCCGCGACGAGGACGAGGACTGGCTGGCCAACTTCAACGTGGACCTGATGGCGGCCGTGCGCGCCTCGCGGGCCGCGCTGCCGCACCTGGCCGGGTCGGCGCATCCGTGCATCCTGCACACCAGTTCGATCTCGGCGCTGCGCCCCCGTCCGGGCGGGCCGTCGTATGCCGCCTTGAAGGCCGCGTTGAGCCATTACACGACGTCCCAGGCGCAGGCACTGGCGCCCAGGCGCATCCGCGTCAACGCGATCGCGCCGGGCTCGATCGAGTTTCCCGGTGGCCTGTGGGACCAATGCCGCAAGGATGATCCGACGCGCTACGCCGAGGTGCTGGCGAAGATCCCGTTCGGCCGCTACGGCCAGCCGGAGGAGATCGCGCACGCCGCGCTGTTCCTCGCCTCGCCGTGGGCCGGCTGGATCACCGGCCAGACCCTGGTGGTGGACGGCGGCCAGCTGCTGGCCGGCTGAGCGTGACCCAGCCGCCTTCGGCGCGCTGCACGGCACGCTAAACTGCGCGACATTCCACGACTGCCGGCGTTTCGATTTGGCCCTCTACGACATCCTGCGTCCGCTGCTGTTCTCGCTCGAGGCGGAGTCGGCCCACCGGCTGACCCTGTACGGGCTGGGCGTGGCCCAGCGCAGCGGTTTCGCCCATCGCCTCGCCACCGTGCCGGCCGACCTGCCGGTGCGTGCGTTCGGCCTCGAGTTTCCCAATCCGGTCGGCCTTGCCGCGGGGCTGGACAAGAACGCCGAGCATCTCGATGCGCTGAACACACTGGGTTTCGGCTTCATCGAGGTGGGCACGGTCACGCCGCTGCCGCAGCCTGGCAATGCGAAACCGCGCCTGTTCCGGCTGCCCGCACACGAGGCGATCATCAACCGCATGGGCTTCAACAACGGCGGTGTCGACGCGCTGGTGCGCAACGTGCAGCAGTCGAGCTACCACGGCGTGCTCGGCATCAACATCGGCAAGAACAAGGACACGCCGAACGACAAGGCGGTCAACGACTACCTGGCCTGCCTGACCAAGGTGCATGAGCTGGCCAGCTACGTCACGGTGAACATTTCCTCGCCCAACACCCAGGGCCTGCGCGACCTGCAGGAACAGGCCACGCTGTACAAGTTCATCTCGCTCCTGCGCGCCGCGCAGGAGCGGCTGGGCTCGCAGCACGGTCGGCGCAAGCCGATGCTGCTGAAGATCGCGCCGGACCTATCCGGGGTCGAGCTCGATGCGATGGCCGAGGTGCTGCTGCGTACCGGCATCGACGGCGTGATCTGCACCAACACCACGACCGACCGCGCCACGGTGGCGGACGACCCGCGCGGCGGCGAGGCAGGAGGGCTCTCCGGCAAGCCGCTGTTCGAGCGTTCCACCGCCGTGCTGGCCGGCATGCGCCAGCGCCTGGGCGAGCGCATCCCGCTGATCGGCGTGGGCGGCATCCTCGACGGCAGCGACGCGGTGGAAAAGCTCGACGCCGGCGCCTCGCTGGTGCAGCTCTATTCGGGCCTGATCTATCGCGGCCCGCACCTGGTGGCCGAATGCGTCAACGAGATCCGCCGCCAGCGCGAGGCGTCAGTCGATGGCGTCTGAGCGCGTGGACATGGGCGGCTACACGCTCACCGAGAACGCGTCGCTGGCGCGGCTCAACACCTTGCGCGTCGATGCCCGGGCGAACCTGCTCGCCGACATCCGCGATGCGGGAAAGTTGCCCGAGCTGCTGGACTTCCCGGCGATCCGCCAGGGGCGGCTGCTGGTGCTCGGCGAGGGCAGCAACGTGCTGTTCACCGACGATTTCCACGGCACCGTGCTGCGGATGTCGACGCGCGGCGTGCAAGTTGAAAGTGACGGCGACAGCGCGCGCATCGCGGTGGCCGCGGGCGAGCGCTGGGACGATTTCGTGCGCTGGACGTTGGGGCAGGGCTACGCGGGGCTGGAGAACCTGATCCTGATCCCCGGCACCGTCGGCGCCGCACCGATCCAGAACATCGGCGCCTACGGCTGCGAGGTGGCCGAGTTCATCGAAAGCGTCGAAGCCTGGGACCTGCGCGAGCATCGCGTGGTGACGCTGGGCCACGCCACCTGCGCGTTCGCCTATCGCGACTCGCTGTTCAAGCACGAGCCCGGCCGCTACATCGTCACCGCGGTGCGCTTCGTGCTGCCGCGCAGCCGGCCGTTACGCACCGACTACGCCGGCATCGACGAGGAACTGGCGCGGATGGGCGTGGACAAGCCTGCGCCGTTCCACGTCGCCGAGGCGGTGGTACGCCTGCGCACGCGCAAGCTGCCTGACCCCGCGGTGATCGGCAACGCCGGCAGCTTCTTCAAGAATCCGATCGTCGATGCTTCCGTGGCGGAAGCATTGCAGCGCGAGCACTCCGACCTGCCGGCCTGGCCGCAGCGTGACGGTCGCCGCAAGATTTCCGCCGCGTGGATGATCGAGGCGGCCGGCTTCAAGGGGCTACGCGAAGGCGACGCCGGCATCTCCAACCGCCACGCGCTGGTGCTGGTCAACCACGGCCACGCCAATGGCCCGCAGTTGTGGGCGCTGGCGCAACAGGTGATGGACGGCGTGCACGGGAAATTCGGCGTGCGGCTGGAGCCGGAACCGGTGGTGATCGGCGCGGGCTGAGTCCGCGCCATCCGGGCTTCACCCGGCGCCTTGTGTCGTTTTGCCTGAGCGCAAGTGCGCAGCCCCGTGGGCCAAGGGTGGTGCATTGCGCGTGCACTTCGACGCCGCTTGCTGTTCCAAGTCGAGCTCAGTGCGAACGGGGGGTGTGGTGGCCCATGCCGTTCTCCCTGAGTGCAGGCCCGCGGGGTCGAAGTCGAAGGGTGGGGCGCCGGTATCTTCGATCCTTCCCGTATTGCGCATGGGCAGGTGCCCTGTCATTTTGACGCGCGGGCGACGGGTCGCCCCAACCGCATTCTGATTCGATCATGGAGGTTGGACATGCAGGTGTCGTCGAGCTGGCCGGTGCTCGTGTTGTGGACCTTCGTTGCCACCGTGGTTTGCGGCTGCAGTACGCAAGAGGAACGCAAGCCGGTTGGGGAGCCCCGGACCAGTTACGCGGAGATGGCGTCGCCTGCGAGCGCACCGCATTACACCTTGCAACCCGGGGATACGGCGGTGAAGCCCGTGCTGGACAAGCAGGTCTCGCCGGTGTACCCGCCCACCCTGGTTCGCCCGGGCGCTGCGCCGGTCACTGTCGTGGTGCAGCTGGTGATGGACGAGAACGGCCGCGTCCAGGCCGTGCACCCGCAGCCCGGCACTGCGGATGGTCCGGCGCATGCCTTGTTCGAGGCTGCAGTCGAGCAGGCGGTCATGCAATGGACGTTCACGCCGATGTGGGTGCGGCATCCGCGGGGCGATGGCACGTATGAGGTGACGCAGAAACCTTTCAGCCTCTGGTACGTATTCGATTTCAAGATGGCAGGCGGCAAACCTGTCGTCGAATCGGGCCGGCGCTGAAGGCCGATCGCAGCGGGACGCGGATTACCCTCATGCTGCCTGCCGGTCATGTTGTCTGCATGTTTGCCATGTGCGGCAACGCTCCGGCCAGGCTTGTCACCGGGATGCAGGGCGGGCACTGCCCGCCGGTTCTTGCGACTCGACGACAGCCACTTATTCGCTGCGCTTGCCCCGCTTCTTTCCCGGCTTCGGCAAAGGCAGCGCGGCAGATGTAGCCACCAGCAACTCCCTCAATGCTTCCGGGTCGTCCAGCAGCTCGTCGGCGATCGGATACATCTTGGTATCGGGATACGGTTGGCCCTGCGGCAGCCCGGGAGCCAGCGCCTGCGACGCTGAAGTGGGTTTGATGAAGAGGCGGTTGTCGCAGGCAAAAGCCGTGACCTTCCCTGCGTGGTAGAGCGCGTATTCGCCAAACATCCGCTTGTATGTGAGCGCCTCGCCGAGGTCGGCCTGTTCAAGCACGTAATCCACGAAACGCTTGTCGGTTGCCATGATTTTCCCTCGGGAGACGGTCCCGGATTATCGCGTGATGCATCGTGTCCGCGCTCGGGCCTCTGCTGTGGGCGCGGCCATCCCGGCCATATGCAGCAGCACCCCGGCCAGGCTTTTCAGATCCTGCGCGTTGTGCGCGGCGACGCGGCGCAGGTTGCGGGCGGAGCCGCCGCGCAGGTAGGTGAGCCAGGCGGCGGGGGCCTCCGCGCCGGGCAGGTCGTCCTCGCGCACGACGCCGAGCAGCTGGCGCTCGGCGGTGGCGAGGCGACAGTTCGGCCACTGGTGTTTCCAGTGGCGGCGCACCGGATGCAGCAGGTCCAGGTGGCCGCGGCCGGCCAGCGGGTTCGGCAGGCGGGCGAGACGGTAGCGCGTTGCCAGCAGCGGCGCGTCGTAGCACTTGCCGTTATAGCTGACGAGCACGGTGTCCTCGTCCAGCCAGCCGGCGAAGGTGCGCAGCATGGCGGTCTCCGCCGCCATGGTGGTGATGGTGAGCTGGCGGATGCGCAGGCGGCCACCCTGCCAGTCGGCCGCGCCGATCATGAAGGCGCGGGTCCCGGTGCCGCCGGCCAGGCCGGTGGTCTCGGTGTCGAAGTGCAGCAGGCGATCGTGGTGCACGGGTTCCATGCGGGCGAAGCCGGCGTCGATGACCGGCGGCGGAACGAGCCAGTCGGCAAACGCCTCGGTGTAGCGCAGGCCGGGGGAAAGTTCGAAGCCGGGCACCTCGCGGTCGCGGGATGACGGCACCGCGGCGGTGCCGCGCTTGAGCCGGGCGTGGCGCTGGAGCAGCCGGCGCAGCTCGGGCGCCATCGCGGAAGAGGGCGACGCGACGCGGGGGGTTCCCGGCGTCGCTGCATCCAGCGCATGGCGGGCAGGCACGGCGGCGTGGGCTTGTCCCGCCTCGGTGCGCAGCTGGCGCAGCTTCGCGATGAGCGGGTTCACGCTCACAACGCCACCAGCAGCGCGAGCACGCGCAGGGCGAGGGCCTTGGGCGTGGCGACGGCCGGATCGTCGGCGGTCTGCTCGTCCGTCGCCAGTACCGGGCCGACACAGGCGGGGCAGCCGGCGCGGCAGTCGCAGCGTTCGATCAGGCTGACCGATTGCGCCAGCAAGTCCTCGCGACGCCGGAACAGCGGTTCGCTGTGTCCGATGCCGCCGGGGAACGCGTCGTACAGGTAGACGGTGGGCGTGAACGGCGCATCCGGCGCCAGCGCGGCGGGCTGGCCATCGCTGCCGCGCAGCTGGCCGCGACCGTGGAGGTCGGTGCTGGCGAACCAGGCGCCGTCGCCCGAGCCCACGGCTTTCTGCAGGTCGCGCGCCTCGGCCATCACCGCCACGGTGGCGACGATGTGCAGCGCGTACGCCGCGCCGAGGAAACCGTCGAGCGCCTGCTGGCGTTGCTCGAACGCGGCTTCCAGCACCATCTGCGGCAGCTGCCACCACACCGCCGTGGTGTGCAGTTCCTGGTCGGGCAGGTTGATCGGGCCGTAGCCGATGTTCTCGTGCGAATAGAAGCGGATCTTCTTGTAGCCGGGCACCCGGCGCACCACGTGCACCTCGCCGTGATGGGCCTGACCGCAGCCGGCGTGCGCGCTGTCGAAACAGTCCAGCACCTTGAGCCGGGTGTAGTCGATGGCGTCGGTGTAGTAGTCGACGCTGGTGCGCGTGACGTAGGCCTTGCGGCCTTCCCAGTCCAGCTTCTCCACCTGGTAGGGCAGCGACTGCACCATGTGGATCGCGCCTTCGTACAAGGTGACCGCGGCGGCGGAGTAGTCGACTTCGGCGATGATGGTCTGGCGGCCGTCGGTGCGATCGACCACCACGAAGTTGCCGTCGGCCACCGAGCGCAGCGACACCGCGATGGCCGGGTAGCTGTCGGCGATCCATTCCCAGCGATCGCCCTCGCGGTGCAGCACGCCTTCCTCGCGCAGCAGGTCGAGCCACGGCGTGGCGACCTCGGTGCCGAACATCTCGTCGCCGGTGAACGGCAGCTCGAACGCGGCGCAACGGATGTGGTCGAGCAGGATCAGCGGTTGATCGGGCTGGATGCGCGCGTGCTCCGGCGAAGCGCCCTGGAAGAACTCCGGATGCCGCACCAGGTACTGGTCCAGCGGATCGGAGCTGGCCACCAGCACGCCAAGCGCCGATTGCTGGCGTCGGCCGGCGCGGCCGAAGCGCTGCCACGTCGCGGCGACCGAACCGGGGTAGCCGTTCAGCACCACCACGTCGAGCGAACCGATGTCCACGCCCAGCTCCAGCGCCGAGGTGCTGACGATGCCGTCGATGCTGCCTTCGCGCATCGCCCGTTCGGCCGCGCGGCGCTCCTTCGGCAGGTAACCGCCGCGGTAGGCGCGGATGCGCGGGCGCTTGCGCGGGTCGTGGTCGAACACGTCCTTGAGGTACTTGGTGAGCACCTCGACCATGCTGCGCGACTGGGCGAACACCAGCGTCTTCATGCCGCTCTTGATCGCCAGCCGCGCGATGCGGTTGGTCTGCGAGCGCGCCGAGGCGCGCAGACCAAGGTCGGGGTTCACCACCGGCGGGTTCCACAGCAGCACGTGCTGGTCGCCGCTGGGCGCACCGCTTTCGGTGATCGCGGTGACCGCATCCTCGATCAGCGCCTCGGCGTGTTCCCGCGGATTGCCGATGGTGGCCGAGCACAGGATGAACTGCGGGGTGACGCCGTAGAACGCGCAGACACGCTTGAGCCGGCGGATCACGTTGGCCACGTGCGAGCCGAACACGCCGCGATACGTGTGCACCTCATCGATCACCACGTAGCGCAGGTTCTCGAAGAACTGCGCCCACTTGGTGTGATGCGGCAGGATGCCCTGGTGCAGCATGTCCGGATTGCTGACCACGATGTCGCCATGCAGGCGGATCGCCTGTCGCGCATCGCCGGGCGTGTCGCCATCGAAGGTGAATGCCTTCACCCCCAGCGCACCGGCCCGGTTCAGCTCCAGCAGCTCGGCCACCTGGTCCTGCGCCAGCGCCTTGGTGGGGAACAGGTACAGCGCCTTGGCGTGATCGGTCATGGCAGCGCTGATGACCGGCAGCGTGTAGCACAGCGACTTGCCCGAGGCGGTGGGCGTGACGATGGCCACGTGCGCGCCTGCCCGCGTGGCTTGCCATGCCTCGGCCTGATGGCTGTAGAGCTGCTCGATGCCGCGCGTGCGCAGCGCCCCGGCCAGCGCATCGGGGAGATCGTCGGGCAGCGGCGCGAACGTGCCCTCCCGACCGGGCACCACGAAGGCGCCGGTGATCCGCGCGGCATAGCGCTTCGACAGCCGCCGGGCCAGGCTGCGGCCGTCGCCCGGCCCGTCCAGCACGAGGTCGTCGCTGGCGTAGCGGTCGGGTAATGTGTTCATCGGCAGGCTCCGCGCGAAGGTCCGCGGATTAGGCCGCGTGCGCGTCTCACCGGGTGAGATGGCGCGCGGCCGTCACGGCATCGTCAGCCGTCCTTGCGGGAGCGGGCCCGACCAGGAGCGTCAGGCGACTTGCGCGGCAGGCGACCGCTGACGTTCGCGCCAGTGCGGCACCTCGGCCCAGCCGTCGCGCGGTGGTTCGCCGGCCAGCGCGCGGCGCAGTTCGTGGCGACCGAGATGGGGTGCAAACTGGTGGATGAAGGCCAGCGTGTACTCACGCGGCACGCTGTCCCGGCGCAGTACCACCCAGGTCGTGCACGGCGCGAACAACGCATCGGCGGGCAGCGCGAGCAGGTCGGCGTCGCCGGGCTGCATGGCCATTTCGGCGAGGATGCCCACACCCATGCCGGCGCGCACGTAGGTCTTGATCAGGTCGGCGTCACCGGCAGTCATCGCGATCTGCGGTGACAGCCCGGCCTCCTCGAACGCGCGGCGCAAGGACGACTCCGGCCGCAGCGAGGAGTCGTAGCTGACCAGCGGCAGGCCCGCCAGCTCGGTCAGCGTGGGCGCGGCGGCGCGCCGCGCCAGCGGATGGTCGCGCGGGGTGACGATCACCCGTTGCCAGCGATAGGCGGCAAAAGCCATGCCGACGGCCGGCGCGCTGCCGGCGCTGCTGATAATGGCCAGATCGACCTGACCGGCTTCCAGCCGGGCCAGCACGTCGGCGTCGCGGGTCGGCTCCAGATGCACGCTGACCTGGGGGAAGCTGGCATTGAGCGCGGCGATTGCCGCGGGCAGGGCGAAGCGAGCCTGGGTATGCGTGGTGGCGATGCGCAGCTCGCCGTGGGCCTCGTTGCGCAGGTTCGCGGCGATCGCGCGGATGTTGGTTGCCTCGGCCAGGATGATCCGCGCCCGTTCGATCACCTGCTCGCCCGCGTGGGTCACCGCATCCAGGCTCTTGCCCTTGCGCACGAAGAGCTGAAAACCCAGCTCGTCCTCAAGCTGGCGCAGCTGCTTGCTGAGCCCGGGCTGGGTGGCATGCACGCGCTCGGCCGCCAGGGTGATGTTGAGGCCGGAGTCGGCGATGGCGATGAGATGGCGCAGCTGGGTAAGCGTCATGGGCAGGAGTCCGTGGGCGATGGTCGGGGGACGGATGGGCGATGCAGCTGCGCATACATCGTGCAATCCCCCGGCCGCCGACGTGACGAGCCCCTGGCCGGTCGCCACGGATACCCTTGTCGATGGAATGACATACTTTCATATTGGACGTCTATACGTCCATTCGTGTTGCATGTCAATCAGGCCTGCCGGTCATGCCGCGACGGCATAAGCACCAAGGCGCAAATCATTTGTGGTGCCGGCGGCGGCTTCGTAGCGTAGGCGAACCCCTTGCTCCGGCCATTCCCGCGCATGAAGCTCTACCCGATCTTTGCCTCGTTGTCGCAGCGCGCCGTGCTGGTGGTCGGCGGCGGCGCGGTGGCCGAGCGCAAGGTGGCAGCACTGCTGCAGGCTCGGGCGCAGGTGACGGTGAACGCGCCCAGCCTCACGCCGCGCCTGCAGCGCTGGGTGCGGCAGGGCCGTATCGCCCATCGCACCGATCCGTTCCGCGAGAGCTGGCTGGAGCGCGTGTGGCTGGTGGTGGCGGCCACGCCCGATCGCGAGATCAACGCGCTGGTGGCCAGTCTGGGCGAGTTGCGCCGGATCTTCGTCAACGTGGTCGACGATGCGGCGCTGTCCAGCTTCCACGTGCCGGCGGTGATCGACCGCGCACCGCTGACCATCGCGATCTCCAGCGGCGGCGAGGCGCCGATGCTCTCGCGCCTGCTGCGCGAGCGGCTGGAAGCGCTGCTGGATGATTCGCTGGGCGCGCTGGCCCGGCTGATGGCCCGGCTGCGCCCGCGCATTCGTGCCCGTTTTCCCGCACTGGCGGCACGACGCGCCTTCTACGACAGCCTGCTGGCCGGGCCGGTGGCGCAATTGTTGCGCCAGCAGCGAGATGGCGAGGCGCAGGCGGCGGCGGAACATGCTCTCGCCGATACGCCGTCGCCGGCCACCGGTTCGGTGGTGCTGGTGGGCGCCGGCCCCGGCGATCCGGGCCTGTTGACCTTGCGTGCATTGCGCGCGCTCAACGAGGCCGACGTGATCCTGCACGACCGGCTGGTCGGTGCCGGCGTGCTGGCGCTGGCCCGGCGCGATGCCGAGCGGATCGACGTCGGCAAGCAGGCCGGCCGGCACCACGCCACGCAGGAGGCGATCCACGCCTTGCTGCTGGAGCATGCGCGTGCCGGCAAGCGGGTGGTGCGGCTGAAGGGCGGCGACCCGTTCGTGTTCGGTCGCGGCGGCGAGGAGCTGGAGTTCCTGCACGCCCACGCGATTCCTTTCGAAGTGGTGCCCGGCATCACCGCCGCCGTGGCCTGCGCGGCGTACTCGGGGGTGCCGCTGACTCATCGCGAGCGCGCCCAGTCAGTGCGCTTCGTCACTGCGCATTGCCGCGATTCGCACGACACCGTGGACTGGCCTGCGCTGGCGCAGGAGCGGCAGACGCTGGCGATCTACATGGGCGTGAACGAGCTGGCGACCCTGCAGGCGCGCCTGGTCGAACACGGACGCGCTGCGTCCACGCCGTTCGCCCTGATCGAAAACGGCTCGCTGCCGAACCAGCGCGTGGTCTGCGGCGTGCTGGGCAACCTTGCCGAGCGAGCCGCAGCCCATGCCGTGAGCTCGCCGGCGCTGCTGATCCTGGGCGAGGTGGCCGCCTTGGCGCCGTCGCTGGCCTGGTTCGGCGCCGCCCCGCTGGGCGCGACCGTGCACGCCTTGCCCGCCGCCGCGGCGGCGCGCGATGGCGTGCTCGAGGCGATCCATCGCGCCGCCTGTTGACCGATCCCGAATCGGCGCATCATCTGCCTTCGTCCATGCGCCCGTTCCTCACGCCCGATTCCCCGAGGAGACACCCATGATCTACGACAACATCCTGGACACCATCGGCCGCACACCGATCGTGAAACTGCACCGCCTGGCGCCCGCACACGTGAGCATCTACGTGAAGATCGAGGCGTTCAACCCGGCCGGTTCGGTGAAGGACCGACTCGCCCTGGCGATCATCCTGGACGCCGAGCAGCGCGGCACGCTCAAACCCGGGCAGACCGTGGTGGAGGCCACGTCCGGCAATACCGGCGTGGCGCTGGCCGCGGTGTGCGCGGCGCGCGGCTATCCGTTCGTGGCGGTGATGTCCGACACGTTCTCGCTGGAGCGGCGCAAGCTGATCCGCGCCTATGGCGGCAAGGTGGTGCTCACCCCCGGTGCGGCACGCGGTACCGGCATGGTGGAAAAGGCCGCCGAACTGGCGAAACAGCATGGCTGGTTCCTCGCCGACCAGTTCGAGAATCCCGCCAACCCCGCCTACCACCGCCAGACCACGGCAGCCGAGGTGCTCGGCGACTTCGCCGGCCGGCGACTGGACTACTTCGTCAGCGGCTGGGGCACCGGCGGCACGCTCACCGGCGTGGGGGAGGTGCTGAAAGTGGCTCGGCCGCAGGTCAAGGTGATTGGCGCGGAGCCGGCCGGCGCCTCGCTGCTCGGCGGCAAGGAATGGCAGCCGCACAAGATCCAGGGCTGGACGCCGGACTTCGTGCCCGCCGTGCTCAATGCCAAGGTGGTCGACCGGATCGTCACCGTCGACGACGTGGTGGCGCGCGACACCGCGAGGGAACTGGCCCGGCGCGAGGGTATCTTCACCGGGCTGTCTTCCGGCGGCACGCTGGCCGCGGCGCTTGAAGTGGCGAAGGACGCGCCGGCCGGATCGGTCCTGCTCGCGATGCTGCCCGACACCGGCGAGCGCTACCTGTCGACCTTCCTGTTCGAGGGCGTCAACGAGGGTTCCGACGAGGTTTGAGCGCGGCTGCATGGCAACCGGGGCTCGCGCCCCGGGGCGCCTCGTCGGATACTCGGCTTCGATCGATCCCGGGGCGACGATGCACAAGAACCGACTCGAGGCGTTCAGCGACGGCGTGCTCGCCATCATCATCACCATCATGGTGCTGGAGATGAAGGTGCCGCACGGCGAGACGCTGGCGGCGTTGCTGCCGATGGCACCGGTGTTTCTCAGCTACGTGCTGAGCTTCGTCTACGTGGGCATCTACTGGAACAACCACCACCACATGCTGCAACTGGCCGGCCCGGTCAGCGGCGCGGTGTTGTGGGCCAACCTGCATCTGCTGTTCTGGCTTTCGCTGCTGCCGTTCGCCACCGGCTGGATGGGCGAAAACCACTTCGCGCAGGGGCCGACGGCGCTGTACGGCGTGGTGCTGCTGATGGCGGCGCTGGCGTACTGGATGCTGCAACGCGCGCTGATCCGCGCCGAGGGCCGGGCATCCGCGCTGGCCCGCGCCGTCGGCGGCGACTGGAAGGGAAAACTCTCGCCGATGATCTACGCCAGTGCCATCCTCGTCTCGTTCCGCGCCGCGTGGATCGCGCAACTGCTGTATGGCGTGGCCGCCCTGCTGTGGCTGGTGCCGGACCGGCGCATCGAACGGGTGGCGGGACGGGCGCCGCACTGAGGCGGGTTCTGCCGGCGAGTTTGGCCGGCGAGTTTGGCCGGAAAGAGTTGGCCGGAAAGTTTGGCCGGAAAGGGTTGGCCGGAAAAGCTTGGCCGGATCGGTCCGCTCCGGGTCCGGTGCAGGGCTCGTCGAGGACGCAGCGGCTGCCTAGAGTGACGGCTCCCCCATGATGGAGTCGCCCCATGTCCGACACCCCCGCCTTGCTGGTCATCGACGTGCAGCAATCGTTCCTGCAGGCACCGTACTGGCGCGAAGACGACCTGCCGGCGTTCCGCGAGAAGTTGTTGCAGCTGATCGACGGCGCGAGCGCCCGCGGCTGGCCGATCGTGCGCATCCTGCACGAGGAGGCTGCCGGTCACTTCAGCGTGGCGTCGGGGCTGGTGCAGCCGATGGCGTGGGTGCCGCAGGTGCACGACACGGTGTTCCGCAAGCAGGTGCACAACGCGTTCACCGGCACCGGCCTGCAGGCATGGCTGCGCGAGCGCGGCATCGGCCGCGTCATCATCAGCGGCATCCGCAGCGAGCAATGCTGCGAGACGACCGCCCGGGTTGCTTCCGATCTCGGCTTCGACGTCGATTACGTCACCGAGGCGACGCTGACCTTTCCGATGGTCCACGCCGGCAGCGGCACTCGCTACGATGCGCAGGACATCAAGCAACGCACGGAACTGGTTCTGGATGGACGCTTTGCCCGCATCCGCACCGTCGATGACGTCCTCGCCGATCACTGAGGTGTGCTTCGTGCTGCCACCGGACCTGATCCTGCTGGATCTGGCCGGTGCCGCCGACGCCTTTCGCATTGCCGCGGCGATGGGCTTGCCGGTGCGCCTGCGGCTGATGGCGCCGGTGGCGGCGGGCGAGGCGGCACCGACTGCGCTGGGCGTCAGTCTTGCCGGCGTCGAACCGCTGCCGGCGAAGTTGCTCGAGCACGTGCTGATCGTGGTGTGCGGTGCCACCGGCAGCGCCGCGCGCCTGTTGTCGTCGGCGGCCGGCAAGGCGCTGGTGGCCTGGTTGCGGCGCCATGTCGTCGCTGGCCGACCGCTGGCCTGCGTCTGTTCCGGCGCACTGCTGGCCGCCGCCGCCGGCCTGCTCGACGGGAGACGCTGCACCACGCACCACAGCCTGCTCGACGAGCTGCGCCAACTGGCGCCGGCGGCCGAGGTGCTGGACAGCCGCGTGTTCGTGGAAGACGGCGAGGTCTGCACCAGCGCCGGCATCACCGCCGGCATCGACCTCGCGCTGCACCTGATCGCCAAGCTCGGCTCGCCGCGCCTGGCCGTCGCCGTGGCGCGGGAAATGGCCGTCTACATGCGCCGCGCCGCCGGCGACCCGGCGCTGTCGCCGTGGCTAGAAGGGCGCAACCACATGAACATGGCCATCCACCGCGTGCAGGACGCGCTGCTCCAGGCGCCCGCGCAGGACTGGCCGCTGGCGCGGCTGGCCGACATCGGCCACCTGAGCGTGCGCAGCCTCACGCGCCACTTCCGCGAAGCCAGCGGCATGTCGGTCAACCGCTACCACGCGCGTCTGCGGCTGGCGCTTGCGCGGCAGGCGCTGGCCAACGGCGACAACGTGGAGCGGGCGGCCGAGTGCGCGGGCCTGGGTTCGGCACGGCAGCTGCGCCGCTTGTGGGCAGCGCATGCCGACGACCGTCCGGCGTCGGTGCGGTCACGCGGTTGAGCGGGCCTAGAGCAGGCTTTCCAGCGGCAGCAGCTTGAGCATCTGCACCTCGACCCGGTGGCCGGTGGTGGCGCCGGGGTCGTGGTCGTAGGTCACCGGCTTGCCGTGCTCGGTGGCCTGCCATTGCATGGCGCCGCCATGCGCCGAGCCGTCCTGCTTCAGGATCACGCGGTAGGCCTGCTCGGGCAGCGTGGCGCTGTCGAAGAACGCGGTGACCGCCGCGGCCAGCGGCGGACAGTCGACGATGATGCCCATCTCGGTATTGAGCAGTTTCGAGCGGGCATCCATGTTCATCGAGCCGATGAACACCTTCTGCCGATCCACCACGACGGCCTTGGCATGCAGGCTGACGCCCGAGGAGGTGCCGCCGGTGGTGGCCGGTTGCGGCGCGCCGGCGGCGGCTTGCAGTTCGAACAGTTGCACGCCGCTTTCCAGCAGCGGGCGGCGATAGCGCGAATATCCCGAATACACGATCGGCTCGTCGTTGGAGGCCAGCGAATTGGTCAGCACCTTGACCGTCACGCCGCGCTTGGCCAGCGCATCGAGATAGGTCGTGCCGCGCTCGCCGGGGATGAAGTAGGGCGAGATCAGCAGCAACTCGTGCTGCGCGGCGTCGGCCATCGCCTTGATATCCGGGCCGATGCGCAGCTCGGGCTGGTCCCCGGTCGCCTCGATCTTGGCCGGCTGGTCGGCCACCAGCGTGGCCGGTCCCCAGAACCACTCGCCCTTGCGGTCGGCGGAGGCGCCGTAGGGCAGGGCGTCCAGCGTGGCCTGGGCGTAATCCGATTGCGCGAACGCGCGCGCATCGTGCGCCAGTTCGGTCCGCAGTTTCGCCAGGTCGACATGATCGGCATGCTTGCCATGGAATGCCTTCACCGGATAAGCCGCGTCGCAGTTCCAGTACTCGTCGAAGGCATGCGAGGCCTGTGGCACCACCGGGCCGATCGCGATCAGGTCGAGGTCGCGGAAATGGGTGTCCTCGCCCGCGTCGAAGTATGCATCGCCGATGTTGCGTCCGCCGACGATCGCCACGTTGCCGTCGGCGATGAACGACTTGTTGTGCATGCGCCGGTTCAGCCGGTGCGTGTCGAGCAGGAACTGGGCAGCCTTGGAGAATACCGACGGCTTCTTCGTGGCGAACGGGTTGAACAGGCGCACCTCGATGTTCGGGTGGGTATCCAGCGCGTCGAACAGGTCGATCGCCTGGCTGGCGTTGATGTCGTCCACCAGCAGGCGCACGCGCACGCCACGGTCGGCCGCGGCCAGCAGGCGCTGCGCCATCAGTCGCCCGGTCGCGTCGTTGTCGAAGATGTAGTACTGCAGATCCAGCGAATGCTGCGCGTGGTCGGCCAGCGCCACGCGGCTCATCAGCGCATCGGTGCTGCGGATGAGCAGGCGGAAACCCGACTGATCCTGGTGCTTGGCGGTTTCCGCGTGCACGTAGCGCGCCGCCGGCGTGCCCACGGTCGGCGGCAACGCCTTCGACACCGGCTTGACCACGGGCGCGGGCGGCGAGCAGGCCGCCAGGGCCACGCCGAGCAACACCGCGCCAAGCGCTCTGATGAGTCGCCGCATGTTCACCCGCCTTTTGCTGCGTGCCGATCACGGCTTCGCGGCAATCGTCCATCGCCAGCGGCGTACTTTGCGAAGGCGGTCGTGAAATCCATGCGACTGTGGAGCCTCGCCTGACCCGGGTACTCGGGTTTCCGCCTTTCGCCTATCCCCAGCTCGACAACGGCATGGCACCGGGCGCGAACATCCCCTGCGGCCCGAAGTGGAACATGCGGGAGCGGTCGCGTGCGTAGTCGTGGCCTTTCTCGGCGAGCACGGACCGGTTCAGTTCTTCGTACCAGCGTTGCACCGTGGTGGCGTCGGTCAGCAGCAGGAAGGTCCAGTCGGGGAACACCACGGTGACGGGTTCGTCGCCGTGCCAGGCGAACTGCGCCTCCGCGCCGTGCTGCACCATGTCGGCGCCGATCAGCTGGTTCAGCGAGCTGCGGATGCGCTCGAACTCCATGTCCGGGAGCAACGGGGTGAAGTTCTTGACGCCGTGGAGTTGGCCTTCATGGCGTCGGTTGTCGGTTTCCTTGCCGCGAACGATCACATCCTTCAGATCGTAGTCGCCGTGGATGTAGACCCAGCCCTTGCCGGCGTGGTCGAGCTGCAGGCAGCCGTAGTGGCGGGATGCGGGGTCGACGTCGACGCGCCAGCGCCACTCGGCCGAGCAGGCGGCGGCGCGGCCCACGCCCCAGGCCGCCCAGCTTTCCGGACGCTGCGGATCGCCCATGGCCGGCATCTTGTTCTCGGCCGCCAGGTAATGCATGCCGTCGTGCCAGGCCTTCATCGCCTTGTCCCGCTTGGCCGGCTTGAAGGCCCCCGGGTGCATGCCCGGGTGCACCACCAGCCCGGCGATGACGTAGTCCTGTTTCACCATGCGCCCCGCCACCGAGCGCATGAGGCCCGACGGGTTGACGTCGGCGGTCTTGGCTTTCAACAGGGCCGGTTTGGGGTAATAGCCGGGCATGCCGACGTAGCGCAGCGAATCCTCGTTGGTATGACGCACGAGCAGGATGACCTTGCGCTCCCGCGCCACCATGAGGAACTTCTGCAGGTCGATGCCGCGCATTCCGATGCCGATACCCATGTTCGTCGTCCTTGTGTCGTATGGATGGGGGGAGTGTACGAGTTTTGAAAATCGAGATCGGAGCAAAAAGCCCCGGCGACAGGGTTCCGGACTCGGCGCGCAAGGCAATCTTTGCGTCGGTGGAACGATGGGACCCCGGCGTTGGCACTTTTTCGCGCGATGCCGATACAAAAAAATCCCGCCATCGGCGCTGTCTGCTCCCACGACGTCGGGAAGGCGTGGATACGTTGTCGCGGAATTGTGGACTACCCGACATTTCGAGCAGTCAGCGTGGTGGTGATGATGATGCCTGAGGGTTGGCGCTGGCTCGTGCAGGCGGCGATGCCGTGACCTGATCCAGACTGTAGAGATAGTCATGGCCGTATGCGCTACCGTCCACCAGTTCGCCAGCCTTGATGCCGGTGAGACCTTTGTCCTTGTGCGCGCCGCACGTTTCCGTGCAGTTCCAAGCCGTGCCATCGCGCGCGTGGACGATCATCACCGTCTTGACGCCGTCGCCCACAAAGGCTCCGGCTGGCGCAAAGGCGAGTGACGGAATCATGGCCTGCTTTCGTTGGCTGTGAAGATTTCCACCTAGGGCAATGAGGCGGCCTTTGGCTGCCAGATCGCGCAAGTGTTCACCCACTTGCTTGTTCATCTGCACGGCGTTCTGCTCCTTGCCTGTCAGTTGGAAATCCAGCGTGAGCTTGCCTTGCTTCTCCAGCGCCTCCAGATGGTTGACCAGCGACATCATCGCCTGCGACGTCCTGCCATCCACGCCGGCCCAAGTCCGGTCGCCAGTATCACGGGCGAAATTAGGCAGCTCGAGCGAGACAAAGAGCGGCGCAACGCCGGCAGCCACTTCCGCGTCCACCAGGCAACGCACGAGGTTGGGTGATTCCACGGTGCCGTGTAGCTCGCCGAGGTAGATGTTGCCCAGCTGCAGCAGGGGCTGGAGCTTCTGTGCGGAGGGACACGCAATAGATGTGTGGTCGGGTGCCGTGAAGGCATGTGGAGGCGTGGCCAAGCCGGCATGGGCCAGCGAGGCAAGGCCAGCAAGGGCAGTCACCCATGTGGCGGATCGGATCCTGGAACGCGTGCCGTTTGGAAACTGGAAGCGCATGGCTTTCTCGCGGGCGATATTAAGGAGACGGAGAAAGTTAATCCGATTATCGGTGGTGTGCATCGCCAGATCTGCTACGCCGCCTCGGCACTCAACTTCACCCCCAACGCCTGCACGACCTTCATGATCGTGGCGAACTCCGGGTTGCCGTCCGCCGACAACGCCTTGTACAGGCTTTCGCGGCGCAGGCCGGTGTCGCGTGCGAGTTGGGAGATGCCGCGGGCGCGTCCAACCACGCCGAGGCTGTCGGCGATGAAGGCGGGATCGCCGGTTTCGAGGGCGGCAGAGATGTACTCGACCTGGGCTTCGGGGGTGGCCAGATGTTCCGCGGGGTCGAAGGGGCGAGTTTTGGTGCGCAAGTTTCACCTCACAGGCGGTCGGCGGTTTTGAACTGCCTTGTGACTGCCGAAATGCCCGAGCGCCATCATAGTCAGGCAGCCCGTGGCTCCACCCGGCGCAGGATTTCGTCGCGTGTGGCCAGTGTCTTGAGATCGTAAGTTGCCTGCAGGTTCAGCCAGGACACCGCGTCGCCGCCGAAGTAGCGTGCCAGGCGCTCGGCAGTGTCGGCGCTGATGCCGCGGCGTTCGTTGACGATTTCGTGGATGCGGGTGGCCGGTACGCTCAGTGCCACGGCCAAGGCGTTGGCGCTCATCCCCAGCGGGGTGAGGTAGTCCTCGCGCAGGATTTCGCCGGGATGTACAGGGCGCATGCGATTGACGGGAAGTTTCATATGGCTCTCTCAGTGGTAATCCACGATTTCGACGTGCTCGGGTCCGCTGGCTGTCCACACAAAGCAAACGCGCCACTGCCGGTTGATGCGGATGCTGTGCTGGCCAGCGCGATCGTGCTTGAGGGCTTCGAACTGGTTGCCAGGCGGTGAACGCAGAAACTCAAGCGTTTGCGCGGCATCGAGTTGCGACAACTTGCGGATGGCGGCGTCCTTGATGGCACGGAACCGACGAGGATCGCCACCCTCGAACAGCGCCTGCGTATCCTTGCAATGAAAGCTCCTGATCACGCGCTGACGGTATTACGTTTGACGTAATACGTCAAACGAGCACCGTATCCGCTGGAAAACGCATCCCTTGGCCGAGAAGGGTTTGCAAGCGGATCAGATCCACTCAAATGCAAACGGCGCCGTATCGCTACGGCGCCGTTGCAGTTTCAGATACCGGTCTTCGCCGGAATGACGAACTTCAGAGTGCCTCGAAGATTCCCGCCGCGCCCATGCCGGTGCCGATGCACATCGTCACCATGCCGTACTTCTGCTTGCGCCGGCGCATGCCGTGCACCAGCGTGGCAATGCGCACCGCGCCGGTGGCGCCGAGCGGGTGGCCGAGCGCGATCGCGCCGCCGAGCGGGTTGACCTTGGCCGGGTCGAGCTTGAGGTCGCCCATCACGGCGAGTGCCTGGGCGGCGAAGGCTTCGTTGAGTTCGATCCAGTCGAGCTGATCCTGGGTGATGCTGGTTTGCGCGAGCGCCTTGGGAATCGCTTCCTTCGGGCCGATGCCCATGACTTCGGGCGGCACGCCGGCGACGGAGAAACCGACGAAGCGGGCCAGCGGCTGCAGGTTGTATTGCTTGATGGCCTTTTCGCTGGCGAGCAGCACGGCGCCGGCGCCGTCGGACATCTGGCTGGAGTTGCCGGCGGTGACGGTACCGCCGAACTGGCCGTTGCGGAACACGGTTTTCAACTTGGCCAGCACTTCGGGCGTGGTGCCGGCGCGCGGGCCTTCGTCCTGGTCGATGACGCGGTTGTCGGTGGTGATGCCGCGGCTGGCGAGATCCGGGTAATGGTCATCGAGCTGGAACGGGGTGATCTCGTCCTTGAACTCGCCGGCGGCCTGGGCGGCCAGAGCGCGGCGGTGGCTTTCGACGGCGAAAGCGTCCTGCTGCTCCCGGCTGACTTTCCACTGCTTGGCGACGTTTTCGGCGGTGATGCCCATGCCGTAGGCGATGCCGATGTTCTCGTCCTGGAAGATCGCGGGGTTCATGGCGATCTTGTGGCCCATCATCGGCACCATGCTCATGCTCTCGGTGCCGCCGGCGAGCATCAGGTCGTCCAGGCCCAGGCGGATGCGGTCGGCGGCCATCGCCACCGACTGCAGGCCGGAAGAGCAGAAGCGGTTGACGGTGACGCCGGGCACGGTGTGCGGCAGGCCGGCCAGCAGCAGGCCGATGCGCGCCACGTTCATGCCTTGCTCGGCCTCGGGCATGGCGCAGCCAATGATGACGTCGCCGATCTGGTGCGGGTCGATGCCGGGCGCCTGCGCCATCACCGCGCGGATCACGTGGGCGAGCATGTCGTCCGGGCGGGTGTTGCGGAACACGCCGCGCGGCGCCTTGCCGACCGGGGTGCGGGTGGCGGCGACGATGTAGGCGTCCTGGATTTGTTTGGTCATGACGGAACTCCAAAAGGGTGAGAAAAGAGTGGAGAGGAGTGAGAAGTGAAAGAAAGCCTGGGCTTCGACTCTCACTCCTCACTTCCGCGCGCGCAGCGCGCTCACTAGTTCCTCAAAGGTTTGCCGGTGGTCATGGTGTGGGCGATGCGGGCCTGGGTTTTCTCGGTTTTCGCCAGCTCCACGAAGTGCTTGCGTTCCAGTGCCAGCAGCCATTCCTCGTCGACGGTCGAGCCGCGCTCGATCACGCCGCCGCACAAGGTGTCGGCGATGCGCGAGGCGATGTCGACATCGTGCTCGGAGGCGAAGTAGCCGGCTTGCAGGTTGGCCAGTTGCGCCTTGAAGGTGGCGGTGCCGACGTCGCCGGCGACGATGACCTGGGCGGGCAGGGGCGGGCGGTAGCCGGCCTCGGCCAGCGACAATGCCACCTTCTTGGCGACGTACAGCAGTTCGTAGGCGTTGAACACGACCACGTCGCTGTCGCGCAGCAGGCCCATGTTCTTCGCCTCGATGGCGCTGGGGGAAACCTTGGCCATCGCCACGGTCTCGAACACCTTCTTCAGTTCCTCGAACGGATCGGCCGGATTGGCCCTGGACGCACGCACGGCCAGTTCATGCAGGCCGCCACCGGCGGGCAGCAGGCCGACGCCGGCCTCGACCAGGCCGATGTAGCTTTCGAGTGCTGCAACCGTCCGGGCGGAATGCATCTGGAATTCGCAGCCGCCACCGAAGGCCATGCCGCGCACGGCGGAAACCACCGGCACCAGGGCGTGCTTGATCGCCATGCTGGTGCGCTGGAAGTTGGCGACCATCTTGCCGAAGTCGTCGAACTTGCCGTCCTTCAGCAGGCCCAGCGCGCCCTTGAGATCCGCGCCGGCGGAGAACGGTTCGCCGGTCTGCCAGATCACCACCGCCTTGAGCTTTTCCTCGGCCAGCCTGATCGCGTGCTGGATGCCGTCGAGCACGTGGTCGTTGACCGTGTTCATCTTGGTCTTGAACGAGAGGATGCCGACGCCGTCGTCGCCCAGCGTCCACAGGCGGATGCCGTCGTTCTCCCACACCGTGCTGCCGGTGTCGAACTTTTCGCCCAGGATCGGATCGGGGAACAGCTGGCGCTGGTAGACCGGATGCTGCGAACGCGGCTTGTCGGCGTTGGCGCTGGCCGAATACGAACCGTTCTTGCCGTGCACGCCCGTGCGGCCGTCGGTGACCCAGGCGGGCAGGGGCGCATCGCTCATCGCCTTGCCGGCCTTGATGTCTTCATTGATCCATTCGGCGACCTGCTGCCAGCCCGCGGCCTGCCAGGTCTCGAACGGGCCGAGCTTCCAGCCGTAGCCCCAGCGGATGGCGAAATCCACGTCGCGCGCGGTGTCGGCGATGTCGGCCAGATGATAGGCGGTGTAGTGGAACAGATCGCGGAAAGTGGCCCACAGGAACTGCGCCTGCGGGTCGCTGGAGGCGCGCAGCTTGCCGAACTTCTCGGCGGGGTCCTTGATCGCCAAAATCGCGGCGACTTCATCGGAGGGCCTTTGTTCGGACGGCCGGAAGTTATATGCGGCTCCCTCCGCAAAAGCCCGGCCATCCTTGGCCGGACTCTTCAAATTGGCCACGTCCAGCACCTGGATGTCCTTGCCGACCTTCTTGTAGAAGCCGCCGCCGGTCTTCTGGCCCAACGCACCCTTCTCGATCAGGCCGGCCAGCCATGCCGGCGCCTTGAAGTACCGGTGCCAGGGATCGTCGGGCAGGGTATCGGCCATGGTCTTGATGACGTGGGCCATGGTGTCCAGGCCGACCACGTCGGCGGTGCGGTAGGTGGCGCTCTTGGGGCGACCCACGGCCGGGCCGGTCAGCGCGTCGACGGTGTCGAAGCCGAGCTTGAATTGCTCTGTGTGATGCATGGTGGCGAGCATCGAGAACACGCCGATGCGGTTGCCGATGAAGTTGGGCGTGTCCTTGGCGATCACCACGCCCTTGCCGACGGTGGTGACCAGGAAGGCCTCGAGGCCGTCCAGCACGTTCTGGTCGGTGAGCCGGGTCGGGATCAACTCGACCAGGTGCATGTAGCGCGGCGGATTGAAGAAGTGCACGCCGCAGAAGCGGTGGCGCATTTCCTTCGGCAGCGCCTCGGCCAGCGTGTTGATCGACAGGCCCGAGGTATTGGAGGCGATGATCGCGGTCTTCGACAGGTGGCCGGCGATCTTCTTGTACAGGTCGAGTTTCCAGTCCATGCGCTCGGCAATGGCCTCGATGACCAGGTCGACATCCTTCAGGTGATCGAGATCATCGTCGTAGTTGGCCGGGATGATCGAGGCGGCCAGGGCCTTGTCGGCCAGCGCGGCCGGCGACAGCTTGGCCAGGTTGGCGATCGCTTTCAGCGCGATGCCGCTCTTCGGACCCTCTTTCGCGGGCAGGTCGAACAGCACGGTTTCCACGCCGGCGTTGGTCAGGTGCGCGGCAATCTGCGCGCCCATGACACCGGCGCCCAGCACGGCGGCCTTGCGGATGCGCAAGCCGAGGGTGGGTGAGGATGCAGCAGTCATTGGCTTCTCCGATGGTGCGAGGGGTGGTGCGATCAATGGGGCAGGCGGCGCTGGCAGGGCGAGTTCACGGGTGGCTCAGCCCGGCGGCGGCGAAGCGGATCAGGTGCTGGACGGTCTGCTCAAGATGCTCTTGTTCGCTGACGTCGCCCTTGCGCTGGATCATGCCGAAGCCCGACATGGCGTGGGTCAGCGCACCGGTCACGAGGTCGATGCGCCAGTACAGCTCGGCCTTGCCCAGGTGCGGCAGCAGCCGGGCGAATTCGGCGGTGAACTGGCGCATGACGTGGCCGTAGTTCTCCGACAGGAAGCGGCGCAAGTTGTCGTCGTGCTCGGCGAAGGCGCGCGCCAGCACGCGCATGAACAGGGCGCCCTTGCCGTCGTGCGACAGCTCCAGCGCCGGGCGGATGTAGGCGGCGAGCACCTGTTCGAGCGTGGCCTCGCCGCCGGCCAGCTTGTGCAGGGCGGCCAGGCGATTGGCATTCAAGGCGTCCAGGCGCCGGCGGAATACCTCCTCGACCAGTTTCTCCTTGGAGCCGAAGTGGTAGTTGACGGCGGCCAGGTTGACCCCGGCGGCGGCGGTAAGCTGGCGCAGCGAGGCGCCATCGAAGCCGCGCTGGGCGAACATTTTTTCCGCGGTGCCGAGGATGCGATCCCGGGTGGAGCTGGTCGAGTTCACGGAAGCGGACGTCCTTTGGCAGCTGACGCGATTCAAACGATCGTTTGAGCATACGGGAAGCGCTTCCCGGGCGTCAAACGAGCGTATGGATCAGGCCTGCGCGATCCTTGCCAATGAGCTAGAATCTGTCAGACTTTAGTGGGCTAAATCCTCATTCCTTGTCGGAATTGGCTATCTTTGCCGGTAGTTGCCCGCTCAATCACTTTTCCCGAAATCCGTCAGCCGGAGCAGATCCCATGGCGCTGGAGCGCACCCTTTCCATCATCAAGCCCGATGCCGTCGCCAAGAACGTCATCGGCGAAATCTACGCCCGTTTCGAAAAGGCCGGCCTGAAAATCGTCGCCGCCCGCATGAAGCAGCTGTCGCGCGCCGAGGCCGAAGGCTTCTATGCCGTACATCGCGAGCGCCCGTTCTTCAAGGCCCTGGTCGAGTTCATGATCTCCGGCCCGGTGATGATCAGCGTGCTGGAGGGCGAAAACGCCGTGCTGGCCCATCGTGACCTGATGGGCGCCACCAACCCGAAGGAAGCTGCGCCGGGCACGATCCGCGCCGACTTCGCCGAGTCGATCGACGCCAACGCCGTGCATGGCTCCGACGCCGTGGAAACCGCCAAGGTGGAGATCGCCTATTTCTTTGCGGCGACGGATGTGGTTTCGCGTTAATTTCGTGCGTTCATCCTTGAACGCGAAGATCAGACAGCGGCCACTCGTGGCCGCACAGTAGAAACAAGTACGTTCGTCCCTGAACGCGAAGATCAAACAGCGGCCATCCGTGGCCGCACTCTTCACAAGAGCCACTCTTTGAACTCAGTTGTCGCCAGCTCGAACAAGGTCAACCTGCTCGATTTCGATCGCCAGGGTCTGCGTGATTTCTTCACGCAGATCGGCGAGAAGCCGTATCGCGCCGAGCAGGTGATGAAGTGGATCTACCACGACCTGGAAGACAACTTCGAAAACATGACCGACGTGGGCAAGGCGCTGCGCGCCAAGCTCACCGAGGCTTGCTACATCGGCGCGCCCAAGACGCTGCTGGACAAGGTCGCCACCGACGGCACGCACAAATGGCTGCTGGGCATGGATTCGGGCAATGCGATCGAGACGGTCTACATCCCCGAGCCGACCCGCGGCACCTTGTGCGTGTCCTCGCAGATCGGCTGCGCGCTGAACTGCCAGTTCTGCTCCACCGGCGCGCAGGGCTTCAACCGCAACCTGTCCACCGCCGAGATCATCGGCCAGGTGTGGGTGGCGGCGAAGTACCTGGGCAACGTCACCCACCAGAACCGCCGCATCACCAACGTGGTGATGATGGGCATGGGCGAGCCGCTGGCCAATTTCGACAACGTGCTGAAGGCGATGAAGCTGATGCGCGACGACCTGGGCTTCGGCCTGGCATCGAAGCGCGTCACCTTGTCCACTGCCGGCCTGGTGCCGCTGATCGACCAGTTGTCCGATGCCATCGACGTGTCGCTGGCGGTGTCGCTGCACGCGGCCAACGACGAGCTGCGCACCGAACTGATGCCGATCAACAAGCGCTACCCGATCGCCGAGCTGCTGGCGGCCTGCCAGCGCTGGGTCGCGCGCAAGCCGCGCACCTCGATCACCTTCGAATACACCTTGATGAAAGGCGTCAACGACCAGCCCGAGCACGCCCGCCAGCTCATCAAGCTGATGCGCAAGCTGCCCACGTGCAAGGTCAACCTGATTCCGTTCAACCCTTTCCCGGGTACGCAGTTCGCGCGCTCGGACGCGGCTGCGATCCACGATTTCCAGAGTCAGCTGCTCAATGCCGGCGTGCTGACCATGCTGCGCCGAACTCGCGGCGACGACATCGACGCGGCCTGCGGCCAGTTGGCGGGGCAGGTCGCCGACCGTACCCGGCGCAGCGCCGAACTTCGCAAACGGCAGAACCAGGGGGCTTTGCATGCGCTTTGACCGGGTGGTGATTCCCTGCTTGTTGTTCGCCCTGGCCGGCTGCGTCACCACGCATACCAACACCGGTGCGCTGGGCAAGCCGCTGCCGCAGGAGAGCAAGGCCGAGCAGGCCACGGACGCGGCGCGCATCCACACCGAACTGGGCCAGCATTACCTTGCCACCGGCGACCTGCAGACGGCGCTGAGCAAGGTGCAGATGGCGCTCCAGTTCGACCCGAACTACGCTCCCGCCCATACCGTCCTCGCCTACATCGATGCGCGGATCGGCAAGCTGGCCGAAGCGGAGCAGCACTATCGCAAGGCGGTGGCGCTGGAGCCGACCAAGGGTGCCTGGAACAACAACCTCGGCCAGTTCCTGTGTTCGCGGGGCAACTATGCCGAGGGCGAAACCTATTTTCGCAAGGCGGTGGCCGATCCGTTCTACGCCACCCCTTCGGAGGCCCTGGCCAACGCCGGCGTCTGCCAGCTGATGGCAGGCGACAAAACCAAGGCAGAAGCGGATTTTCGTGACGCCATCGCGCGAAATCCGCAGAATGGCGAGGCACTCTTCCAGCTCGCAAACCTTCTTTACCAGGGGAAAGATGCGTTTCGCGCAAGGGCATTCCTGCAGCGTTTCGACGCGCTGGGCAAACCGACTGCCGCCGCGCTGAAACTGGGGTACGACATCGAATCAAGCATGGGCAACCCGGAGGGGGCCCGCAATTATCTCAAGCGACTGCGCAGCCAGTTCCCGGACTCGGAACAGGCGCACGCCCTTGACTCCATCGACAACCCATGACGTCCATGCAGCAGTCTCCCATGTTCGACCACGCGCCTGACGGCACCCATTCTTCCCTCGCCCATGGAGCGGGGCAGGGAGCGATGGCCGGTGAATCGGCCCAGCCGAGTTTCGGCAGCCGGCTGCGCGCGGCGCGCGAGGCACGCGGGCTCGATCTCGAGGCCTGCGCCAACGCGCTGCGGTTGCCGGTGCGGGTGTTGCGCAAGCTGGAACTGGATCAGTACGACGGCACCGACTCCAAGGTCTACCTGGGCAGCTACATCGCCAAGTACGGGCGCCACCTGGGCATCAACGACGCCTCCATCCAGCTCGAAGTGGACCGCATCCGCCAGATCGACGCGCCGCTGGTGACCAGTGGCGGCATCTCCCATTCGCGCTTCCTGTTCGACCGCTACGCCACTGCGGCCACCTACGTGGTGCTGACGCTGGTGATCGCCGTGCCCACGCTCTGGTTCGGCGTGAAAAGCACGCTGGATCGGGACATCACCCATTTGGCCCCGCTGGACGCCGCCCCGGTGGCACAGCAGGAGCAAGCCGGCACCAGCACCCCGGCGATGGTTGCCGCCGACCGCGCCCGCCAGCCGGCGGCGCCGGTGCAGGCCTCGGCCGCCGACACGGCATCAGAGCAGCCGTTGCTGGCCTCGATGGCGCCGTTCCCGAGCCTCGCCAGCGACACTCGTCCGGCCGTGCCTGCGCCGCCGGCAGCGATGGTCGCCGCCGGCAGCGGTGGCCATCAGCTGGAGCTGACGCTCAGCGCGCCGAGCTGGGTCGAGGTGACCCGTGCCGACGGCACGCGTCTCGAATACGGTTTGCTGCCGGCGGGCAGTCACGCCGTCTATCACAGCGACCAGCCGCTGAACGTGAGCATCGGCAACGTCGGCGGCGCCCAGGTCGCGATCGACGGGCAGGCAGTGGGAATGGATGATTTCCGCCGCGCCAACGTCGCGCATTTCCGCGTGCAAGTGCAGGACGGCAAGGCCTCCGCCACTGCCCTCTGATCGGCATCGCCGCCGCTGCCGGCGACCCAATTCGGTTATGCTTGCGCACTGCCCGCCTGCGACCAGGCGGGTCTGATCCACCCATTACCTGTGTTTACGCGCTGGACTGCGCCAAGCGGTGCGCGGCCTATTGAACGGTGATTGCATGGCATTTGAAGAGTACGACAAGTACGAACAGAGCGAGTTGGTACAGAAGTGGCTGCGCGAGAACGGCGTTTCGATCGTTGTCGGTGTTCTTATCGGACTGGTCGGCATCTTCGGATGGCAGCAATGGCGCAACCACCAGGCCCGCAACGAGAGCGCGGCCTCGCAGCTCTACCAGCAGGCCAAGGTGGCGCAGCTGTCGGGCAAGCCCGACGTGGCCGCCCAGTTGACCGACCAGTTGATGAAGGATTACGCCAAATCGCCGTATGCGCTGTTCGCGGTCAGCGACCGCGCCCGCCAGCAAGTGCAGGACAAGCAACTGGACAAGGCCCAGGTCTCGCTGGAGTGGGCCGAAAGCCACACCACCGAAGAGCCGCTGAAGTCGCTGACCCTGGTGCGCATCGCGCGGGTCGAATTGGCGCGCGACCAGGCCCAGGCCTCGCTGGCCACGCTCGACCGCGTGCCGCCCGGCAGCTTCCAGGGCATGGTGCAGGAACTCCGCGGCGATGCGATGGTCAAGCTTGGACGCATGGACGATGCACGCAAGGCCTACCAGGCGGCCATGTCGGCACTGAGCGAGGACGCCCCGCAACGCGGCGCCTTGCAGATGAAACTCGATGACCTGGCCGTGGCCGGGAAGCAGGGTGCATGAAAGTTCACATGATCAAACGCGCCATGCTGGTTTCGCTGGTTTCGCTGCTGACGCTCGCCGGCTGCCACTCCTTCAAGAAGGAGAACGTGCAGCCGCCGACGCCGCTGGCCAAGGATTTCAAGCCGACGGTGCAGGTGACGCGACTGTGGCGCGAACGAGTGGGCGACGGCGCGGGCGACAGTGGCGTGCGGCTGCGTCCGACCGTGGTCGATGGCGTGCTCTACGCCGACAGCACCGACGGCAAGCTGGCCGCCTTCGACGCGGCGACCGGCAAGACGCTGTGGTCGAAGAGTTCGCGCACGCACGGCTGGTTCGGCTGGGGCGACAAGAAGCGCAAGGACGCCCAGTATGCCGGCGGTCCGGCGGTAGGCGGCGACCTGCTCGCGGTGGGCACGCTGGACGGCCACGTCTACGGCGTCAACGCAAAGGACGGCAGCCCGCGCTGGGAAGCCGAACTCAATACCCAGGTGCTGGCCTCGCCGGTGATCATCGGCAACCAGGTCATCGTGCGCGGCAGCAACGGCCGGGTTTATTCCCTTGACGCGGCCACCGGCGAGCGCCAGTGGGTGAACGACCAGGGCAACGTGCCGCTGCTGAGCGTGCGCGGCAACGGCGGCTTGCTGGTCGCCAACGGCGTGGTGTTCTTCGGCAGCGACGACGGCCTGCTGGTCGCGCTGCGCCTGGACAACGGCAGCAAGCTGTGGGAGCAGCGCCTGGCCAGCGGCGAGGGCCGCACCGAGATCGACCGTCTGAACGATGCCGACGGCGCGATCCTGCTCGACGGCAGCACCCTCTACGGCACCGCCTACCACGGCAACGTGGTGGCCATCGACGGCCCCAGTGGCCGCCCGCTGTGGTCGCATCCGTTCTCCAGCTATACCTCGCTGGCGGTGAAATACAATGCCATCTTCGGCGTCGACGATCAGTCGCGCGTGTGGGCCTTCGACAAGTCCGGCGGCGCCGACATGTGGAAGAACGACGCGCTCCGCTACCGCTGGCTGACCGGGCCGGCCGTGCAGGGCAACTACGTGGTGGTCGGCGATGCCGAAGGCTATGTGCACTGGCTGCAGACCGGCGACGGCGCGTTGGCCGCGCGCGAGCGGCTTTCCAAGAAGGCGATCCGCGCGCAGCCGCTGGTGGTTGGCGATGTCGTGTACGTCCAGGACGTGAAGGGCCACATCGGCGCCTACCGCCTGTCCTCGCCCTGATCGCGGGACGAAGTTTCCATGCTGCCCGTCGTCGCCCTGGTCGGTCGCCCCAATGTCGGCAAATCGACCCTGTTCAACGTGCTCACGCGCAGCCGCGACGCGCTGGTGGCCGACATGCCCGGGGTCACCCGCGATCGCCACTACGGTGCGTGCCATCTGGGTGAGCGCCCGTTTCTCGCGGTCGATACCGGTGGTCTGTCGGGTGTCGAGGAGGCGATCGACGTCCTTACCGCGCGGCAAGTGCGACTGGCGATCGAGGAGGCCCAGGTGCTGGTCTTCGTGGTCGATGCGCGCGACGGCCTGCTGCCGCAGGATCACGTGATCCTTGGCGAGTTGCGCCGCAGCGGCAAGCCGATCATCGCCGCCGTGAACAAGATCGACGGCCTGGATGAACAGGCCGCCCTGGCGGAATTCGCCGCCTTCGGCATGGCCACCACCTTGCCGATTTCCGCTGCGCATGGTCGCGGCACCGACGAGCTGATCCGCGCCGTGCTGCCGCTGTTGCCGCCGGACGAGGATGCCGCGAACGAGCCGTCCACGGAGGACGGCAGTATCCGCGTGGCGATCGTTGGCCGCCCGAACGCCGGCAAGTCCACGCTGATCAACCGCCTGCTGGGCGAAGAACGACTGATCGTCTCCGACGTCGCGGGCACCACGCGCGACCCGATCCGCGTGCCGCTGGAGCGCGACGGCAAGCGTTACACCCTGATCGACACCGCCGGCATCCGACGCAAGGCGCGGGTCGAGGAGGCGGTGGAGAAGTTCAGTGTGATCAAGACGCTGCAGTCGATCGCCGCCGCCCAGGTGGTGGTGATGATGGTCGACGCGCGCGAGAACCTGGCCGACCAGGACCTTACCCTGATCGGCTACGCCATCGACGAGGGCAGGGCGCTGGTGATCGCGCTCAACAAGTGGGATGGCCTGGACGCCTATCAGCGCGAGGAATGCCTGCGCGCGCTGGATCGTCGGCTGGTGTTCGTCGACTGGGCCAAGCGCGTGCACATATCGGCGCTGCACGGTTCCGGGCTGCGCGAGCTGATGCGCGCGGTGGTGCGCGCGCACGCGTCGGCGACCAGGGAGCTGAGCTCCTCCGACCTGACCCGCACGCTGGAAAAGGCGTACGAAGGCTACCAGCCGCCGCTGGTCAACGGCCATGCGCCGAAGCTGCGCTTTGCGCATCCGGGCGGCACCAATCCGCCGACCATCGTCATCCACGGCACGCGCACCAAGCACATCGCGCCGGCCTACCAGCGCTACCTGGAAAACTTCTTCCGCAAACGCTACAAGCTCGAAGGCACGCCGGTCCGCATTGCCTTCCGCGAGGGTGAAAACCCCTACGCCGGACGCAAGAAGGTGCTGACCAAGGAGCAACAGCACAAGGCCCGCCGCCGGCTCAGCGAACTGATCAAGCGCACGCGCTGATCGTCGACGCTCAGGGAAGATCCGACCGCAGCAACCCGTACACCGCCGCGTCCCGCGGTTGCCCCTCCACCAGCAAGCGCTGGCGCGCGATCGACTCGAATCGTGCGCCGATGCGCAGCGCCGTGGCGCGGCTGGCTGCGTTGTCCGGCAGCGCCACGATCTCGATGCGGATCAGCCCCAGCTGCTCGAACCCGAAGCGCGCGACGTGCTGCGCCGCCGCCGTCGCCAGCCCGCGCCGCTGGCAGGCCTGGCGCATCCAGTAACCGAGATTGGCGCGGCGGTGGATCGGCTCGAACTGGTTGAGCCCCACGCCGCCCAACAGCGAGCCGTCTGCCGCACTGCGCACCGCGAAGGCGAAATGGTTGCCGGCCTGCCAGCCGTCCTGGCAATGCGCGATCCATGCATGGGCGGCATCGTGGCCGTAGTCGGCGCGACACCACGGCAGCCAGCGCCCGACGCTGTCCACGGAGTCGCGCACGGCATCCACCAGGGCGTCGGCGTCAGCGTGGTTCCAAGGGCGCAACCGCACGCGCGCGTCGCCCAGCTCGATCGTGTATTGCGGGTCGTGTTCCATCAGCCTGCCTGGTTGCCGGCGCGCTGCCGTTTGTGCGCATGTCGTCCAGCCCGGATAATGCATCCTTTACGGCCAGGGATCAGCATGAGCGCACGCATACTCGACGGCAAACGCATCGCCCGGGAACTGCTGGAACAGCTGCACCTGCGCGTGGCCGAACGGGTCGGTCGGGGCCTGCCTGCACCGGGGCTGGCCGTGGTGCTGGTCGGCAGCGACGCGGCCTCGACGGTGTACGTGCGCAACAAGCGCAAGGCCTGCCACCAGGTGGGCTTCCGTTCCTTCGATCACGACCTTCCGGCCGAGACCACGCAGGCCGAGTTGTTCGCGCTGATCGACCGCCTCAACGCCGACCCGCAGGTGCACGGCATCCTGGTGCAGTCGCCGCTGCCGGCACACATCGACGAAGACGCGCTGGTCGACCGCATCGACCCGGACAAGGACGTGGACGGGTTCCAGGCAGTCAACGTGGGGCGGCTGGCGCTGCGCCGGTTCGGCCTGCGGCCGTGCACCCCGCGCGGCGTGATGACCCTGCTCGGCCACACCGATCGGCCGGTGCGCGGGCAGCATGCGGTGGTGGTGGGCGTGTCCAACCACGTCGGCCGGCCGCTGGTGCTGGAGCTGATGATCGCCGGTTGCACCACCACCTCGTGCCATCGCTTCACGCGGGAGCTGGAAAGTTTCGTGCGCCAGGCCGACATCGTGATCGTCGCGGTCGGCAAGCCCGGCCTGGTGCGGGGCGACTGGATCAAGCCCGGCGCGGTGGTGATCGACGTCGGCATCAATCGGCTGGAGGACGGCCGGCTGGTCGGCGACGTGGAGTTCGCCCCGGCCGCCGAGCGCGCCAGCTGGATCACGCCGGTGCCGGGCGGGGTGGGGCCGATGACCGTCGCCACCTTGATGGAGAACACGCTGGAAGCGGCCGAGGCACAGGCTGCCCGCGGCAGCGCCGGCTAGGTCGTTCGCTCAGCTGCGGTGGCCGGTGTCGTGCGCGT
Source organism: Rhodanobacter sp. UC4452_H20 (assembly GCF_052978205.1). The sequence continues at coordinate 1,101,740 of NZ_CM129662.1, read as the reverse complement.
CGAGCGAACAGGGCGTCGCGACCACCTGGCCGCTGGCCGCATGGTCGGTCTGGATGGTCGTATGGGTGATCGCGAATCGATCGCGCAACATGGCTTCCAGTTCGCGGCGCACGTCGTGGCAGTCGACGTCGAGCTCGACGAAGACGTGTGCCGACAGCGCCGGCATGCCCGAGGTCACTTCCCACACGTGCAGGTCGTCCACCCGCGTGACCGCGGACAGGGCGTGCATGGCCTGGCCGATCGCGTCCGGTTCCAGTCCGCGCGGCGCCGCCTCCAGGAAAACCCGGCCGGCGTCGCGCACCAGCCCGATGCCGGCCTTGAGCATCAGCGCCGCCACCACCAGCGCCGCCAGGGAATCGAACTGGTTCCACCCCGTCCACCAGACCAGCACGCCGGCCACCGCCGTGGCGATGAATGCATACAGGTCGGTGAGCACGTGCTGGTAACTGCCCTGGATGTTGAGGCTTTCCCGGTTGGCCTTGTGCATCGCCCACACCGCCAGCAGGTTCACGCCGATGCCCGCCACCGCCACGACGGTGACCAGCAGGCCGTGCACGGCGGGCGGGTGGATCAGCCGGCGCACGGCCTCGACCACGAACCACGCCGAGAGCAACAGCAAGGTCACGCCATTGGCCTGCGCGCTGAGAATTTCCACCCGCTTGAGCCCGAACGTGTAGCTGCCGCGCGCCGGTCGGCTGGCCAGCCGCATCGCCACCAGCGCCAGGGCGATCGCGCCGACGTCGGTCAGCATGTGGCCGGCATCGGAGATCAGCGCCAGCGATTGGGCCAGCATGCCGACCACCACCTCGACGATCATGAAACCCAGCAGCAGCAGCAGGGCGATCGTCAGATAACGCCGATCGGCATCACGGGCCACGCCGTGGGCATGCGGATGACCGGCCGCATGGGCATGGGCATGGTCGTGTCCCTGTGCGTGATCGCGAGGGTGATCGTGGGGGTGATCGTGAGAGGAATGGGCGTGCACGGCGGCTCCTGCGAAGGTCGCCAAGATACATGCCGGGTGCGGTGCTATGTCATCACATTGGCCGCGCCGCGCGGGTCCGGCGCTGGCGAGGGCAGTGAAGGGAACGTATAATTCCCTCTTTGCAGCGGGACATTTCGCATGCGCATCCTCGCCGAGGCCCTGACCTACGACGACGTCTACCTGGTTCCGGGCCATTCCATCGTCCTGCCGCGCGACGTGAACACCTCGACGCGCTTCACCCGCGGCCTGCGGCTGAACATCCCGATCGTTTCCGCCGCGATGGATACCGTCACCGAGGCGCGCCTGGCCATCACCATGGCGCAGAACGGCGGCATCGGCATCATCCACAAGAACATGACCGCCGAGCAGCAGGCCGCCGAAGTGCGGCTGGTGAAGAAGTTCGAGGCCGGCGTGATCCGCAGCCCGATCACGGTCGGCCCGGAGACCTCGATCCGCGAGGTGCTGCGGCTCACCCACGCGCACAACATCTCCGGCGTGCCGGTGGTCGAGGGCAATCGCCTGGTCGGCATCGTCACCAGCCGTGACATGCGTTTCGAACGCAAGCCGGACGATCCGGTGCGCAATATCATGACCCGCCAGGACAAGCTGGTCACCGTAAAGGAAGGCGCCAGCCAGGACGAGGTGATGCTGTTGCTGCACAAGCATCGCATCGAGAAAGTGCTGGTGGTCAACGACGACTTCCAGTTGCGCGGCCTGATCACCGTGAAGGACATCCAGAAGGCGCGCGACAACCCGCATGCCGCCAAGGACAGTCACGAAGCGCTGCTGGTGGGTGCTGCCGTCGGCGTGAGCGGCGACACCGAGCAACGCGTGGCGGCGCTGGTCGATGCCGGCGTCGACGTGCTGGTCGTGGATACCGCACACGGCCATTCGCAGGGCGTGATCGACCGGGTGGCCTGGGTCAAGAAGCACTATCCGCAGGTGCAGGTGGTGGCCGGCAACATCGTCACCGGCGAGGCGGCGCGGGCACTGCTCGACGTGGGCGTGGACGCGGTCAAGGTGGGCGTGGGCCCCGGCTCGATCTGCACCACTCGCGTGGTTGCCGGTGTCGGCGTGCCACAGATCACCGCGATCGACCTGGTCGCCACCGCGCTGAAGGACGAGATTCCGCTGATTGCCGATGGTGGCATCCGCTACTCCGGCGACATCCCCAAGGCCCTGGCGGCCGGTGCATCCAGCGTGATGCTGGGCTCGATGTTCGCCGGCACCGAGGAATCCCCGGGCGAGGTCGAGCTGTTCCAGGGCCGCTCGTACAAGAGCTACCGCGGCATGGGCTCGATCGGCGCGATGCAGCTCGGCTCCAAGGATCGCTACTTCCAGGACGAGGCCGACGCCGACAAGCTGGTACCCGAGGGCATCGAGGGCCGCGTGCCGTACCGCGGGCCGCTGCGCAACATCATCCACCAGTTGATCGGCGGCCTGCGCGCGTCGATGGGCTACCTGGGCGCGGCCACCGTCGAGGACGTGCGCAGCAAGGCGCAGTTCGTCAAGGTCACCTCCGCCGGCGTCACCGAAGCGCACCCGCACGATATCCAGATCACCAAGGAAGCGCCGAATTACCGCTTGAACTCGTGATCCGGCCGGGAAGGGTGGTCATTACCATGCCCGCCCCTCCCGCCACACGCCGTACCACACCGCCGTCATCCCGGCGAAAGCCGGGGTCCAGCGCCTTCCCAAGCGTCGCGGCACAAGTCACCGGGTCCCGGCTTTCGCCGGGATGACGGGCATGGGGAATCGTCGCCTCGCGTAGCTTCCTGCTTTCGCCGCGGCGACCGGCATGCAGCTTCCGTCACCCGTCGCACTCGTTGGCCCATCCTTTCCCGATACCCGTCCGCCGCCCATGACCAACATCCACTCCCACAAAATACTCATCCTCGACTTCGGTGCGCAGTACACGCAGTTGATCGCCCGGCGCGTGCGCGAGCTGGGCGTGTATTGCGAGATCTGGGCCTGGGACCACGATCCGGGCGAGATCACCGCGTTCGGCGCCAAGGGCATCATCCTGTCCGGCGGGCCGGAATCGACCACGCTCCCGGGCGCGCCCAAGGCGCCGCAACAAGTGTTCGATGCGGGCGTGCCGATCCTCGGCATCTGCTACGGCATGCAGACCCTGGCCGCGCAGCTGGGCGGCGCCACCGAGGCGGCCGACCAGCGCGAGTTCGGCCATGCCCAAGTGGACATTGCGGGCACCAGCCGACTGTTCGAGGGCCTCACCGACCACGCGGACGCGCACCGGCTGGACGTGTGGATGAGCCACGGCGACCACGTGTCGCGCGTGCCGCCGGGCTTCGTGGTCACCGGCACCACCGCGCGCATTCCGGCGGCGGTGATGGAGAACCACGACAAGCGCTGGTACGGCGTGCAGTTCCACCCGGAAGTGACCCACACGAAGCAGGGCGGGGCGCTGCTCAAGCGCTTCATCACCGAGATATGCGGTTGCGCCACGCTGTGGACGCCAGCCAACATCATCGACGACCAGATCGCCCGCGTGCGCGAGCAGGTCGGCGACGACCACGTGCTGCTCGGCCTCTCCGGCGGCGTCGATTCCTCGGTGGTGGCCGCGCTGCTGCACAAGGCGATCGGCGCGAGGCTTACCTGCGTGTTCGTCGACACCGGCCTGCTGCGCTGGAAAGAGGGCGACCAAGTGATGGCCACCATGGCCGAGCACATGGGCGTCAAGGTGATCCGCGTCAACGCGGCCGACCGCTACTTCGAGGCACTCGAAGGCGTCTCCGATCCGGAAGCCAAGCGCAAGATCATCGGCGGCCTGTTCGTGGAGATCTTCGACGAGGAGTCGGGCAAGATCACCGCTGACGGCAGCAAGGTGAAGTGGCTGGCGCAGGGCACGATCTACCCCGACGTGATCGAGTCGGCCGGCAGCAAGACCGGCAAGGCCCACGTCATCAAGAGCCACCACAACGTCGGCGGCCTGCCGGCGCACATGAAGCTGAAACTGGTCGAACCGCTGCGCGAGCTGTTCAAGGACGAAGTGCGCCGCATCGGCGTGGAGCTCGGCCTGCCGCGTGAAATGGTCTATCGCCACCCGTTCCCGGGGCCGGGCCTGGGCGTGCGCATCCTCGGCGAGGTGAAGCGCGAATATGCCGAGTTGCTGGCGCGCGCCGACGCGATCTTCATCGAGGAGTTGCGCAAGGCGGACCTGTACGACCGGACCAGCCAGGCGTTCGCGGTGTTCCTGCCGGTGAAGTCGGTGGGCGTGGTCGGCGACGCGCGCGCCTACGAATGGGTGATCGCCTTGCGCGCGGTGGAAACCATCGACTTCATGACCGCTCACTGGGCGCACCTCCCGTACGAGTTTCTTGGCAGGGTTTCAAATAGAATAATCAATGAGTTGCGTGGTGTTTCTCGCGTTGTTTACGACATCAGCGGCAAGCCACCCGCCACGATCGAGTGGGAATAGGCAAATCAATGGCTTGCGTATGTCGGGAAAGGCCAGCTTGGCTCCAATCTTTCCCAGATAAAGTCGGCAACTTATTGAGATGAAAGACGAAAAATCGGAAACCTCAAGTGATTTCTCACCCGCCGATGTGCGCCACATGCAGCGTGCGCTGCAACTGGCCGCGCACGCCCGCGACAGCGAGAACGAGGTGCCGGTGGGGGCAGTGCTGGTGTTGAACGGCGAAGTCGTGGGGCTGGGCTGGAATCGCAACATCACCCTGCACGATCCGACCGCCCACGCCGAGGTGATGGCCATGCGCGCCGCCGGCGAGCAGCTCGCCAACCACCGGCTGTCCGGCGCCACGCTGTACGTGACGCTGGAACCGTGCTCGATGTGCGCGATGGCGCTGATCCACGCACGCATCAGCCGCGTGGTCTATGCCGCCGCCGATCCCAAGACCGGCGCGGCCGGCAGCGTGTTCGATACCTTGATCGACGCGCGGCACAACCATCGCATCGAGGTGGCCGGGGGGCTGTTGGCCGAGGAATCGGCCCGCATGCTGCGCGACTTCTTCCGCGCCAGGCGCTAGTGGCCGCGCGGCGCCGCCGCCACGGTGTCGATATCACCGTAGGCGGTATCCGGCGGCTTGCTGCCGAGCAGCCGCATCCGCATGCCCCAGGGCGCCACGAAGTCCAGCGCCATGCGGCCAGCCCACGGACCGGAAGTCAGCCGGTGTGGTGCGCCACTGACGATGACGCCACGCTGCCGAAGCCAGGCATCGGTGCGCAGGGTGCCATCTGCGAGGAACTGCAAGGTCTCGCCGGTGGCGGCCGAGCCGCGGGCAGGGGAGTGGCCACGCTCGACGAACAATTCCAGCATCGAACCGCTGCCGCAGGAAAGCAGGCGGGAGCCTGATGCCCCCGCCGCGATTGGCGCGGGGTCGCCAACCGGGCGGCAATTCAGCACGTCGTGGAAAAACGCCGAGGCCTGCCGCAGATCCGGCACGCCGATCCTGGCGTAGTCGCCATCGCCCAGAGTCGCTGCGCGCGCGCCTGCCGGCAGGGTCGCCAGCAGGCCGGCGGCGACGAGCCACAGGAAGAACACGATCTTGTTGTTCATGGCGGGGATTTCCGAAGAACTCGGCAGCCAGATGGTGCCGATCCCCCTCGGCAAAACCCGTGACTGATGACCGGTGTGTTTCCCCGGGCGAACAGTCCGCCAGCCCACCGCTGTTTCTTGCCGGGAACGGTGCGATCACCGCAGCGCCATTGATCCCGGGCCATTCCGGCCTGATTCCCTGGTCACGCCCGGACCGGTGTGCTCGTTGACCGGTCATTGCCTCGTCCACAGGACTCAACACCATGACACGCGACAACAGACAGAAACCGCGGCAGCCATACCAGCACCATCAGCGCGGCGTCTCCGGCCGTGCCAGTCGCGACGCCTCCCGTCAGGACACCGCGAGCATGGGCGGACTGAGTTCCGACGACGGTTACGACTGGTTGCAGCGGGTCGGCCGCACGAGAGCGACCCGGACAATGGGCAGCGCCTGAGGGTTGCCTCTCGCCAACGCCGCAAGGTCGGCGAGGGTGAAGGTCCGCCAGCCACAATGGGCGCCCGGCGCTAGATGCCGTTCTTTCGCGAGCGTGTGCCCGGCACAGAGTCGACCGAGATCGACAAGAGCACGTGCCGATAGCGTGTGGAGGTCGATGCCTCGATGATGTATTCTATATTTTACATAATATACATTATGCGAAATTAAAGATAGAAGGCGACAGCCTCCACGGCAACCGTCCTCCAGCGGCGCATCGACCCTCTCCGCCGCTGCCTCGCCAGGTGCCAATCAGCTTCTTCCGGACGTTGGAAGAGCCATCGCCTTCAAAGGACATCGTTCTTGCCTGGTCGAGGTGTTCGACCTGGGTCATGCGCAGTTGTGCGCGTACTCCGTTGTCGGCGATGTTCTCGCTCAATCCGGTTCCGGCGGTTTGGACGGGATGAACGGCGAGACAGGATCGCTGGCCGGAAAGGTTTCCTCCAGTGCCTCGTCCTGGTTCTCGCTTTCCTTCTTCTTGCGTTGCCGCCGCGTTTCGGGAGTCTCCGGTGGCTCCCTGTCGTTCTTGCGCCCGGGATGTTGCCGGTCTTTGCGGTCGTGGGTTGCCATGCCTGCTGCTCGTGTGTGGAGGGAACGATGGCAGCCTGCGTTTTGCCGGGTGAAGCCTCGGTGGGGCCGGCGTGCACGCGCGGTCGCGGGCCCCGCTGCCGATGGCCGGATCAGGCCCGATTCGCTGCGATGGCGTGATGATGGCCGGGCCTTCGCGGGACACCGGATTCACGCCTGGGATGGAATGCTCGCCACTCCCTCCCCCGCCAGAACCGGAGCGCCCCGTGGATGCCATCCAACTGCTGAAAGCCGATCACAAGAAGGTCAAGGAACTGCTCGCCGAGCTTGCGAAAACGACCACCCGCGCCGCGAAGACGCGCAGCGAGCTGCTCGCACAAATCCGCGTCGACCTGGAGGTCCATACCACGATCGAGGAAGAGATCTTCTATCCCGCCTTCAGGAAGGCCGGTACGAAGGACGATGCAGAGGGTCGGCAGGGATTCGCCCAAAAACCGGCAATTGCGCTCGTAACCCCTCTTGATCCTTCGATTTCCTAAATTGGCGGCTTGATGCGCCATGACCGATCGTCATTCCGACTCGGATGGCTCGCTGACGGGCTCCTTGGATTTGAGCTCGCCCAAGAATTCCTCGATCGCGGTCAGACGCGCCTCGCGCCGCCGCTGATCTTCGATATCTGCCAGACGCGCATGGCGCTCGGCCGCCAGCTCCGCGACGTAGCGTTCGACATCGGCGCGGAGTTGGTCACGTTCGTTCGTGACCTGGGCGCACTTCTGCTCCAGGGTTTCAGCCTCTTTTTTGAGCCGCGGCACGTCTTTGGCTGTCCGTGCCGCCTGCTCGTACTCCCTGCGCAAGGTCCGTAGTGCGTTTTCGCTGTGACCATGTAGTTCGGTGAGTCGTGCGTTGTCGCGATTGAGCTGCATGACCTCGTGATTCTTAGTGGATACAAGTTCATTGGCTTGGCGAAGTTCGATCTGCAAAGTCTGCACCTGGTGATCGTGGCGCCGTGCTTCGGCCTCCCGCTGCTCCTTGGCTGACTGCCTGAAATGCTCCAGCGCCTCCCGTGCCTGCTGGTGCTTCCCCTCCAGCGACTGGGCATGGGCGACCTGTTCGGCCAGCCGCGCCTCCAGGCCGATGGCCCGCTCTTCTAGGGTGCTGATCGCGATGGCGCGTTCGTGCAGTTGCCCCCGCGACTCCTCATGGGCGCGCTTTTCCTCCTGCAGGGCGGTCTCCGTCCGCTGTAGGCGATCGCTCAGCGCCCGACCCTCGCGTTCCTGATGGCCCAGCGCTTCGGCAGCCTTCTGAGCGGCGGCGTCGAACTTGGTTTTGGCCTCGGCGATCCGAGTGTCGGCCTCCTCGGCAAGGCGTCTTGAGAGTTGGGCGACCAAGGTGCGCAGCGAATCGCTGATAACGATGTCGGAGGTCGACGCCGTCGCTACCTCCGCTTCCAGCTCCTTGAGGTAACGGTGGATGGTGGTCTTTGAGCCGGTGTTGCCCAGGGCCACACGGACGGCGTCCACGGACGGGTGCTTGCCCTGCGCGATGAGGCTATCGCGCGCCTTCTGGACTTCGGTCTTGTACAAGCCCGCACGCGCCATACCCGTGCTCTCCCCTTTTTAACGTACTGTGTTACATACCATGTAATTACATTACAAACAACAGCAAGCATTCAGCTAGAGGCGGCGCGAATATGAAATGGGATAATGTTGAATTATGCCGCCTAGCGACTTCCGGACTGGTCGCAGCCGCCAGAATAGATACGAAACGGCCCGCCGCTTTCCCGTCGGGAATAGCCAGCGACGTTGGTCGTCACCCGTTGGCCGCGCTGTCGTTTGTCAGATTGACGACGCCTTTGCCAAGGGTCGCCATTGCCGCGCCGTAGTCTTGGTGTCGCACGGGACAGTTAAGACGACATATCATCAAGCCATCGTCACGCTTGAAGCTGGATCATCGGAATAATTGATGGCGCCCGCACGCGCGCAACTGGGAAACGCTCAGCGGCGCTTAGATGAACCGCTGCCGGAGTCCACGCATGATCTACGAAAAGCCGACCTCGAAACCGACAGAAGAGGCCTTCGAAGCTGTGCAGGAAAGCATCCGAAGGCATGGCTTCGGGCTGCTGCACCACTACGACTTCCGTCGCACCCTGGCTGACAAAGGCTACACGCTTGAGAATGACTGCCTCGTGCTGGAAGTCTGCAATCCCGGCCAGGCGGCGCAGGTGCTGGGGATGGACATGACACTCAACCTGGTCCTTCCATGCCGGCTCTCCATCTACCAGAAGGATGGCCGCACGTGCATCGGCATGGTTCCCCCGACGGATCTGTTGTCGTTGGTATCGAACGACCAGGCGGTGGCCTCGGCCGCGCGCGAGGTGGAGCAGACCATGCGCGCCATCATCGATGAGGCGGTTTGACACGCCCGCGGGCTTGTCCGTCAATCAGTGAACCGACTGGCGATCGTCGAGCGCAGCCAGCAAAGCGTACTTCTCGCGGTCGATCTCCGCGCGAGTGCGAATGCCTAGTCGGCGCAACACCGGCAATGGCGGGCACCAGCCCTGCAAGCCATGCTGCAGAAGGAACGGCAACACGATGCCGGTCAGCCAGAGCCACCGGCGGTCAACCGTCACGCCGAGCACGAGGCCGGACAGTGCCAGAGTGGAGGCATTGACCTCCAGAACGCGCTCGACATCCCACTCGGCATCCAGGGCCTGTATGCGGCCCGTAATCTGTGCGCGATCCAGCTGCCTGTAGCGGTGGATGTTGGCTTCAGTCTGCCGGTCGATCTCGCGATTGATGTCCGCGGATGTGGAGCGGCGAACGCGGTCCGCGTCGCTCCTGCTCGATGCTGCGGAAACGGTCGAATCATTCATAGTGGGCACCTCGCGCGCGTGACGGCGCAATAGTCGCACCTGGGCCATCAACAGCCCCGTGAGAAGGTCCGCCCTGTGCCAGCGCGCCTCACCCCTGCGGGCTGTGGGCGATCTTCGCGCAGTATTCGCGCAGGTGCTCGGGCAAATCCTGCGGGCACACTCCGCATTGCCGGTTGCCGGGGACGGCGTGGTCGATGAACTTTGGGTAAGGCAGGTTGAGCCCGGCCATGATCGCCCGGAACTCGTCCAGTGTTCGGTCACCGCCCAGGCGCGGATTGCGGCTCTGCTCCTGCGCTACCGAGGAAACGTAGCGGCCCTGGTAGTCGTGCGCGGGGTAGACCAGCGTCTCGCCCGGCAGCACGAACAGCTTCTCGCGCACGCTGCGGAACAAGGCGTCGGCGTCGCCGTTCTGGAAATCGGTGCGGCCACAGCCGTCGATCAGCAACGCATCGCCGGTGAACACGCGGTCAGCCAGGCGGTAGGCAAAATGGCCGTCCGTGTGCCCGGGTGTGTGCAGCGGTTGAAGTGGCACGCTGCCGACTTCGAACGGACGTCCCTCCTCGATTCCTGCATCGGCACATGGCAGGCGGTCGAACGCAGGCGCTGCGATGCGGCTGCCCACGCGCTGCTTGAGCTCGCGTGCCGCGGTGATGTGGTCGGCGTGGATGTGCGTGTCTATCGTCCATGCCAGGGTCAGAACCAAACGCTGTATCTCGGCCAAGTCGCGTTCGATCATCGTGACGACCGGGTCGATCAACACCGCCTGGCCGGTGTCCTCACAGCCAAGCAGGTAGGTGTAGGTACTGGAGAGCGGTTCGAACAACTGACGGAACAGCATGATAGCCTCCTGCGCGCTCTCAGGCATGCAACGACTTGTAGAGCATGAAGATGGCCACCACGACGATCACCGCGGCGAAGATCAGGTTGAGCGCCCCGCGCGTCTTCGCCAACCGTCGGGCGCCCAGCGCACCCAGCCAGCCACCGACGATGCCGCCGCCGATGAACTCGGTCGCCACGCGCCAATCGACCAGGCCGGAGGCGGCATAGTTGAAGGTGGTGGTCAGCCCGAAGGCGCCCACCGAGAACAACGACGTGCCGATTGCGTTGATGATCTCCATGCCGCTGGCGAACATCAGCCCCGGTACGATCAGGAAGCCGCCGCCGATGCCGAAGAATCCCGACAGACCGCCAGCGCCGAGGCCCACAGCGCCCAGACGCGGATAGACGTGCGGCAGCGGGTAGCGATCCACCTCGCCGTTACGCCGTCCGCGCAACATCAGGCCGGCGACCACCAGCATGAGCAGTGCGAACAGCACCAGCAGGTGCTGCCCGTTGATCGCCTTGCCCAGGCTCGATCCCAGGTAAGCGCCGACCACGCCGGTCGCTGCAAACATGAAGGCCGCCTTCCAGCGGACGTGTCCGGCGCGCGCATGAGGTACCAGGTTGGCGAAGGCATTCACCGCCACCGCCAGCGCGCTGGTACCGATCGCCACGTGCGGGTCGTGCACGCCGACCACATAGAGCACCAGCGGCGTGGCCAGAATCGAGCCGCCACCGCCGATCAGCGCCAGCGAAAAGCCGACCAGAGAGCCACACACGATGGCCAGCAAGGCCTGGGTCAGAAGAACGGGTTCCATGGACACTCCAGATGGCTCAATCCTGCGGCATGCAGAAAAGCTCGAACAAAGTTGTCATGAGCGTACGCGCGCGCTCGTCGCTGATGCGGTAGTAGATCGATTGAGCCTCGCGACGTCCGTTGACGATGCGGTCGCGTCGCAGCAGCGCCAGGTGCTGCGAGACGACGCTCTGGGAGAGCTTTAGCACCTGCGCAAGCTCGCCGACCGAACGCTCGCCTTCCACCAGCTGGCAGAGCAGCAGCAGCCGATTGTGGCTGGCTATGCCCTTGAGCAACGCAATCGCCTCCTCGGAGTGGCGGTGCATCGCTTCGGACGAAAGCACTTCCGCGGGACGTGGCAAGGCGCGCTTACGCTGTGAGCCCGGCGCTGCAACGGGACGGCCGGATTTCATGAGTGTCTCATGCGGGTCCGTCCACCATCTCCGGCTTGGCAAGCCACTCGTGGCCGCGCACCACCATGTGGAAGTACACCGGCGGCAGAATGTTGGCTTTCAGCAGCCAGGCCAGTCGGCTGGCCTTGGTGGGATCAAGCGGAAAACTGGGCATCAACTTGCCTCCGTAGCCGAACTCGGCAAGCACCACTCGGCCCTTCTCGACCGTCAGTGGACAGGCACCATAGCCGTCATAGACGGCGTGCCGGTGGCGGCCATGCAGACTGGCGAGCAGGTTTTCGGCCACGACCGGGGCCTGTTTGCGCACGGCCGCCAGAGTCTTGGCGTTGGGTGCGGAGCAGACATCACCAAGGCTGAAAATGTTCGCGTAGCGGGGATGTCTCAGCGTCTGCGGATCCACCGCCAGCCAGCCGGCTTCATCAGCGAGCGGGCTGGAGCGCACGAAGTCCGGCGCAGTCTGCGGTGGCACGACATGCAACATGTCGAAATCCACCGCATGGCGCGTGGTGCCGCCGGCGGTATCCTTGTCTTCGAACCAAGCCTTGCGCGCTGCGCCATCGACCGCAAACAGGTTGGAATTGAAGCAGAGCTGGGCTTGGTATTTGCGCACGTACTCCATCAATGGCGGCACGAATTCCTTGACCCCGAACAGCACGGCGCCGGCACTGCGGAACTGAACCTCGATGGCAGCGGTGCGGCCGTTGCGGAACCAGTGATCACACGAGAGGTACATCGCCTTCTGCGGCGCGCCGGCGCGCTTGATCGGCATCGGCGGCTGGGTGAACAGCGCGCGACCGCTGGCCAACTCGCGAACGAGTTTCCATGTGTAGGGCGCCAGGTCGAATCGATAGTTGGATGTCACGCCGTTTCGCCCGAGCGTCTCGGCCAGACCCTCGATCTGCTCCCAGCGCAGGACCAGACCCGGCGCGACGATCAGATACCGGTAGCCCAGCCGGGCGCCGTCGGCCAGCACCACCGCATTGCGGTCGGGCTCGAACGCGGCAACGGCACCCTTGTGCCATTTCACGCCGGCGGGGATGATCTGGGCGGTCGCCACCTCGGTACGCGCCGTATCGAACAAGCCGGCCCCGACCAGCGTCCAGGCGGGCTGGTAGTAGTGCTTTTCGCTCGGCTCGACGATGGTGATGCTCAAGGAGGGATCGCGCCGGCGCAGGCTGGCGGCAACCGCGCAGCCTGCCGATCCACCGCCGACGATCAAGACATCCACGGTTCGGCCCGGCGACCCTTGCACTGCCTCCGATCCGCCACTCGCTGAGCGTTCCAGACGCGGTTTCAGCGACGTCAGGTCGTACCCGCAGCGGTTGGCCGTGGCCAGGATCTCCGCCGCGCCCTGCCCCTGGCGCGCGGCACCCAGCGCCCACAAGGTGATCGAGCGCGTGCCGGTGCGGCAGAAGGCGAGCAGCGGTCCGCTGGCCTCCTCGAGCACCTCGGCGAACTCGGCCGCCTGCTCATCACGCAGCTGACCTGAAACCACGGGAATGTGCCGGTAGGTCAGGCCTGCCTCCGCAGCGGCCTGGGCGATCATCGCGCTGGTCGGCTGGTCCGGGGCCTCGCCGTCCGGGCGATTGTTGATGATGCCGGTGAAACCCTGACCGGCGAGCGTGCCGACGTCGGCCACTTCGATCTGTGCCGACACGCTCAGGTGTTCCGAAACCTTCTTGGTCGCCATGATTTGCTCCTCGGAAGTGGCCCGCGACAGGCCGCGGGCGGTCAGGTCGCCGCGACGGCCCGGTGATTACAACGCGTCCAGCGGAATCTTCAGATAGCGCACGCCATTGTCCTCCGCCGGCGGCAGGTGGCCGGCGCGCATGTTCACCTGCACCGATGGCAGCATCAGCCGGGGCATCGACAGGGCCGCATCGCGTTCCGAGCGCAGCCGCACGAACTGATCCTCGTCGATCTCCTCGCGCACGTGGATGTTGTGGCGGCGCTGCTTGCCCACGGTCGTCTCGTGCGCGAACTGCTCGCGCCCGGACGCCTTGTAGTCGTGGCACAGGAAGACGCGCGTCGCGTCCGGCAGCGCGAAGATGCGCCGAATCGAGCGGTACAGCGTGCGCGCGTCGCCGCCAGGAAAGTCGCAACGCGCGGTGCCGTAGTCGGGCATGAACAGCGTGTCGCCAACGAAAGCGGCATTGCCGATCACGTGGGTCATGCATGCGGGCGTGTGGCCAGGTGTGTGCAGCGCGACCGCCTCGATGCCGCCCACGCGGTAGCGTTCGCCGTCGGCGAACAGATGGTCGAACTGGCTGCCGTCACCTTGGAAATCGGTGCCCGCGTTGAACAGCTTGCCGAAAGTCTTCTGCACGGCGCGGATGTGCTCGCCGATGCCGAGCTTTCCACCCAGACGCGCCTGCACGTAGGGCGCGGCGGACAGATGATCGGCATGCACGTGGGTATCTATCACCCACTCGGTTTCCAGCCCTTGCGCCTGCACGAAAGCAATCAGCTTGTCAGCCGAACCGTGGCGGGTACGACCGGAGACCGGGTCGAAGTCCAGTACGGCATCGAGGATAGCTGCCTTGCGCGTGGCCGGATCCCACGCGACATAACTGAAGGTGTTGGTCGCCTCGTCGAAGAACGCCTGGACCTCGGGGTGTTGTTGCATGGGACGTTCCTCAAACAAAGACATCAGGACCGAGCCGGCAGCAGCCGCGCCACCAACAGCCAGCCAGCGACCATGCAGGCCACGAACAGCAGCAGTCCCGGCGCACCCGCGGTGAGCGACGCCAGCGCCGGACCGGGACAGTAACCGGCGAGCCCCCAGCCCACACCGAACATGGCCGCGCCGCCAAGCAGGCGACGGTCCAGTGTGCGGGCCGTCGGGAGCTGGAAGGTGGCATCAAGCCATGGTTGCGGCCGGGTCAGCACCAAGCGGTACCCGAGCGCCGTGGTCAGCACGGCGCCGCCCATGACGAAGGCCAGTTGCGGATTCCAGTGGCCGAATACATCCAGAAAGCCGAGCACGATTTCCGGGCGGGTCATCCCGCCCAGCACCAGCCCAATGCCGAACAGCAGGCCAGCAACGAGTGCAACCAATACCTTCATGTCAGAGCCCTCCAAGCAGGTGACGCACCACGGTTACCGTGCCGATGCCGAGCACCATGAAGGTGGCGGTAGCTGCCAGAGAACGCGGCGAAAAGCGGGCGATGCCACAGACGCCATGCCCACTGGTGCAGCCGCTGCCGAGGCGCGTGCCGACGCCGACCAGAATGCCCGCCAGGGCCATCCACGGCCACCCCACCTGCGGCATCCCCACGCCGCTGTCGCCGCGCAGCAGCCCCAGCAACGGCGCCGCCAGCACCAGGCCCAGCACAAACGCGAGCCGCCACGGCCAGTCGCCGATGCGCTGGGTCACCAGCCCGCCGGCAATGCCGCTGATGCCGGCAATGCGGCCCAACGCGCCCATCATCAGCACGGCCGCCAGGCCGATCAGGATGCCGCCGACGGCGGCGAGGAGCCAAGGATGCATACAACCACCTATTCGTATATTCGCATCTACGAATATAAACCGGGCAAGCTTGCGGTGCAAACGCTGCGGACCCCGGCCCGCCGGAGATCCTCCGGGGCTCACTTGCGGCTTTCTAAGGGCCCTGACGCTTCAGCGAGGCCAGCCATTCCACGCCTGCCGAGCATGCCCGTGTGCGGGAATTGCCAGGTGCTGACCGTCAACTCGGCGGCATGGCGCAGGTGTGCCTGCCGGAGGTGGGCACTTGAACGAACCAGCCTGCGTAGGGGGCTCTCAGGGCTGGCGACCCGAAAAGTGCGTCCGCTAGCCCGCAGCCGGCCAGCTCGACCAAGATCAAACCGAAGGCTAGGAACGCCATGTCCGGGCCAGTTGATGAGGGTGCCTGCGCATGTGGTGCACGCCTATGACCTGGTGGTCTGCCAGTCCCTCCACCATTGATGATGCCCCGGCACGCGCGAGCAGCAAACCTGCCGGAGCGCCTCGGTCATCCGGAGTAGAGCATGTACAGAATGAATACCGGCGCACTCGTATGATGGCGCGCCTCAAGGAATACCCCCCAAGTAACCGCGCGATGGTCAATGGTTGGGCCGAGGAACACACATGACAACAGGGCAAAGCCATCGGTCGTACGAAACGACACACCACGCGAGCACATGCCGCGTATAGATCGCTAGCGTTGGTGGATCGCCCGTAGCCGGCCATCGTGCAATAAACGACTGCGGGATCACATGGAAGTGTCCACAATGCGCCACGTCTTTCCCCGGAGTGAAGCATGTTGACCGCCGAGTTCCTCTCGCGCCTGCAGTTCGCGTGGGTAATGTCTTTCCACATCCTGTTCCCCGCCTTCAGCATCGGTACGGCGGCGTGGCTCGCTTTCATCGAAGCCGTGTGGCTGGTCAAGCGCACCGACCTGTGGCGCGACCTGTATTTCTTCTGGCTCAAGATCTTCGCCGTCGCTTTCGGCATGGGCGTGGTCTCGGGCATCGTGATGAGTTTCCAGTTCGGCACCAACTGGGCCGGCTTCTCGATCGTCGCCGGCAACGTGGTAGGGCCGCTCCTCAATTACGAAGTGCTCACCGCGTTCTTCCTGGAGGCGACGTTCCTTGGCGTGATGCTGTTCGGTTGGAAAAAGGTCAGTGACCGCATGCATTTCCTGGCCACCTGCATGGTCGCGCTGGGCACGCTGCTTTCGGCGTTCTGGATCATGTCGGCCAACAGCTGGATGCAGACGCCAGCCGGCTACGAAATCCGCGACGGCGTGTTCTACCCGGCCGACTGGTGGCGGGTGATCTTCAACCCCTCTTTCCTGGTGCGCCTGCCGCACATGGTGCTGGCGGCATTCATCTCGACGGCGATGGTGGTGGGCGGGGCTTCGGCCGTCTATCTGCTGCAGGGGCGTTTCGTCGATCGCGCCGGGAAGACGCTCAAGCTCGCGCTGGCGTTCCTTGCCATCGTGATCCCTCTGCAGATCATGATCGGCGACATGGCCGGGCAGAAGGTGCGCGAATACCAGCCGACCAAGCTGGCCGCGATCGAGGCGCGCTGGGACACCGAAAGCAATGTGCCGCTGACCTTGTTTGCCTGGCCCGACGAGCAGGCGCAGACCAACCACTACGCGCTCGACGTGCCCCACTTGGGCAGCCTGATCCTGACCCACTCGTGGAACGGAGAGGTCAAGGGCCTGAAGGATTTCCCACGGGATGAGCGCCCGCCGGTGGCGATTCCGTTCTTTTCGTTCCGTGTCATGGTAGGGCTCGGCCTGGCCATGTTCGCGCTCGCCCTGATCGGGCTGTGGCGCTGGAAGCGCGGCACGCTGTTGTCCGGCCGGTGGTACCTGAAAGCCTGGGTGGTGATGATCCCGTCCGGCTTCGTTGCACTGCTGACTGGCTGGTGGGTCGCCGAAGTCGGGCGTCAGCCGTGGGTGGTGCAGGGCTTGGTGCGCACCGCGCAAGCGGTGAGCAAAGTGCCAGCCGGCAGCGTGCTCGCCTCTCTCATCACCTTTGTGGTGGTCTATCTCGGCATCTTCGGCGCAGGCCTTTGGTATCTGCTCAAGCTGTTTCGCGACGGTCCGCTACCGGCGCCGCAGCGCGACCAGACGGCCACGCCGGTGCACGGCAGCCACCTTCGTACACCCTCGCGCCCGCTATCGGCGCCCGACGATCCGATGGGAGATTGAGGATGGACTGGGCAACTGTGCTTCCCGTGGTCTGGTACTTCATCATCGGCTTTGCGGTGATGATGTATGTGCTGCTCGACGGCTTCGTACTGGGGCTGGGCATCCTGTTGCCGTTCGCCGATGACGAACACCAGCGCGACCACATGATGAATACCGCCGCGCCGATCTGGGACGGCAACGAGACCTGGCTGGTACTCGGCGGCGCGGGTTTGATGGCGAGCTTTCCCAAGGCCTACGCTGCAGTGCTCTCGGCGCTATACCTGCCGATGCTGGTCATGCTGATCGCGCTGATCTTCCGCGGCGTGGCGTTCGAGTTCCGCTTCAAGGCGCATACCTCGCGCTGGCTGTGGGGCGTGGCTTTCAGCGTCGGCTCGGTGCTCACCGCGTTCGCGCAGGGGCTGATCCTGGGCGCGCTGGTCGAGGGCATGCCGCTCACCGGCGGCAAGTATATCCAGGGCACATTCGGCTGGTTCAGCCCGTTCGCAGTGATGACCGGCGTGGCGGTGGTGTTCGGCTATGCGCTGCTCGGCGCGACCTGGTTGATCCTCAAGACCGAAGGACGGCTGCAGCGCGTCGCGTTCGATCTCACCCGGCCGCTGATGCTGGCGGTGATCGGCTTCATGCTGATCGTGAGCGCATGGTTGCCGTTCCTCGATTCGCACTTGATGGCACGCTGGTTCACCGGGACGCATTTCCTCTACCTTTTGCCGATCCCGATGCTGACTTTGCTCAATGCAGCGTGGCTGTGGCGGGCGGTGCTGCAGGATCGCGAGGTACAGCCGTTCTTGCTCGCTTTGTGCTTCTTCGTGCTGGGCTTCGTCGGCCTGGTGGTGGGCATGTGGCCGAACATTGTGCCGCCGAGCATGACCATCTGGCAGGCCGCCTCGCCGCCGTCGTCGCAGGGTTTCGTGCTGGTCGGCGCGATGGTGCTGATTCCGGCGGTACTCGCTTATACCGTGTATTCGTATCGGGTATTTCGCGGCAAGGTGCAGGCAGACGAGGGCTACCATTGAGGCACCCGCCTTCACCACCAGACTGCGCAAAACGATGCACCACTGTTGCCGTCTCTGAAGTCACGCGCCGTTGCGAAGCAAGAGGCCTGCAGCGCACGGTGAGGTGACAGAACGCTTGCATTGCCAGTATGTACAGCGGACAGAAAATCTCGCCAGCAGCCAACGCCGGCCATTCCTGACACGTGTTCGCACGCTGCAGGGAATGTTTTGAACGATCGAATGTGGATCCAGCGGGCCTCGACCAGGAGACGCATTGGCCAACTCGCTACGGCAAATCTTTCCTCCTTTACCTCAGGCTCACGATCCGCGCGTTTAGATTGTCCATAGCGGTTGATTCCGATACGTCTACCGTAGCGATGAGGTGCGGCGCTGACCCGGCATGACTGCATGTGATGCGTTCCACCCGCTTTGCCATTTGCAAAAACGCAGTAATGGCCACGCAGGAGGCTCCACGGCCCCAAGGGTCGATGCGCCACGTGTGTCGCTTCTCACGTCGCCGCCAACGGCGCCATTCAAGCCGCCATGAGGATGCCAACATGGAACTGATCGAACTGGGAGGTATTGCCGTCGCGACGCTCTGGGACAAGCCCACGGGAAGCTGGCAGTACGTGGTGGTCGACCGTGCCACCAGCAAGGCGGCGATCATCGACCCCGTGCTCGACTTCGATCCGGCCGCAGCGACTACGGCGACCAACAATGCCGACCAGATCCTGCGCTTCGTGAAGGAGCAGCGCCTCCAGGTCGACTGGATCCTGGACACCCATCCGCATGCCGACCATTTCTCCGCAGCCCCCTACCTGGCCGGAAAGCTGCAGGCTCCCACCGCCATCGGCGCGCGCGTGGTCGAGGTGCAGAAGCTGTGGCGCGACATCTACTGCCTGGACGATTTCCCGGTGGACGGATCGCAGTGGGACCGGTTGTTTGCTGATGGTGATGTGTTCAGCGTGGGTGACACGCAGGTGCGGGTGCTGTTCTCACCCGGCCACACGCTGGCGTCGGTCAGCTACGTGACCGAGCGCGCGGCGTTCGTGCACGACACGTTGATGATGCCGGATGCAGGCACCTCGCGTGCCGACTTTCCCGGTGGCGATGCAGACCAGTTGTTCGATTCCATCCAGGCGCTGCTGGCCCTGCCGAGGGACACGGAACTTTTCGTGGGCCATGACTATGCACCGCACGGCCGTGACGCGCAGTGCCATGCGACGGTATCGAAGCATCGCGATGACAATATCCACGTCGGAGGCGACCGCGGCCGCGAGGCGTTTGTGGATCTACGCAGGAAGCGCGATGCCACACTGCCCCTGCCCAAGCTGATGCTCGCGGCGCTGCAAGTGAACATCCGCGGCGGCCGCCTGCCCGCAGCCGCTCCGTGCGGTCGCTCTTTCCTGCGGATCCCCCTAAATTACTTTGCTTCGACATCGTCGGAGTAATGTTTTACCCATGCCGTCCGCAACCTGGCAGCGACCGCGGATTTGCAACCATCGCATGTTTTCAGTAATACATCGATCCATATGGCAACCAGCCGGCTGTCTGTAGGGCCGCCACCGCTAGAGTCGTTTCGGGAAGGTTCCAATGAGCTGGACGATCGGCCTGTTTCTGGTCATCAGTTTCGTGATCTCGCTGATCGCGCTTGCTGCCTTCATCTGGGCGATCAGCAACCGTCAAATGAAAGTCGACCAGGCGCATGCCTACACGGTCTTCGGCAAGGGCGAGGCCGGAGGCATGGACGACCCGACGATCGATACGCCGAACGAGCAAGTGGCGCAGCACGAGCATCGCGATGCCGCGCATGCGGGCGAGGACGCCTCGTCACGCCGTGCCGTCACCCTGCTGCTTGCCAGCGCGGTGATCTGGCTGGTGCTGGGCTCGGTGTTCGGCGTGATTGCCTCACTCAAGATGCACCTGCCCGACTGGCTGGACGGTGCCGGCGCGCTGACCTTCGGCCGCATACGCACGTTGCACTTGAACTCGGTCATCTACGGCTGGCTGTCACTGGGCGGACTGGGCGTGGCGATGTGGATCATCCCGCGCATCTTCCACACACGTCTGCGCTCGCCGCGGCTGCCGATCTACGGCGCGTGGATCTGGAACATCGCGCTGGCGGCCGGACTGGCCGGAATAGCGGCCGGCTTCACCGACGGCGAGGAATGGCTGGAGATCCCCTGGCAGGTCGATATCTTCATCGCGATCGGCGCCGCGCTGTTCGCGGTACCGCTGTTCCGCACCATGCGCGCGCGCAACGTGCGCCACATATACGTGACCGGCTGGTACTTCATCGCCGCGCTGGGCTGGTTTCCGATGCTGTTCGTGATCGCCAACATTCCGGAGATCTACTCCGGTGCGCAGGAGGCCACGGTGAACTGGTGGTTCGCGCACAACGTGCTGGGTTTGTGGCTCACGCCACTCGGGCTGGGCGCGGCGTACTACTTCATCCCCAAGATCATCGGCAAGCCGATCTATTCGTACACGCTGTCGCTGCTGGGCTTCTGGGCGCTGGCGCTGTTCTACAGCCAGATCGGCATCCATCATCTCGTCGGCGGCCCGGTGCCGACGTGGCTGGTGACGCTCTCGATCGTGCAGAGCATGATGATGATCGTGTCGGTCGTCGCGGTGGCGATCAATCACCACGTCACGGTGGCGCGCAACCTGTGGGCGCTGCGCGACTCCACCCCCTTGCGCTTTGTCTGGCTCGGCGCGCTCTCGTACACGATCGTCTCGCTGCAGGGTTCCACCGAAGCGCTGCGCCCGGTGCAGACGGTGGTGCACTTCACCCAGTACACCATCGCGCATGCGCATCTGGGCGTCTACGGGTTCGTCTCGCTGGTGCTGTTCGGCAGCATCTACCACATCATGCCGCGCATGATCGGCGCGCAGTGGCCGTATCCGCGCCTGATCCCGGTGCATTTCTGGCTCACCATCGTCGGCTTCGCCATCTACTTCACGGCGCTCACCATCGGCGGCATCGAACAGGGCTATGCCATGATCGATGCCAGTCGGCCGTTCGCGGACAGCGTCATCCTGCTCAGGCCGTACCTGATCTCGCGCTCGGTCGGCGGCTCGCTGATGACGCTCGGACACCTGGTGTTCGCGCTCAACTTTTTCGTGCTGCTGGCGCGTTCCCGACTGCATGCGCCGGGCCAGACCATGCCGGTCGCCGCGCAGGCCGCGCCATGATCACCATGAACAAGGTCCTGCCGATCGCCCTGCTGTCGCTGGCGTTGCTGGTATTCGCCACCGTGCTGCTGCTCGTCCTGCCCGCGGTGCAGATCCGCAGCAAGCCACCCACGCCCGGCCTGCGCGACTACACCGCCACCGAGTTGCGCGGGCGGGCGGTGTACGTGCGCGAGGGCTGCGTCTACTGCCATAGCCAGCAGCCGCGCTCGCCTGACCAGGCGCCCGACGTCGAACGCGGCTGGGGCCGCGCGTCGGTGGCCTCGGACTACATGTTCGACAAGCCGCACTTGCTGGGCACCATGCGCACCGGGCCGGATCTGCTGAACATCGGCGCGCGCATGCCGAGCGCCGCGTGGCAACTGACCCACCTCTACCAGCCGCGGTCGATCTCCCCGTGGAGCATCATGCCGGCCTATCGTTACCTGTTCAAAGTCAAGTCACGACTCGCGCCTGGCGATGTGGCTGTATGGGTACCCAAAGCCTACCGGCCGCGGGAAGGCACGGTGGTGGCGACGCGCGATGCGCAGGATCTGGTGGCCTACCTGCTGAGCCTCGACCGCACCTATCCCGCGCCCGTCGATGGCGTACGCGACGATGGCTATGCCACCCAGGGAGGTGCCCGGTGAAAGATCGCAAGCAGCGCCCGCGGCGCCTTCCCGAGGATGAACTTTTCGAACCCTACGAGGAGTCCCGGCGCGTTCCGTTGCCGGTGTACTGGATCGCCATCGCGCTGGCGCTCTGGGGCGTGGCGATGCTCTACGACGCCGGCAAGTCGGTGCAGATCGGGCAGACCCAGCGGCTGCAGCGCAACCTCGCCGAAAAGACCGAAAACCGCCCGGCCCACCAGCCCGGCCTCACCTTGTTCCAGGAGCGCTGCGCCACCTGCCACCAGGTCGACGGCGCCGGGCTGAAGGGTGCGGTGCCGCCACTCGACGGCTCGCCTTTCGTCACCGAAGATCCGCGCATGATCGCCAGGATCCTGCTGCACGGCATCCATGGGCCGATTCGCGTTGCCGGCGAGGACTACAACGGGCACATGCCCGATTTCGCCAGTGTGCTCTCCGACACAGAGATCGCCGAGATTGGCACCTACATACGGCAAGCCTGGTCGAACAAGGCCGGACCGTTGAACGTGTCCGATGTCACCGCCGCCCGGCGTCAGGGCGGCCCCTCCGAACCATGGAGCGGGGGCGCGGCGCTGGTGGCGGTGTCGGATCATCCGGCTGCCTACGAAGCGCAGCCAGCCTCGACGCAGGCAGCGGTCACGCTCGCCGGCACCGACACCGCCGGCGCCCTACTGGCCTCGGCCGCGCGCGGCGGGCGCTGGTCGTGCGCGTCCTGCCATGGGGCCACCGGCGGCGGCACGCTCAACATCCCGCGCCTGGCCGGACTCGACTCGGCCTACATCGAGCGCCAGCTGCTCGATTTCCGCAGCGGTCGGCGCCCCAACGAGATCATGGCGATAGTGGCCCGCTCGCTTGCCCCGCAAGACATACCTGTCCTTGCCCGCTACTACGCCCAGCTGTCGCCCGGCTCGACCGCCCGTCCGGATCTCGGCGGCCGGATTTCGCGCGGCCAGCAGCTCGCCCTCGCCGGTGACAGCTCACGCGAGCTCCCTGCATGTTTCTCCTGCCACGGTTCGTCCGGCTTCGGGGTCGGGATCTTCCCCGCGCTCGCGGCCCAGCACCCGGCCTACACCGTGACCCAGCTCAATGCCTTCGCCGACGGCCAGCGCAGCAACGACCCCTCCGCGCTGATGCGCCACATTGCGGTCAAGCTGGATGCGCTCGATCGCAAGGCCGTCTCCGACTATCTCAGTACGCTGCCACCCGTGCCGTCGCGCCAGGTGCAGGCCTCGACAGGAGAATGACCATGGAGCACCCATCCGAACCCACCCGCCGACGCGTCGAAGGCAACGAAAGCCGGGACGATCAACGTGCAGGGCATGGCACCCGGCGTGCGATCTACGCCGTCATCGGCGGGATCGTGCTGTTTGCCGCGGTGGTCGTGTTCGGCAACATCGAGGTACCCGGACTGCATCACAGCCGGCAAGCCCGGGACCGCGGGCCCGAGGCGAGCGGTAGCGCACCGGCGCCGGCCACCGCCGGCAAGAAAACCCCGCCCGCCTTCAATCCGCCGCCCGAAAGCAGCATCCCTTCCGGCCCAGGAGGTGATGCGGTCCGCCGCGGCATGCAGATCTTCGTCAACACGCGCACCCACGCCGGCCAGTACGTCGGTAATGAGCTCTCCTGCAGCAACTGCCACCTCGACGCCGGCCGCCGCGCCGATTCGGCCCCGATGTGGTCGGCCTGGGTCAGCTACCCGATGTACCGCTCCAAGAACAAGCAGATCAACACGATGGAGGATCGCGTCAAGGGTTGCTTCACCTATTCGATGAATGCGCAGGATTCGACCTCGGGTGGTCCGCCCAAGGCGGGCGACCAGGTCTACAAGGACCTGCAGGCGTACATGCACTGGCTGGCGACCGGCGCGCCGACCAACACCAAACTGGCTGGCGGCGGCTATCCCAAGCTGAAGAAGACCGCACAGGGCTATTCGCCCGAGCGCGGACAAACGGTGTTCCAGACCTATTGCGCGACCTGCCACGGCGGCGACGGCCAGGGCCAGCACGACATCAACGGGCGGGTGGTGTTTCCGCCGCTGTGGGGGCCGCACAGCTACAACTGGGGCGCCGGCATGGCCAGCATCAACAATGCCGCCGGCTTCATCAAGGCCAACATGCCACTGGGGCAGCACGACCGCCTGACCGACCAGCAGGCGTGGGACGTCGCCGCCTACATCGACAGCCACGAACGCCCCAAGGATCCACGCCAGACCGGCGCCGTGGCGGAAGCGGCCAAGCAGTACCACAGTGGCGGCAACACGTATTACGGCCAGGTGGTCAATGGCCAGCTGATCGGGGTGGGCACACCGCCCCCGCCCACGCGCAAACCGTAGCGGTGTCACACGGCGAGGCAGATTCCATGACCAGGGCAGCTCGCTTATGAATCGCGCGTCCGCCCTGCAGCGGCCGGTCAGCTATCGCTACCGGCTGGAGAACCTGCATTGCGCCGCCTGCGAAAAAAGGCTGCGTACCGCCTTCGCCGGGGACACCCGGGTCAGCGCGGTGGACGTCGACCTCTCCGCCCGCAGCGTCGTGCTGCAGGCGCTCGAGCCCGGCCTCGGCCAAGCGCTGCTTGCCTCACTGGCAGCGGCCGGCTTCACCGCCACGCCCGACGCCCGAGCGGCGGACAGCGATGGCGACCACGGCAGCGACGACTAGCGTGGCCGGCGGCCAGCCCGCGGCGGCTGCGCCAGCCGGGAACCTGAGCGAGCCGCAGCAACCCGGGCACTCCGCCCCAGACAGCGGCGTCGAGCGCCAGGTGCTGGTGGTCGAAGGCATGTTCTGTGCCTCCTGCGCGGCGGCCGTGGAAGCGCTACTTGCACGCCAGCCCGGCGTCCGGGCCGCTGCCGCCCACTTCGCCGCAGACGCCGTCGTGGTGGAGTGGCATCCCGGCCAGACCAGCCTGACGACCCTGCGCAAGGCCGTCGCCAGGCTGGGCTACGGGACACGCACCCTGGACGAGCCGGCCGACCGCGCCAGGCAGATCCATCTGCGGCTGGGCGAGCGCCTGGCGGTAGCCGTCTTTTTCGGCATGTGGAGCATGCTCGCTGCCGGTGAGCTGTACTTCGCCGCATCCGACCGGTCGACCGGCTACCTGCTGGCGATCGGCTCGGGAGCGTTCGCGATGCCCGCGCTGCTGTGGTCGGGCTGGCCGTTCTATCTCGCCGGGTGGCGCACGCTGCGCGCGGGCGCGCCCGGCCTGGACAGCCTGATCATGCTGGGGGTCGCCCTGGCGGTGCTGCTATCGCTGCTCAGCCTGCTGGACGGGCGCAGCCAGGTCTTCTTCGACTCCGCGCTGATGCTGGTAACGTTCCAGCTGATCGCCCGCCTGGTCGACCGCCGCCTGCGCACCAATGCGGCCGAACGCGTACGCGGATTGCTCGGCACCGGGGACCAACTGGCCCGGCGCGTCATCGCCGGCGCGGAAGAGCGGGTGCCGGCGAGCCAGCTGCGCCCGGCCGATCGCGTGCGGCTGGAAGCCGGCGATGCGGTGGTCGTGGACGGACCGATCGTCGATGGCACGCTCTGGGTCGACCGTTCCCGCCTCACCGGGGAATCGGTGCCGGTCGAGCTCGGCGCGGAGGCCCGCCTGTGGGCCGGCGACCAGGTGATCGACGGCAGCGCCGAGATGACCGCGCAGGCGCTGCCCGGTGCCCGGCGGATCGATGCATTGGCCAGCCAGGTGCGCCGGGTGCTGACAGAAAAGCCCGCGTGGCAGCGCAAGGTCGATGCCCTGGCGCGCTACCTGATCCCGTGGTCGGCAGGCGCGGCCGCTCTGGGCGCCGGCGTCGCCCTGCTGGAAGGAGCAACCGGGTTCGACGCCGCGGCGCGGGGCTTGTCGGTGTTCGTGATCGGCTGTCCGTGCGCGCTGTCGCTGGCGGTCCCGCTGATGGCCAGCCGCGCCGTGGCCCATGCCTCGCGCCTAGGCGCCTTGCTGCGCGACACCGATCTGATCCAGCACTTCCGGCTGCCCGACATCGTCTTCCTCGACAAGACCGGCACGCTCACCCAGGGCCAACCGGCCGTCGTCGGTATCCATCCGGCCCCCGGCATCGACGAGCGCACGCTGCGCCGCTGGGCCGCCACGGCGGCAGCCGGTTCGTCCCATCCACTGGCCCGCGCGCTCGCCGCGCTGGATGCGGGCGATGCGGTGCGTCCCACGGGGCGGACCCGGGAAGTGGCCGGCGCGGGACTGATCTGGAACGCCGAAGGCGAGGAACTTCGCCTCGGCCGGCGCAGCTGGCTCATCGCCCAGCACATTGCCGTTCCCGAGGAGGGCAATCGGCGCACGGTATCGCATCTGGTGCGAAATGGCCGCTGGGTCGGCGCGTTCGAGTTTGCCGACCCGCTACGCGAACGGGTCGGGGCCGCTGTCGACCGGCTGCGCGCGCTCGGCTGCGAACTGGTGATCCTCAGCGGCGACCGCGACCTCGCGGTGGCCGAAGTGGCCGGGCCGCTGGCGCTGCCTTACCGCGCCGGCATCAGTCCCGAGGGCAAGCTCGAATGCATCGAAGCCGCGCGTGCACGAAACCGCTATGTCGCGTTCTGCGGCGATGGCATCAACGACGGTCCCGCGCTGGCCGCGGCCGACCTGGGGGTGGCCGTCAGCGGAGCCAGTCCGGCCGCGCAATCGGCCGCCGCGCTGACCCTCATGCAGGGTGGCCTGGAGCAGCTTCCACGCGTCTTCGCGCTGCTGCGCAAGAGCTCGCGCGTAATCCGCCAGAACCTGATCCTGGCCGTCGCCTACAATGCGGCAGCCCTCCCGCTGGCCATCGCAGGCTACGTGCATCCACTGGTCGCAGCGACCGTCATGAGCCTGAGCTCGGTGACCGTGCTGCTCAATACCGCGCGGCTGCGTCTGTAGCGACGTCGCCCGTGGTCGCACACCTTCGTGGCCTGTCCGCGAGAGCGGAAAGGAAGCTGTGGGACGGGCGGGCCCGCAACCGCTTGCTGCGAGCCTGGGAAGCGGACCCGCCACGTACGGCAACGGCGTCCTTTTTCGGCCTGATAGCTGACCATGGTCGAACCGCTGCCCTGCCCTTTCTCCTCTGCTTCCCCGCATCCGCAAGCAGCCCCTTTACCAGACCGCATGAGTGAGCGTTCGACTCCTCTTCGGCCAGGCAGGCGCGATAGCGCTCGATAGCGTGCAGCTTCGCCCTCCGGCCGTGACCTGCGGGCAGTTGCCGGCGTCAAGCCCTGGCGGTGACCAGAAAGACCGGATAGTCGCTGTGGCGACCTTCGGCGGCTGGCCTGCTCACCACGCAGGCGGTGCACGCACGGGCCTGGAGAAAACCCGCAGCCTCTAGCTCAGCCTGGAATGCGTCGCGGTCGAAGCCATGATGCATGACGCCGCTCACGCCGCCTTCGTGAAAGGTGCCGTCCTCGGCATCCAGGTCGGCCAGCGCCAGCCACCCGCCCGGCTTGAGCATGCTGTGGAACGTGCGCAGCAGCTCCGGCACGTCGGGGATGTGATGCATCGTCATGCTGCTGAAGATAAAGTCGAACGGCTGTGCCGGCGGTGGCTCGCTGGTGAGGTCGAGCACGCACGCCTGCAGGTTATCGAGCCCGGCCGCCCCGGCTTTCGCCTCCAGCACCGCGAGCATGCCGGGCGACACGTCGCAGGCCAGAAGCCGCCCCAGTTTTGGTGCCAGCGTGGCGCCCACCAGACCCGTGCCGCAACCGTATTCCATGGCCTCCCAGTCCGCTTGCAGCGGCACCGCTGCTTCGATCGAGGCCGCAACCGCCGAGGCCAGCTCCCGCCGTCGCGGGCTTTCGTCCCAATCGGCCGCGATCACGTTGAAGCGCTGGCGGTTCTGCTCCTGAATTGATGGGGATGTGGGGATGGCCATTATGGGTACCTTCGGGGAATGTGCGTCGAGATGGGCGCCCCGGACCGCCAATTCAAGCGCCGGCCCGGGTCGACGGAAGCGGCATGAAAAAACCGAAGCGCCCCTGATTTCCTCCGTCAACCTGCAACGGCTGTGCACAGCGGGGCGGTGTGGATGTACGTGAAGAACGTCCGCGCTGTGGCGAGCAACGCGACGCAGCCGTGTCCGACCGAGCCGCTCCAGCGGGTGGGTCGTCCCCCATGCAGTGAGCGGATCGGTTGGCTGTTGCTAGATTTCTACCACTGAAGCTGGCGGGCACAAGCCGGGCCACGGTCGCTGCAGGCGCGCACGCAGTGCGTCGATCGCATGCACGCCAAGCCGCTTGCGACGGCGGCCGAAGCGTGCCGGCACGCCCTGTTCGGTGATGAAGGCGCAGCGGTAGACGCGCTCGTCCGCGACCGGTTCGCCTTCGACGAACAGGCGATCCACGCGATGGCCGTCCGGGTTTTCGGCCCTGAGATAAACCTGCACGCCCGCCATTCGTTTCACGTAGCCGCCCATCTGCTGGTAGGGGTCGGCGGCGAAGGTGCGCTCGAGGTTGACCTCGATCATCTGGCGGAGCTCCGCGCCGGTCAGCTCGGTGGTGGAGATCGGCGGGTTCATCGGCACGATGTTCCAGAGGTCGCCCAGCGTGACCGGGCCGACCGGGATCGGCGCGCCGTAGCGCCAGCCGTTGGAGAACGCGACCTGCGTGCCGGCGGCCTCGGCGATGGCCGCCACCAGCAAGTCATCCATCGGCGCGTGCAGCATGGCGTAGCGATGCAGGGGCAGCTCGGTCTGCCCGACCACTTCCGCCATCGTCTCGCGCTCGGCGCGAAGCGCGTCGTCGACCAGTGTCGCCATCTGGGGATTCGGATCGATCGACTCGTCGATCGCCACCAGCGCGTGCTGGTGGCTGACCACACGGCCCTGCTCCACCTCGACATCGAGCCGGCCGATGAACGAGCCATGGCAGCCGGACTGGAAGAGGATCGCGCCGTTGACCTCGATTGCCCGGGCCATGCGGTTGTGGGTATGCCCGCTGACCAAAATATCGATCCCGGCGACCTCGCCGGCAAGCTTCACGTCCTGCGGGAAACCCAGATGCGACAGCACGATGACCAGCTCGGCGCCCTCCTCCTCGCGCACGTGGCGGATCCAGCGCGGCAGTTCGACGTTGCCGATGGTGAAATACAGGCCCTCGCTGAACGACGGCGGCATGGTCTTGTCGATGATCGGGCAGGCAAGCCCGATGATGGCGATGCGCAGTCCGGCGCGGGTCACCATGCGCCACGGCGGCAGGAATAGCTGGTCGTCGTGCTTGCGGTGGCAGTTGATCGCGAGCATCGGGTAGTCGAGGCGTTCGGCGATCCGCTGCACGCCGTCGGGTCCGTAGGCGAACTCCCAATGCACCGCCATCGCGTCGAAGGCGAGCGCGTTCATCGCGGGCACCAGCGCCATGCCCTTGCCGGCCACGGCCACATGGGTGCCATGGAAGGTGTCGCCGTTGTCCAGCGTGACCACTGCGTCCGGGCGTTCCGCGCGGACGCGCTCGAACAGACCGGCGATGCGTGCCAGCCCGCCCAACGTCGTGAACTGCCATTCGCCGTGCTCGCCGCGCACCATTTCGGGGTGGGGCTGGAGATAACCGTGAAGGTCGTTCAATTGCAGGACGGTCAGGCGAGGCATGGCGGCTCGATATTGTGTACGACAACGCGCCCGCTGCCTGTGCTGCGCGGGAGCGCAGCCTGGTCGCGGGTCAGACGCGTTGGCGACGCGGACACGAGGAAATTCCGAGCAAGGAATAAACCGGGCACATGCCGACCAGGCTGGTCAGCACGAAGATCACGGCGATGATGCCGAGCACAATCGCCAGTGCGCCGCCGATCATTCCGGTGAAATAAGCCACGGCGATGGCAATGGCGATGAGGATGCGGATGGTGCGGTCGGCCGTACCCATGTTTTTTTTCATGGCAGTGCTCCTGTTGGTGTGCTGTGACTGCCTCCCTGCGAATGGACATTAAGGATATTTGCCCGTGGAGGCGGCGTGAGGATTCGATGGTTCGAGCTCGAAGACCGGCAAGGCCGGTCTTCGCATGGTTTGCGCGGCAATCGCCGGCTACAGCTTCGTCAGCCGCAGGTAGGAACGGATCTCGTCCCAGCCCTGCGGGAACAGCCCCTTGGCCTCGTCGTTCTTGATCGACGGCGGGATGATCACCTTGTCGCCCGGACGCCAGTCGGCCGGGGTGGCCACCCGATGCTTATCGCTGGTCTGCAGCGCATCGATCACTCGCAGGATCTCCTCGAAGTTGCGCCCGACCGCCATCGGGTAGGTCATCGTCAGGCGGATCTTCTTCTGCGGGTCGATGATGAACACCGAACGCACTGCGGCGGTATCGCTCTGGCCCGGATGGATCATGCCGTACAGTTCGGCGACCTTGCGGTCGGCGTCGGCGACGATCGGGAATTCCAGCGTGGTGTGCTGGGTGGCGTCGACGTCCTTGATCCATTTCAGGTGCTCGTCAACCGAGTCAGTCGACAGGCCCAGCGGCTTGACGTTGCGCTTGGCGAACTCCGGCGCCAGCTGCGCGGTGCGGCCCATCTCGGTGGTGCACACCGGCGTGAAGTCGGCCGGGTGGCTGAAGAAAAACACCCAGGAATCGCCCGCCCACTGGTGGAAGTCGATGTCGCCGGTCGTGGTCGCGATCTGGAAGTTGGGTGCGGTTTCGCCGAGTTTCAGGCTCATCGGAAGATCCTCAGGTTTAACGGAATGGGAATAACGTGCCTGTCGAAGACGGTATGCGTGAAATCAACCGAACGTGGGCGCAGCCTCGCTGGTGCCGGTTTGCCGGGGTAGTCCATGCAGCCTGGGCGTTCGGCCGATCCCTTCGCACTGGCGCTGAGCTTTTGTGCTGGTGGAGCGCCCGGCGTGGACGCTGACGACCACGCCCCCGCCAGGCGGCTTGTCATCGCGGCTCTTTCTGGGCCTGGGCCAGCGCAACGACCGCGGGTTCCAGCGCAGCCAGGCCGGCCGCACGCCCGTGCGCGAGCGCGCTGTCCAACGAGCCGCCACGGTTCATCACCTCGTCCAGCGCAACCATCGCCCCGGCGCGGTTGCCGCTTGCACAATGGGTGAGCACGCCGCCAGCGGGCCGCGCCTGATCGAGCGCGTGGCCGAATTGGCGCACGTGCTCGCGATCGAGATCGGCGGCGCCGGTGATCGGCAAGGAGACATAGCGAAGTCCGAGCCGCGCGGCTTCGGCGGCTTCGTCATAGTCGCTGCCTTCGCTTGGCGCCCGCAGATTGATGACGGTGCGCACGCCCTCACGCAGAAGATGGACAAGCTCCTCGGGCGTCGGCTGCCCGCCAGCGTAGTGGCCGTCGGCGTAGCGAAAAGGTGCGTGCATGGAGCCTCCTGAAACCGGGGCGTAGCGCTGATGAAAAGGAAACCCGCGCGGGGCCTTGCATGCCGGGGCGGGTGACCGTTCCGTGCTGAACGATGCCATGACCGCCGAAAATCCGTGGCAAGGAAGCGTGACGGTGCGCCGCGCGCTGGGCTGCGGCGGCACACAGGACACCCGTCACGCCAGGTCAAAACGATCCGCATTCATCACCTTGTTCCACGCCGCGACGAAGTCCTCGACGAACTTGCCCTGTGCATCGTGCTGCCCGTAGACCTCGGCAATCGCGCGGAGCTGGGAGTTCGAGCCGAACACCAGGTCCGCCCGGGTTGCGGTCCACTTGATCCCGCCGGTGGTGCGGTCGCGGATATCGAAGGTTTCCTTGTTGCCCGGGACCGGCTTCCATTCGTTGCGCATGTCTAGAAGGTTGACGAAGAAGTCGTTGCTCAGCGCGCCGATGCGATCGGTGAACACGCCATGCTCGCTGCCGTCGCAGTTGGCGCCCAGTACGCGCAGGCCGCCGACCAGCACGGTCATTTCCGGTGCACTGAGCGTCAGCAGCTGCGCCTTGTCGACCAGCAACGCCTCGCTGGCGATCTCCTTGAACTTGTCGCTGCGGTAGTTGCGGAAGCCGTCGGCGATCGGTTCCAGCGCGGCGAAAGACTCGACATCGGTCTGTTCTTGGGAGGCGTCCGTGCGGCCCGGCGTGAAGGGCACGGTTACCGGATGGCCGGCATCCGTGGCGGCTTTTTCGATGGCGGCAGCGCCGCCCAGCACGATCAGGTCGGCCAGCGAAACCCGCTTGCCGCCCGGCGCTTGCCGGTTGAAATCATCGCGGGTGCCTTCGAGCGTCTGCAGCACGTGGGCCAGTTGATCCGGCTGGTTGACCGCCCAGTCCTTCTGCGGCGCGAGGCGGATGCGCGCGCCGTTGGCGCCGCCGCGCTTGTCCGAGCCGCGGAAGGTCGAGGCCGCGGACCAGGCCGTATAGACCAGCGCCTGGGTCGACAGCCCGCATCCGAGCAGCCTCACCTTGATGGCGTGGATTTCCCGCTCGCCGATCAGCTTGTGGTCGACCGCAGGTACTGGATCCTGCCAGATCAGCTCTTCGGCCGGCACTTCGGGGCCGTGGTAGCGGGCCTTGGGGCCCATGTCGCGGTGGGTCAGCTTGAACCAGGCGCGGGCGAAGGCATCGGCGAACTCGTCGGGGTGCGCATGGAAGTGGCGCGCGATCTTTTCGTACGCAGGGTCGTAGCGCATCGCCATGTCGGCGTCGGTCATCATGATCGGCACCTTCTTCGAGGCATCATCCGCGGCGGGCGCCATGTTGCGGTCGGTATTCTGCCTGGGCACCCACTGTTGGGCGCCGGCGGGGCTCTTGGCCTGCACCCATTCGTTACCCAGCAGCACGTCGAAGTAACTCATGTCCCACTTGGTCGGCGTGGGCGTCCACGAACCTTCCAGGCCGCTGCTGATGGTGTCGCCGCCCTTGCCGGCGCCGAAGCTGTTCTGCCAGCCTAGGCCCTGTGCCTCGATGCCGGCGCCTTCGGGCGCCGCGCCGACCGCTGTCGCACTGCCGGCTCCATGGCATTTGCCGAACGTGTGGCCGCCGGCGGTGAGCGCCACGGTCTCGTAGTCGTTCATCGCCATGCGTGCGAATGTTTCGCGCACGTCCTTGCCGGACTGGACCGGATCCTGCTTGCCGCTGGGGCCTTCGGGGTTCACGTAGATCAGGCCCATCTGCACGGCCGCCAGGGGGTTCTCCAGATAGCGGGTGTGCGGCTGTCCGCTGTCGTCGTCCTTCGGCAGCACGCCGTGGGTTTCCTCGACCCCGGGCGAGCCTTGTGCATAGCGCTCATCGCCGCCCAGCCACTTGCGCTCGGAACCCCAGTACACCGACTCATCCGGCTCGTACACATCGGCACGCCCGCCACCGAAGCCAAAGGTCTTGAAGCCCATCGACTCCAGTGCGACGTTGCCGGTGAGCACGATCAGGTCGGCCCAGGAAAGCTGGTTGCCGTACTTCTGCTTGATCGGCCACAGCAGGCGGCGTGCCTTGTCCAGGCTAACGTTGTCCGGCCAGCTGTTGAGGGGCGCGAAGCGCTGCTGGCCCATGCCGGCGCCGCCGCGGCCATCGCCGATGCGGTAGGTGCCCGCCGCGTGCCAGGCCATGCGGATGAAGAGCGGCCCGTAATGGCCGTAATCGGCGGGCCACCAGTCCTGCGAGTCGGTCATCAGCGCATGGAGATCGTTTTTCAGGGCGTTGTAGTCGACCTTCTCGAACGCCTCGACGTAGTCGAACGTGGGCGCCATCGGGCTGGTCGCCGGGGCGTACTGATGCAGGATCTTGAGATTGAGTTGATTGGGCCACCATTCGCGGTTGGACGGCGCTTCGCTGGCTGCGGCGGTAGGTTGCGCGAAGGGGCATTTCATCTGGGCAGACATGGTTTTTCCCTGGCTGGTGGATGCGCCCGGGCAGGCGCTGGCTGGACGTTGGTGTGCCCATTAGTAGCCCTTGGTCCTCAATGGGTCTAATACCGATTTTCTGCGAAACTGATAGTGTGCATCTATGAGCCATGGCCCCTATCCCTGTACCTTGCGGCAGCTTCAATATGCGGTCGCTGTCGCCGAGTCGCGCAGTTTCGGCAAGGCCGCCGAACGCTGCCATGTCTCGCAACCAGCGCTTAGCCAGCAGATCGGCCAGTTGGAAGAGGCACTGGGTGTGCGCCTGTTCGAGCGCGACAAGCACCAGCGGCATATCCTCGTCACTGGCCCGGGCCAGGCCTTCATTGAGCGCGCGCTGATCGTGCTGCGTGAAGCCGACGATCTGGTGCGGTCGGCCCGACGCTGCGCCGACCCGCTCGATGGCACGCTTCGCATCGGCGTATTGCCGACGATCTCTCCCTACCTGCTGCCCCGCCTGACTCCCGCGCTGCGCGAAGCCTACCCGCAGCTGCTGATCTGCTGGATCGAGGAAAAGACCCAGGTCTTGGTGCGCGACCTGCAAACCGGCGCGCTCGATGCCGCGCTGGTGGCGCTGGAGGCGGATCTCGGCGACGTCGAGCGAGAGGAAATTGCCCGGGACCGATTTGTGCTGGTCGCTCCGCGCGGCCACGGGTTGGCAACCACCACAGCCGATGTCGACGTCGCCGAGCTTCGCCACGCCACTGTCCTGGTGTTGCAGGAGGGTCACTGCATGGGTGAGCAATCCGCCGCGTTCTGCGCAGGTACTCACGCAAACATCGACACCTTCCGCGGCACCAGTCTCACCACGCTGGTGCAGATGGTTGCGTCGGGAGCGGGGGTGACATTGGTGCCGGAGCTGGCTCTGCCGCACGAAGTCACGGACGTCAATCTGTGCGTTCGCGGCTTCTCGGGCAACGCGGCCGGCCGCACGATCGGGCTCGTGTGGCGGAAAAACTATGCCTTCGATGCCGCCCTGAGGCAGGTGGGCGGCACCATTCGCCAAGCCTATCCGCCCGGGCGCCAGAAGAAGTGATGTTCCGCGGACGGCAGACGGGAGCAGCGAAGTGCGTGATCCCGTCGCAATGTATCCGCTGCGGTTCGGATCTGCGGGATTTCATCGCGGCGTGAACCGGCCGCAAGCGCCGTCGCTGTGATCGGCGTCAGGCCGAAGGATCACTCATCGACGATCGCTGCCTCCGCAGTCCCGAGAACGGGGCTAGCTGGCACTGATGCAGGACGAGCCGGCCGGTGCCTCCTAGGCCACCTTGCGTCCACCGGGTACAGCGACCCGCATGCGCGTGGGTCGCCACGTGCTGACCAGGGCGATAGCCAAAAGCATCTCGACGATGTCGCCGCCGTAGTACATCAGCTCGGCGGCTTGCTGGAGTTGCCCGGCCGGTGCCGGTACCTGCACGAACCAACCTGCATAAAGCAGCTGCGCGAGCACCGAGTGGACCAGTACCGCCGCCCCGAGTACCACCAGTCGCGCAGGCACCGAGGGCCGATGCGGCGCCGGATCGGGGCCAGCGATGACCCAGGTGTAGAGGCAGCCGGCCAGCACGAAATGCAGATGGACCAGGTAGTGCAGCGCCGGGTCGGTCATCATCGCCATATACAGCGGGCTGAAGTACAGCAGCGCCATGCCGCCCAGATCAAGCACCAGCGCGCTGATCGGATTGGCGACCACCTGCATATAGCGGCTGCGCAGGCCGCGGCTGATGCCCCGGCCCAGACGCGCCGGCACCGAACGCAGCACAAGTGTGATCGGCGCGGCCATCACCAGCCCCAGCGGCGCCAGCATACCCAGCAACAGATGCTGCAGCATGTGCTTCCTGAAATCGCCTGCCGGAAATGGCAGCCACTGCGGCACCAGGCCGAGCATCAACAAGGCACTGCCGGCGATAAAGCCGGCTGTGCGCCAAGCGCTCCATCCACGTGGCCTCTGCCGTTGGCGCCATGCCAGCCAAAGATAGCCGCCGGCAACAAGGACAACCAGCAGGCGAGGTGCCAGCATGGAAGGGCCGTCGGCACCATGCATCATGAGCTGGTGCTCAGGGTTGGCGCGCGCCACCGGAGAAAATGCGTCCGCTCCGCGCCAGCAACCAGCCCAGCCCGACCAGGATCACGCCGAAGGCGAGGAACGCCATATCCCAGGCCAGCTGATGGGGACCGCTGCGAACATGGTGAATGCCGAGGAGCTGGTGGTCCACCAATCCCTCCACCAGGTTGAAGATGCCCCATCCGACCAGCATCCAGCCCCACAGCACGCGCGAACCCCAGACCTGCCGCCGCGCCTCGGTCACCCTTGAGTACAGGATGCCCAGGCCGACCAGCACGGCAATCCAGGTGACGGTGAGGCCATCGCCAAAGGTGTTCATGCGCAAGCCGGCGACGGTATCGATCGGGTAGATGCTGCTGAACATGTGGTGCCACTGGAACACCTGGTGCAGGAAGATGCCGTCGAAAAATCCGCCGAGGCCGATGCCAAGCACGATGCCGGGTAACTGGATGGGTAACGCCAGGTCGGTCGATGACTCTCTTGGGTGGGCCATGGCACCTTTTCCTGCATGGGGAATGGATCGAAGGCAGGATTCTCGGCCCTGTGCCGTGCGCCATGCATGACCGATCAGTGAACTTCCCGTCACGCACCCGACACTGGCAGCAGAAGGAAGCCTCGTTGCCGAACGCAGACCAGCGGGGAGCCGATTGTCGCGTCCGTGAACCTGCGCGGATCCAAACCGCTTTTTTTCACGTACCGAAAATGGCCTTGATCCGATCCGGCGGCAGCATGCCCACTGCCATCCGGATTTTTCCGTCTGCATCCTTGTAGACCGTCGCCGGCGTTCCGCTGATGCCCAGGCTATCCATCAGCGCGTTGTTATCCGCGATGCGCTTGGCGGTGGGCGGCGGTACATCCTTCAGCGGGGCGAGCGGGCTGTGACCGAAGGCCGTCTCGTGCTGGTGCATGGCGACCTTCGGATCGGGAGCGTCCAGCACGGCAGCGGCGCGCGCGGCACTTTGCGGTGCGATCACGGCCACCATGACGTGGCGCACCTGCACATCGCCGTTGGCCAACAGGGGCTGGGTGGCCTCCCACAGCTTGTGGCAATAGGGGCATTCGGTATCGGTGAACACGTAGACGATGCGCTTGGGATGAGCGGCGCCCTCGGCGACCCAGGCGGCCTTGCCCAGCCGCGCCCAAGTCGCCTCATCCAGTGCCGGGGTGCTGGCTGCCTGCAGCGGTCCCTGGGTCAAGTCTTTCCCGGCGGCGTCGAACAGCGTGCCGACCATGGCGTGCTGGCCATCCGGCAACAGGTACACCGGCACCGGGCGGCCCTCGTACTCGCCCCGATAGCCGGTGTAACCCTTCGGCGCCTCCAGCGGCCCCTTGATGGTCAGGCCCTGACCGGCCAGGCCCTGGATCGGCGGCGGGTAGTGCGGCGCGTCCTGCGCCTGGCTGCAGGCGCTGACGCCGATGGCGAACAGAAACGAAAACCAGTGTTTCATCGAGAGACTCCAGACAAGTGGGATGCCGCTGCAGCGGCACGCGGGACGATGTGCCGTACTTCGGCGGCCAGGGTGGCGGGCGACAACTCACCGGTATGCACGCTGCGCAACGTGCCCTGCGCGTCGAAAAACAGGGTTGTCGGGTAGCCGCGCACGCCAAAGTGTTGCGACAGCTGCGAAGAGGGGTCGACCAGGACGCCTGCCAAACGCAACCGGTTCGCGGCGAGGAAGGCGCGGATCTCTGCTGGCAACTCGCCCTGGTCGGCGAACACGAAACGCAGCTGCGGGCGCGCCTGCTGGGCCTGCGCCAGTACCGGCATTTCCCGGCGGCACGGGCCGCATCAGCTGGCCCACAGGTTGATGACGGGCGGCTGGCCGCGTAGCTGCTGCAGCGCGATCGGTTGCCCATCCAGATCGAGCAGGACCAGCACCGGCAGCGGCGTGTGCATGGTGCGTATTCAGGTGACATTGTTCACCAGTTCCGTTGGAGCATGATCAGTATTCCGGTGGTGATCACCCCTTCATCGCTGTTGTAACGTGATCGGGATGTGGCGGAGTTCATGGATTTTCTCGATGCCACTGGAAACTGGGACCCTACACTTGCACTGGCGCTGGGTGGCACCATGATGATTATGCCGGTCCGTTTTCGCTTCATCCTGCGCCGTGCACGACCGGTATACGGCGCCAAATTTCACTTGCCCACGCGCAGCGACGTTGATTCGCGACCGATTGGCGGTACGGCCATTTTGGTGTGGGCTAGGGTTTGGCCGGTCTATGCTCAGGCCCGGCGTGGCCATCGCTCAAGGTGCGTGGCAGCCATTGGTTTTTTTGCTCGGCCTGGCGGCAGGTATGCTCGCTTTCACCGCAGCACTAGCAAGACATCCGCCGATCCCAGCGAGGCCAATCAAGGCCAAACCGCCCTCGGGTCACCGATCAATGGGTCGGCTTGCTACCCAGAATCGCGTCGATGTCTTTACCTTGGGGCAGTCCCTGTTTGACGCCGATTTCGCCATTGGCCTTTTTGTAAAGAATCGTAGGTGTCGCGAAATAGCCTAGGGACTGCATGAGTTCATTGTTTGCAGCCACTTTTTTGTGCGCGGAATCGGGAATGTTGTCGGCCACCTTGATGCCGCCCTGGCCGTATTCGCGCTCGGCACGCGCGAACGCAGCCGCAGGGTCCTTCGCGGCAAGAATGGTGGCGGCCTTGGGGGCGCTGTCTGACTTGAGAATGCCGACCATTACGTGGCGGATCTGTACCTTGCCAGCATCCACCCACGGACGCGCAACTTCCCAGAATTTGTGGCAGTAGGGGCAGTTAGGATCGGTGAACTCATAGACGATTGTCTTGGCATCCTTGCTGCCATCGAGCACCCATGCCGCCGATTCCATTTGTTTCCACGCCTTCTCACCCTGTGGGCCGGCGACAATACGCTCAAGCGGCCCAGAGGTCATATCCTTGCCAGCGGCATC
This sequence comes from Rhodanobacter sp. UC4452_H20, assembly GCF_052978205.1. The sequence continues at coordinate 1,063,135 of NZ_CM129662.1, read as the reverse complement.
AACTAATGTACCGACAATTGCGTGTTTGCGGTCACTAGTCACATAGATGGCAATAGGTCGGCCTTGCACCGTCGCCGCATAACCGGTCAAGCCAGACGGGGCATCGAACTTCTCGACGATTTCCAGCCCTTGGGCGGAAAGCGCGGTCACTGGAGCGGGCTGCGTGGTGTCGGCAGCTTCGGAGATGCGCGGCCAGGTGAACAAGGCATAGGTACCGATCAACAGCGCGCCAAAGGGCAGTGCCAACAGGTTGCGTGTCATTTTTTTCATAGGGAATCCTTCGGTGGTACCGAATCATCGGTGGTCAGATTGAAACGTTTGAGCGCTCGGCCCAGCGTGGCTTTGGAAAGCTGGCCAAGATGGCTATCTACCAGTCGGCCGTCGGCGCCGTAGAACAGTGTTGTGGGCAGCGCGGCTGAACCGGCCTGTCGTCCAACTTCGGCGCGGCGATCCCGCAGCACGTGATCGATGTCCAGTTCCATTTGATTCATGAACTTCTGGATGGTGGGTGTGGCCTCGGCCTGGTTGACGAAGACGAACAGAATGTTGGAATGCTCGTTCTGTGCTTGTTCCAGCACGGGCATCTCCGCTCGGCACGGCGGACACCAGGTCGCCCAGAGATTGACGACCATCGGCCGGTTGCCCTCGCTTTGCTGCAGACTCGCCAAGTTGGTGACCGCGCCATCGAGCGTGTACAGCTCGGTCTGCGGTGGCCGACGGGCCTGATTCTCGATCAGGCTCAACGCGCCGCCGGTCAACCCCCAGGTCAGCACACCCGCGAACAGCGCCGCGCCAAGCGGGCCTCGTAGCGCCGGCTTGCGCGTGGTGAGATAACTGGCATAAAAGACCATGACGAGCAGGCCGGCGACAACCTCGAAGCCGCCGTCGCGAATATCGATCCACGCCAGTGGATCAAAACCGTAGCTAGAAAAGTAGTGAGCGACAAAGGCTATGCGCGCTGCCACAACGGCCAGCAGCGCGAGATTGAACAATCTGTCAACGATGGCCAGGTCACGCCGTCGTGCGGCCAGCTTGCCCACGATCAACGCGACAACGAAGGCGAGGATCATGAGGGCCTGACCGACGGAAATAGCCAGTGGGCCGAGATTCACTGAGAGCATTCGTGCCATCTCTGCAAATAAGGGGATGTAACCGCATCATCCGGTTCATTCATGCCGTTCTGCGACACGAAAGGTCGCGCACTCCGGTCGACGATGGAAAGGCGAAGCATTCAAAGCGATGCAAAGGCGGACATTCGTCAAGCTTCATGGGCCAATATCTCCATGAAGTCTTTGCAAGACACAAACTCAGGTGCGCTCACGCACATTGCCTCGATCAAGCGACGGTCGAAGTTGCGCACGCTTTGAGCAAACTCTGCACACCGGGTGCACTGGCCTGCATGTGCACACGCCGCCTCACTCAATTCATTGGGGGTTGCCAGCCATTCTGAATGGAAATCACGACACTTCATGGCAAAGGCTCCTGCGGCGAACTCGCCGGAAACGATAATAGTCAACGTCAAGATTTGTCTGCGGCGCGGGAAAGATGTTGCAGGAAGGCATTCGCGTCCAGTTCACCCACCACGCGGGCCGCGCGGCGCTCCTGCCCGTCGGGGCCTATCAGCAAAATGGTGGGCGGGCCGATGATGTTGAAATGCTTCATCAGAGCGCGATCGATGGCGTCATTGTCTGTAACGTCGAGCCGCAACAGTTGATATCCGGCGAGTGCGGCCTGGACTTCCGATTTACCGAAGACTTCCGACTCGATCACCTTGCAGGAAATGCACCAGTCGGCATAGAAATCCACCAGCGTCCATTGGCCGTTTGACGCTGCCTTGTCGATCTTCGCTTTGAGGTCGTCGAGATCGGCTGCCTCACCGAAGCGATCCATGAAATCGCTCGTCTCGATTGACGGTGTGGTTTTCGCCGACGTGGATGTCGACGCAAACGCCAGCGGCTCGCGAAGACTATCGGCACCGCCGGCCGCACCGACGACCAGCAAGCCGCCCCAAAGGCCGAACAACAGCCCGGCGACACGCGAGATCATGCGCTCGGGCCGGGTCGGCGCCGCCACATGTACGGCCAGTTGGTAGAGCGTGACACCGATGGCGACCAGTAACGCGCCCCAGAGTCCGAGCGTGATGTTGTCCGGCACCACCCGTTGGACGAACCAGATCGCCGTACCCAACAGCACGAAGCCGAAGACCACCTTGACGCCAGTCATCCAGGTGCCCGGCTTGGGCAACAGGCGGCCACCGACTGTGCCGGCGATGACCAGCGGCGCGCCCATACCCAAGCCCAGCGCGAACAAGGCGCTGCCGCCGAGCACCACGTTGCCGCTATCGGCGATGTACAACAAGGCGCCGGCCAAGGGCGCGGTCATGCACGGGCCGACGAGTAGCGCGGACAACACGCCCATCATCGCGGCGCCACCGAGGTGGCCGCCGCGCTGCCGTTGGCTTGCGTCATTGAGTCGATTGCGCAAGCCCGTCGGGAGCTGCAATTCATAAACGCCAAACATGGAAAGGGCAAGAACGACGAAGACCAGCGCGAAAGTACCCAGTACCCACGGTGTCTGCATCACCGCCTGCAGGTTGGCGCCCGCCAGCGCCGCCGCCACGCCCAACAGCGCATACGTCGCTGCCATGGGCAGCACATAAGCCACGGAAAGAACGAATCCACGCCGTCCGTTTGCACCGCAACCTACAATCAAGCTGGTCAGAATCGGCAGCATCGGCAATACGCAAGGGGTGAACACCAACAGCAGCCCGAGCCCAAAGAACACCGCCAGAACCCAGACGGTATTGGCGCTGGCGAGACGTGCGGCCAAGGATTGATCTTCACCGAGATCGGATCCGCGGGCGGCGCCGTTGTCGTTGTCGTTGTCGTTGTCCACAGCCACCGCGGAGCCGGAATCGCTGCCACTGCGATCGCTACCGCCCATTCCGTAGTCGGCAAGATTCAGCGTGGCATGCTGCGGTGGGTAGCACAGCCCGGCCTCGGCACAGCCCTGCCAGGAAATATTCAGCGTACGCGCGGTGCCGGCGGCGACGGTGACGGCCACGTGGTTGTGGTACACCTCGGATTTGCCGAAAAAATCGTCTTCGATCGGTTCGCCGTCGGGCATCCGGACATCCGCGATGGGTCCGGTCTTGTCTTCGAACTTGAGCTGGTGGCGATACAGGTAATAGCCGGGCGCGATGTCCCATGTGATGGTCAGCGTATTGTCGGCGCTGACCTTGACTCCATAGGAAAATGCCTGCTCCACGGGCAGGAAGTCGCTGCTGCCAATTTGCGCCATCGCAGTCGTCGACGGCATCATGAGCAGACCAGCAAGCGCAACGACAAAAAAGACGCTTAGACGGGACATCTCGACTCAGTTGATTGAAGAGTCTGGCATGTTCGCCGGTGACTATTAAGTCAGGATTAACTGAATCCGGCTTTGACAGAACCACAGCCGCTATACTGTCGTTTAGCTCATCGCAAGCTCGCCATGCACGTACTGCTTATTGAAGATGACGGACTGATGGCATCGGGCATCGGTACGGGGCTCCGGCTCGTCGGCTTCACAGTCGACTGGGTCGCAACCGCGGCCGATGCGCGACGGTCGCTTGCGAGCCTGCAAAGCGACGTTGTTGTGCTCGATCTTGGCCTGCCCGATACCGACGGACTGACTTTGCTGCGCGACTTGCGTGCCCAAGATGTGACCGTGCCCGTTCTGGTGCTGACCGCACGCGACGGGGTCGCCGATCGAATCGCTGGATTGCAGACGGGCGCCGACGACTATTTGCTGAAGCCTTTCGATCTCGATGAGTTGACCGCGCGTCTGCACGCATTGCTGCGCCGTGCTGCGGGGCGCGCAAGCTCGCTTATCGAACATGGTTCGGTACGTGTCGATTCCGACAACCGCCAGGTCTGGCGTGATGGTCGCGAAGTCGAACTCACGCGACGCGAATTCGCGTTGTTGGAGAAAATGCTCAACGCGCGGGGCGGGATTCTGGATATCGAACAGCTCAAAGACACGCTTTACGGCCTGGATACGCAGGTGCAAAGCAATGCCGTCAACGTGCATATCTTTAATCTACGTCGCAAACTCGGTAACGGACTGATCCGCACGGTGCGTGGGCTGGGTTACCGACTCGGCGAGCCGGGCGCGCTTGACGGCGACGACCCGACATGAGCCTGCGCCGACGATTGCTGATCAGTCTCGGTTTGTCGTTTTGCGTGCTTTGGGCGCTCGCAGCAGCGTGGTTGTACAGCGATTTACGAAACCAAATGCGCCAGACGCTCGATCAACGACTGGCCGCCTCCGCGCGCATGGTGGCCGGGCTGGTTGCACAACTCCCCAACGGCGCCTGGGCCCAGGTCGGCAAGCCTATGCTGTCCATGCCGCAGAGTACGGGTGTCGCCTGCCAGATCACTTCGCCAAGGGGCGAGTTGCTCGTGCGCACGCATGGCGATTTCGCAGGTCGACTCGATGCACCAGCGCCGGGCTTCACCGACCGTCTCATCGACGGTCAACAGTGGCGATTGTTTACCTATATCCAGAACGGATTGCATATAACGACGGCTGACCGGCTGGCCGAACGTGTGACCCTGCAGCGCAACGTAGCCGTGGTCGCTACCGTTCCGTTCGTGGTGGCGTTATTGGGCAGCCTCGCCGTGCTTTGGCTTGGCATACGTCGTGGACTAAGACCGCTCGAAGTTTTGCGCGGCGAGCTGTCGCGCCGGGATCCGGAGACACTGACGCCAATCAGGATCGACGATGTGCCCGTCGAACTGACGCCGATGATCGATACCCTCAATCGGTTGCTAGTGCGTACCGGCGACGTGCTGATGCGAGAACAACGATTTACCAGCAATGCCGCGCATGAGCTTCGCACTCCGTTGACCGTCATCAAGACGCATGTCCAGTTGGCCAGCCGGTTGCCAGCCGGGGAGGCGCGCGCTGCCTTGGTCAATGCAGAAACTGGAATCGCCCGTTTGCAGCAAACGTTGGACCAGTTGCTCTTGCTGGCGCGCGTCGAATCTGACCGACACCGATACGAGACTGCTCCAGCAGATTGTGCGTCGATCGTGGACACCGCATTGGCAGATCTCGTCGACGGCGCGCGCGTGGCCCTCGACAATGCCGCGCCCACTATTGCGGTGGGCATATCGCTGGAGTTGGCTGCGGCAGCGTTACGCAATCTCCTGGAGAATGCGCTGCGCCACACACCGAAAAGCGAGCGTGTCGTACTCGATATACAAGCCACATCGACGCAACTTGTGTTTACGGTGCGCGATCACGGTGACTGGCCATCTGGCCAGAGCACGCAAAATCTGACTCAGCGCTTCTGGCGTAAAGGCAATGACCAGAATGGGTACCAGCGCGGTGCGAAAGGCAGTGGGCTTGGTTTGTCGATCACGGCCGCGATCGCTAAACGCTTCGATGGGGCATTGGATTTCGAAGCACCAGACACGGGTGGCCTTATCGCGCACCTATCCTTGCCGCGCTCTGATACAGCTGCGCATTGATAGATTGTCGCGACAGACGCGTCAATCGCCCCCCTCTTGTAGCAGGTAGTGGCTCAGCCAGTTTCGGAGCTAGTGGCCGAATCAGCCGCTCGGCGAATTCTATCCTCCAGCCAAGACACAGCAACCAAGCTTTCTCAGCTGAAATCAGCCCGCCGTCGATGCCCCGGCTCATCGGCAAGTAGCCTTCCCGAAGGCGAACAGTCACCACCCAGCAATGAACGAGTCGAGAGAAAACTTTGCGGCTGATGATCCGCACCAACCAGCAAAGTGATCGCAGGTTGCCGGAACTCTGATCATAATTGTCCAGCACGCGCAGCATGGAAATGTCCAGCCGCCGCGCCACCAGGCTGCTCAACCACCTGACCAGCACGGCGCCGAGCAACGCCCAGGCCATCGGCTCGCGCAGCGGGCGGCGTCGCCAACCGATCCATGCCGCGCCGGCGAGCACGGCCAGGCTGCCGGCCCAGCGCGACAACCCGCCATCGCGCAGGTCCAGCATGGCCAGCGGGTGGCCGGCATACTCGGGCCACCAGCGCACGACGAATGCCAGCCGCGCAGCCAATACCCCCGCCAGTAGCAGGCGCCACAACTGTGCTTCGGTGGAAGGTCGGCCGCGACGCTGCAGCCAGCCACCGACCGCGATCGCCCTGCCCCAGCCGGCCAGCACGAGCAGGCTGTTCAGTGGCAAGGGAACGGTCCTGCCGGAACGAGCTGCACTCAGCAGGCCTCAGTAGGCAATCTGCGCCCACACACCCACCTCGTTGGAGGAAGCCAGCGCACGCGAGGCATTGGCGAGGCGCTCGCGCTTGTAGACCGCCGCCAGCTGCAGCGAGCGGTTGACGTTCCATTCCAGGCCGAAGTTCGTATAGCGTTCGCGGCGCGCCGGATCCAGCAGTTCGCTGGTGTCGGCCCGATCGTGCCGCGCGAACAGGGCCCATTGCGGGTTGAGCTGCACGCTGGCCCATGCCGACCAGCCGCTGGCCCGATCGCCCTTGGGCGAGCGCACCTGGTTCCAGTCGGTGGCCCTGAAATACTGTACGCCCAGCCGGAAACGCTTGTCGGCGTAAGCGGCCATGGCATCCCAGCGACGCGCCGTGTTGTACACCGGCAGGTTGCCGCCACCCAGCGCACGCTTGCCGTCATAGCCACCGATGGCGATGATCGAGTGCTTGGTCGGTTGCCAGCCCACCAGCGATTCGACATCCGCCCGGTCACCGGTGCGCGGCTGTTTGAAGCCGCCGCCAGTGACCGCCGACACGGCATACTGGATCTGACCCTCGCCGCCGGTTTTGCCCAGCATGTGCACACCCCAGTCGGCCCCGACCCCGTAATTGAGCCGGTTGATCATTTCCTTTTCGACGTAGCGGTAGCCGTACCAGCTGTTGACCAGCGAGTTCCAGGGCAGGTACGCCGAACCGAACCGCAGCACCAGCGCCTTGCTGAACGCGCCTTCCAGGTAGGCCTGCTTGACCCACAGGTCGGTCGGCGACTGGTTGCGGGTCCAGTTGATGTCGGTGGTCAGGTGGGCCGACCAGATGGTGCTAAAGCGGTGATCGATGTCGATGTAGAAGCGCCGCAGGTCCGCCCCGTTCGGGCTCAGCTTGGTGCGTTTGCCGTTCTTGTATTGGTTGAGATGGGTGGCGTCGAGAAAGATCTTGCCGTTGAAGGTGGTCGCGCCGACCGGCGTGTCCGCCGCCGTGGCGGGAGCGGCCGCGCCTGTCGCGAGCGCAAGCGCGCACCACCCAGCCAGGTGGCGGCGATCGAACGAATAAATCATGGACATCCTCCTACTTCTTTGCGGGCTGGCTAGGCGCCGAACCCAGCAGGTGACCATTGACCGTGGTGCCATACAGCGACATGAGAGAGTCGTGGTACTGCTTGCGGGCCGCGGCCAGATCGCCCTTGAAGCGCGGGTCCTGCGGACGTTCGTGCGCGTCCATGTACATCGCCACGTCCCAGGCATCCTGGTCGCTCAGACTGCCGCCACGGCTGAGCGGCATGTTCGCCTTGATGAACGCGGCAGCGTTGTCCAACTGGTGCATACCCGCGCCCCAGTTGAACGAGTCCGGTCCCCACAGCGGCGGGAAGACGTACTCGCCGGCCACCTTCTGGCCCTGCCCGTCGGCGCCGTGGCAGAGCGCGCAGTTGGCGCCGAATACCTTCTCGCCGCGCGCATAGTCGGGCGGCTGCGGTGGCTTGAATCCCTTCTTCGGATAGCCGGCTCCGGCAAGCTTTGCGCCCACCGGGGCGCCGCTGGCCATCCAGAAGGCATAGGTTTCCAGCGCGACCATCTCCTTGCTGTCCAGCGGCGGCGCCTTGCCGTTCATGCTGAACTTGAAGCAGCCCTGCATGCGTTCGCCGAAACTGTTCACATGCTTGTTCTTGCTTCGGTATTGCGGGTACGTCACGTAGGCGCCCCACATCGGCGCCGAGTTGGCCAGACGGCCGGCGTCAAGGTGGCAGTTGGCGCACGTGAGCCCATTACCGACATAGGCCTTGGCCAGCGTGTCGGTGTGCACGAACAGCTCGCGGCCCTGCCGCACGACATCGCCGAACGGACCGGCGGGAATGGCCGACTCGGGCGGCGGCGAAAACGCCAGCGGCTTGCCGGCATCAGTCGGGAGCGCTGCGGGTGCGTGTGTCGGCGAGGCATTCCCAGCCGACGTCGCCGCACCGCCCGACGTTGCAGCGGCGGGGGTCCCCGCTGCGGCCGGCCCCTTGCCGGAGCAAGCGGCCAACGCTACGAAGGCAAGGCACCCAAGGACCTGCGCTGACCTGAGCATCATGGCTGTTCCCCCGTGGCTTGCAGTGGCTGGGCAGCGAACCAGGCGGCGATCGCGTTGATGTCGTTGTCGTCCAGTTTCTTGCTGATGTGCTGCATGAGTTGCAGCGGATCGTTATGCCGCATTCCTAGCTTCCAGGCCTTCAACTGCGCGGCGATATAGGTGGCCGACTGTCCGGCCAGCGGCGGAAAGCTCGCCCCGCCACCCACGCCGCCCGGCCCATGGCACTGCTCGCACGCGGGCACCTGCTGCGACCAGCGCCCGCGGGTGGCGAGCACGGCACCGACGCTGTCCGCAGCCGGCATCGGCGCGGCCGGCTTGCGCAGCGCCGGCGGAACCGGCAGCTGGCTGTAATGGGCCGCCATCGTCTGGCGCTCCTCCTCGGTGAGCGCGGTGGCGATCGGCTTCATCACCGGGTTGTTGCGTGCACCGCTGGCGAAATCATCCAGCTGCTGGCGCAGGTACGACGCGTTCAGGCCCGCCAGGCGCGGGTACCCCGCCGCCGATTGGCCGGCACCGTCGGCACCGTGGCAACTTTGGCAGGGCGGAGCGCCCTTGCCGTTGCCCTGACTTGCGATGGCGGCGGCGTCGGTGGCGAATACGCCGGGGGCCGCCGCGAACAGACTCAGGGCAAGGACCAGGAGAGGGCCTGCCAGCGGCCGACGCCGATAGCTCATCGTGTCGCCCCTTCGTGGACGGGCTGGAAACCGTATTTGCGATAGATCGCCTGTGCGGCCTGGCTCTGCATGAACGAGAGAAAATCCTTTGCCGCCTGCGGATGCGGGGCATCCTTCACGCGCGCGGCCGTATAGGTGGCGATCGAGTTCTGCTCGGCCGGGATCGCCACGGTCTCGACCGGGTGATGCAGGATGTGCTCCTGGAAGTAGGCCTCGGTGGACCACACCGGCGCCGCATCCGACTCTCCCTGCAGCACGCGCAAGGGGGACTGCCGATGATGAATGTGGGTGAGGAAGGTGCTGCCGTCGGCGACCTTGGTCTGCATGATCGCCTTGTCCAGCGCCTCGCCACCGGCCTTGCGGTAGCTCGCCTCGATCTGCCGCGCGATGCCCTCCCAGGCTGGGTTGGGCATGCTCACGCGCACGTCCGTCCGGCCCAGGTCGGCCAGCCCGCGGATGTGTTTGGGATTGCCCTTGGCGACCAGGATGGCCAGCGGGTTGCGGGCGTAGTCGTACGTTTCGGCGAACCAGCCGTGCTGCTTCTGGCGCTCGGCGATCGAGCCCTTGCCGGCGGTAAAGACGTCCGGACGCACTGCGATGCGCAGATTGCCCATGACCAGCGAGCCGGTCTCGATCTGCTTGGCCAGGATTCCCGGCGGCAGCGTCTCAACAAAGATGCGCTGGTACGTTGGATGGGCGGTACGAAACTCGGCCAGCAGGTCATGCACCACCATGAACTGGTTGCCGGCGAAGAACACCACCAGCTGCGGATCGACCACGTCGCCATGCAGGTCAGCGATCGCATCCACCGGCGGTGAGCTGAAGTGCACGCCACCGGCCGGCGTGGGATTCCACGGCGGCAGGTAGTCCGGTTTGCCGGTGCTGCTTGCAGCGGCGGTGGTAGTGGCGCCGGCAAGCATCAGCAGGACGATCGCGAGCGCGCGGGTCCGGCGGCGGAAGTCACGCATGGCGAAGCTCCTTTGAATCGGCACGTGGAGGTCACAGGGGCATCAGGGCGTACCCCTTCTGCTGCAACTCGGTGACCGTGGTAAGCAGGGACAAGGCCAGCGTCACCTGCTTGTCGATCGCCTCGTACGGGTAGCCGTGCTCGGCCACCGCCTGGCCGCAGACCGCCACGTCCACACCGGCCTTGCGCAGCTCACCGATCACCGGCAGGTTCGGATTGGCCACAGTGAACTGCTTGCGATAATGCAGATCGTCCAGCGTGATGGCGGTGGCGCCACCGGCGATGATCGCCACGAAGTGCAGATGACTGAGCGGTACGCCCGCGCTCGCATAGAGGTTGACCGTGCGTGCGACCCGTTCCAGCCCCGGGTTGATCTGATCCGGCTTGGCGGTCGCGCCGGTCAGGCTGAACACGACCTTGTAGCTGGCCTTGGCGTCCGGCTGATACGCCGCGTGGGGCAGTTCGTGCATGTGACCGGCCGAATGGATGACAGGGTTCTGCCAGAAACCATCGCCCGCCATCGCGCCGGTGCTTGTCAGCGCAAGGCTGAGAATGACGCCAAGAGTGGATGCCCGCTTGTTCATGCCATCATCTCCTTCAGTGGTGACTGACGCGCCCTCGACGCAGATGCCCGACAAAATGGCTGGCAACTGGGCGGAGGCGCGCTCGTCGATACGGTAGAACAACTGGCGCGCCTGCCGACGCTGGCTGACCAGGCCTTCCTCGCGCATCCGGGCCAAGTGCTGGGACAGCGCGGACAGGCCCAGGCCCAGTTCCTTGGCAAGCGCTCCCGCTGAGGTCTCCCCGCCCTTGAACAGCCGGCACAGGATCAACAGCCGCGAAGCGTTGCCTAGGGCGCGCAGCAGCTTCGCCGTGTCAGCCGCGCGTTGGTGTAGGGGGTCGCTCGTGCGCTTCATGAATACGCAATTTAGTGAAATATGAAACTACTCTAAGCTCCGGGTTGCCACTTGTCCATTTGGCCCGCCGGAAAACATCCTTCGACCCGAGTGGTCCCTACCCAAGGAACCGTCAATCTGTTGGAGGAAAACATCTGCCCGACCCCCGATTCCAGGGCCATCGGCCGGTAGGGATCCCGATCTTCTTTGGCACCTGAGAATTCGCTTGGGACCCGTGTTCTCGGGCGAATTCCGCAGAGGTTTTCCATGCCAGTGCAGTGTGGGGGCGCTCCTCGTTATAAAAGCCCCGCCACGCTTTGATTTTGCTCCGCGCATCCCCCGAGCGACAGAACCAATATTCGTTCAGACACTCCTGCCGCAGCCGGCCATTGAGGCTTCCACCAGCGCGTTATCGGTCGGCGCGCCACGTCGGGAAAAGTCCAGTTCCGCGCCATTCTCATATGCTCATCGGTCCATTACCTTGCCGGCAAACTCGCTGCCGTTATCGACCTTGATCGCAGCCGGGCTACGCTGGGCCAGTAGGCGCGCCATCGCTTCGGCCACATGCTCGCCGCGTAGCGACGGGTCGATCACGATATCTAGGCATTCGTGGGGTGAAGTGATCCACCATCGGGCGCAAGCGGAAGCGACGGCCATCGAACAGCGCCACCGCCATCACTCCTTCAGGTACGCATTGCACTCGTCTATCAGACGCTGTACATCCGGCTGGAGGGCGTCATGACGCTGAAGCAGGAGGGCGCGCACCTGTGCGATCTGTTCGTTGCTGGGGATAAGTTCAGAGGGGCTCTCCCACATCCAGTCGATCAGGAAGGAAAAGAGCGCCTCGACCGACATTCTGGCAATTTCGGAACAGGCCGGAATATCCATGCCCGAGCGCAGCACCGGGTTGTTCGCCCCCATGACTTTCCGTCGCTGCCAAAAAGGCACTCTCAGGCATGCCAAGACGATCATCGGGTTGGGTCATAATGCCCTCCGCAATTGCACAGTCACAGGTGCTTTCCTTGGACTGCCGCCGTGGATGGCCGTGAGCATAATGCACGGTACATCATGCATGGGCGCCCCTAGCGGGCATCAAGCCTCCGCCGCCTGATCGTGACGATGACCTCTCACTCGCTTGAAACCTATCTCGAAGCGGCGCAGCGGGAAAACACGCAACGCAGTTATGCCTCAGCGGTGCGCCACTTCGAGGTGAGTTGGGGCGGCCTGCTACCGGCCACGGCGGATACTGTGGCGCAATACCTTGCGGCTCATGCGACCACGCTATCGATCAATACGCTCCGACAGCGGCTGGCAGCGCTTTCGCAATGGCACCAGACGCACGGCTTTGCCGATCCCACCACGGCGGCGAGGGTCAAACAGACGCTTAAAGGCATCCAGGCGCTGCACCCGGCTCGCGAGAAGCGTGCTTCCCCCTTGCAGCTCACCGCTGTCGCCCGGGTCTCCGATTGGCTTGATGCCGCTGTCGCAGCGGCGGATCAGCGAGGGGACCGTGCTGCCGCGCTACGCGCCCGTCGCGATCGCGCCATGCTCTTGCTGGGATTTTGGCGCGGCTTCCGCGTTGACGAACTGGTCGGCCTCCACAGCGAGCATGTGACGGCGGTTCCTGGCCATGGCATGACGTGCTTCTTGGGGCGCAGCAAAACAGACCGGCAATTCGTCGGCACCACCTATCGGGTGCCCGCGCTCAGCCGGTGGTGCCCGGTGGCGGCGACGCTCGACTGGATTGCCATGGCGGGGCTCACCGAGGGCCCGCTGTTTCGTGGCATCACCCGCACGGGCGGGATCAGAGCCGGCGCCTTGCATGCCAACAGCGTGGTGCCCTTGCTACGGCGGCTTTTCATCCGCGCCGGCTTGGCCTCGCCGGAAAGTTACAGCGGCCACTCGCTACGGCGCGGGTTTGCCGGATGGGCCAGCGCCAATGGTTGGGACGTACGCGCCCTGATGGAGTACGTCGGCTGGAAAGACATGCACTCGGCACTGCGATACATCGACGCACCCGATGCGTTCGGCCAGCAGCGTATCGAAACAGCCCTCGCCAGCATGGCAATTTCGGAATTGCCGCCGGCTTCCTTGCCTGCACCGGCCAGCCAACCGCCGGTGACCGTCACCTTGATGCTCACGCTACGCCTGACGCCCCGGCGGAAGGGCCGCAGCGCCGCCAAAGCGCGGCAGACGATCGAAACCCTCTGTCTGTCACCGCACCGCGGTGTTGCCGTTAATCCCGACCGTACCCGCTACCAACTTCAGGTTGAGGCGACGGATGACCTCGACCTGGACCAGGTGGCATTCGAACTGATCGAAGACCTGTATCGCATCGCAGACAACCACGACTTGCAATTGGACGCATCGCTTCACGACGAAGCCGCTGAGCGCCACTGGAACTGACCTCTCGCCTGACACCGGAGATGCAAGACGCATGACAGCACCTCACGAGACCGCTTATCCGCGACTGAAGCAAGACCCCACCGCCCGCGAGCTGGATCTGCACTTCACGCCCTCCGCGGACGAGCTGGCCTTCGTGCAGGCCTTGAGCAAGCAACCGGCCATCCGTTTGGCCGTGATGCTTCACCTGAAAACCCTTCCTCACCGCGGGCACTTCGGCGCACTGAGCCAGATACCTGATCGCATCGTGCGGCATGTGGCTGACGCCTTGGGTTACCGGCGCGCCTTCAGTGCCAGCGATCTGGATACCTACGACGCCTCGCGCATGAAGCGCGATCACATCGCCCAGATTCGGCAGTACTTGAACGTGCGTCCCTTGGGCGAGCCCGGACGACAGTGGCTGCGGACGGTGGCTCAGCAAGCGGCCCAGACCAAGCACATGCTGCCGGACATCATCAACGTGATGGTCGAGGAGCTCTACCACCACCGGTATGAATTGCCCGCCTTTCGCACGCTGGATGACATCGCCACGGCCGCCCGTGAAAGCGTCCACGAAGGCCATTTCGAACGCATCGCTGCGTTGCTGACGCCAGCGGCGCGCAAGAGGGTCGATGAGCTATTAGTCGTCACTGCGGGCGACACGCATAGCGGCTGGCAGGCCCTGAAGCGCGAACCCAAGCGTCCCGGGAACAAGGAGGTGCGCTTTTATCTGCAGCACATCGACCGGTTACAAAAGCTCGCCGCGATGATTCCTGCGCTCGAAGTACCGGTGCCCAAGCTGAAATATTTCCGGGCGATGGCGCGAGCACTGGATGCCGGCGAGTTGGCCGAGCTCAAGCCTGCCAAGCGTTATGCCCTGGCCGCCGTGTTCATCCGTTCCCGGCACGGCAAGGCCTTGGACGATGCGGCGGACCTCTTCATTCGATTGCTGCAGAACCTGGAGAACACCGCTCAGAAGAATTTGATGGCCTACCAGGTGGAGCATTTGAAGCGCACCGACCACCTCGTAGCGCAACTGAAAGAGATCCTTCAGGCCTATCAAGTGGACGGAACCGACAGCCAGCGTATTGATGCCATTGGCGATGCCATCGGGTCGGACCTGACCAGAACGCTCGCCGAATGCGATGAGCATATGGCCTATGCCGGTAAGAACTTCCTGCCGTTCCTGGCCAAGCCGTACGCCCAGCAGCGAGCCTTGCTGCTCAACTGCCTGGACGTGATGGAGCTACGCACCTCATCCCAAGATCCCGCCATGGAACGCCTGATCAAAGCGCTGGCAGCACTACGGGCCCAGCGCAGGGATGTGGTGGAGGCGGCATCGCTGGGACTGAGCTTGGACCATGACTTTGGTTGGCTGTCGGCGAACTGGCGGCGGCATGTGTTCCCCAAGGATTGGGGTGTGGACCGGGTGGGCTGGATGCAACGGCGCTACTTCGAACTGGCGGTGCTCTTCCAGATCAAGGACGAGTTGAAGTCAGGCGACCTGTTTATCCCCGGCGGGGAGCGCTATGACGACTATCGCGAAGAGCTGGTCGACGAGAGCACCTTCCAGGAAGAACTGGACAACTACGGTGAGGTATCCGGTATCGCGACCGAGCCTACAACCTTCGTCGAAAAACTGCGGGAGCAACTTCGAACGAAGTGCCGCGAGGTGGACGCTCGTTTTCCCGAGAACGCGCACGCCGACATTGTTGACGGTCGGCTGATCCTCCGGAAGCTGCCGCGCACGGAATTGTCCAAGGCCATCGCGCTGGTCGACAGCCTCATCACCGAGCGCTTGCCCGAAACGAGCATCGTCGATGTGCTGGTCGATGCCACCAGCTGGGCGGACTTGAACCGACACTTTAAGCCGCTCGCCGGCACCCAAGCGCGCGTGCGTGACTTGCACCACCGCGTCGTGACCACGCTGTTCTGCTATGGCTGCAACCTCGGACCCACTCAGACCGCGAGATCGGTACGCGGCTTCAGTCGTCGGCAGACCGCTTGGCTAAACCTCAAGTACGTGACAGAAGACACCCTGGAGCGTGCCACGGTCGATACGATCAATCTCTACAACAAGTTCGAGCTTCCCGGCTACTGGGGCAGCGGTAAATCCGCGTCAGCCGATGGCACGAAGTGGAGCGTCTACGAGCAAAACCTGCTCTCGGAATACCACATCCGCTATGGCGGCTACGGTGGCATTGGTTACTACCACGTGTCCGACAAGTACATCGCGCTCTTCAGCCGTTTCATTCCTTGCGGCGCCTATGAAGCGATCTACATCCTCGATGGGTTGATCGAAAATCGATCCGAGATCCGGCCGGACACGGTGCACGGTGATACACAAGCCCAGAACTTCCCGGTGTTCGGCTTAGCCCATCTGCTGGGCATCGATCTCATGCCTCGCATCCGAAACATCAAAGACCTCTCGCTTTCCAAGCCGGACCCGCAAGCGTCTTACCCCAACATCCAGGCGCTGTTTGGCGACGGGAGCATCGACTGGACCCTGATCGAAACCCATCTGCACGACATGCTGCGCGTGGCCGTTTCGATCAAAACGGGCAAGATTTCTGCCTCCACCATTTTGCGCCGGTTGGGCAATTACAGCCGCAAGAACAAGCTCTACTTCGCCTTCAAAGAACTAGGGCGGGTCATCCGCACCTTGTTCCTGCTGCGCTACATCGACGATGCGGAAGTACGCAAGACGATCCAGGCGGCGACCAACAAGAGCGAGGAGTTCAACAACTTCACTAAGTGGGCCTTCTTCGGCGGGCAGGGGATCATCGCCGAGAACGTGCTGCATGAGCAGCAGAAAATCGTCGGTTACAACCACTTGGTGGCGAACCTGGTCATCCTCCACAACGTCGAGCAGATGTCCCGGGTCCTGGCCGAGCTCCGCGATGAGGGCGTCGAGATCAGTCCGGAGGTACTGGCCGGCCTGTCGCCCTATCGGACCGCGCACATCAACCGCTTTGGCGACTACACCGTCGACACGAGCAGGGAGGTCACGCCCATCGACTTTGCTCGCCGCATTCTTCATGCGGCCGAGGAGGCGGCAGCCGCTGAGCTGGACAACGAAGAGACGGTAGAGCGACAGCCTACAGCGACGTAATTCCTAAGCGGGGGCTAAGCGGGGGCCACACCTTAGGCGAGAAATTGCCGGTTTTTGGGTGGATCCCTGCCGACCCTCATGCAAAGATGTACTTCGAGGCGCTGGAGGAGCATCGCGCCGCCGGCGATCTGGTGCTCCCAGACCTGCTCGACACCGACGTCGGCAGCGAGCAGTTCTCCGGCCGCGCCAAGGTGTTGCGCGAACTGGTCGAACACCACGTCAAGGAGGAAGAGGAGGAGATGTTCAAGGAGGCGAAGAAGCTGCTTTCGGCCGCCGAGCTCAAGGCACTGGGCGCACGCATGGAACAGCGCAAGGTCGAACTGGCCAAGCAAGTCGGTGGCTCGCGCGGCAAGGCTTGAACCGCGAACGCAACGGGGAAAGACGGACACCCCGGACGGCGATCCCAAACCGCCGTCGGCGGCCTACAATGCGACTTTGACGGGCGCCAGGGTCACGGAAATGGAAGCGGAAATGGAAGACTGCAAGCGCGTGCTGGTGGTCGAAGACGACCCCGTGGTGGCCATGGTGATGGAAGACACGCTGCGGGCGATGGGCCTGGAGGTGCTGGTCGACCTCAATCTGGTCGACGCGCTCAACGACGTCGAGGCCACCCGGCTCGATGCGGCGATGATCGACGTGGGCTTGCGCGGCGAGAATGCGTGGCCGGTGATGGCCGCCTTGCAGAAGCGCAACGTCCCGTTTGCAGTGATGTCCGGTGGCGACCTCAGCGGGTTGGCGCAGGAGTTTCCGCGGGTTCGCATGGTGAACAAGCCGGTGTCGGTGGATACGCTGCAGCAGATCGTGCGCGAGCTGCTGGCTTCGCCGCCCGCTTCGGCGGGCGGTTGAGCAACCCGACCGGCTCAGTTCGCGTCGTCGCCGTCCGCGACATCGCCCAGCATCCGCTGCAACCGCTCGGTCAGCGCGCTCACCGTGAACGGCTTGGTGATCAGCTCCATGCCGGCGGCGAAACCCTTGCTTGAGGCCGCGTCGGCGGCATAGCCCGTCATCAGCAGTACTTTCAGTTCGGGCTGGCGCGCGCGCAGCGTGTCGGCCAGCGAGCGGCCGCTCATGCCCGGCAGGCTGATGTCGGAGATCAGCATGTGCAAGTGGCCGTGCGATTCCAACGCGGCCAGGGCGGCATCGGCGTCCGGCGCCTCCAGCACCGCGTAGCCCAGCTGGTGCAGTACCTCTACCACCACCTGGCGCACCACCTGTTCGTCTTCCACCACCAGCACCACTTCGCCGTTCGACGGGCGCGGGGTGGCCTCGGCCTGATCGTGCCCTGGGCGCGCCAGCTCGACATGGCGCGGCAGATAGAGCTTGATCGAGGTGCCCTCTCCCGCCGCGCTGCGGATGTCGCAATAGCCGTTCGACTGCCGTGCGAAACCATAGACCATCGACAGGCCCAGGCCGGTGCCCCGCCCGGTCGGCTTGGTGGTGAAGAACGGCTCGAAGGCATGCTCCAGCACCTCCGGGGCCATGCCGGTGCCGTTGTCGACGACCTCGATGCAGATGTATTGCCCGCTGTCCGCCTCCAGCCAGTTGCCGCTCTCGATCGAGCCCGCGTCCAGGTTGCTCGAACGGATCAGCAGGTCGCCGCCGTCGGGCATCGCGTCGCGCGCGTTGATGGTCAGGTTCAGCAAGGCGCTTTCCAGCTGGTTCGGATCGCACAGGGTCAACCACAAGTCGTCCGCCAGCTCGAAGCGCAGCGTCACCGCCTCGCCGAGCGTGCGCTGCAGCAGTTCTTCCATCGACGCGATCAACGGGTTGGCCGCCACCGGACGCGGGTCCAGCGGCTGGCGGCGAGAGAAGGCCAGCAGGCGATGCGTCGTCGCCGCAGCGCGATTGGCCGAGTTGAGCGCGCCCTGGACGAAACGCTGCAACGTGGCGGCGTCGCCCGAGCTGGCGTGCAGCTGGATCAGATCCAGTGAACCGATGATGCCTTGCAGCAGGTTGTTGAAGTCGTGGGCCAGGCCGCCGGTGAGCTGGCCGACGGCTTCCATCTTCTGCGCCTGGCGCAGTTGCGCTTCGATCCGGATCTTTTCGCTGAGGTCGCGGATGAATACGTTGGTACGCGATTCGCCGTGCAAGGACAGGCTGCTGACGCTCAGTTCCACCGGGATCGTTTCGCCCACGCGGTTGACCATCTCGCTCTGCCGTGTCGCCCCGCGCCTGGCG
The DNA here is from genome assembly GCF_052978205.1 of Rhodanobacter sp. UC4452_H20. The sequence goes on along the minus strand of NZ_CM129662.1, from coordinate 1,044,624 downwards.
CCCCGCGCCGGGCTGGGTTCGAGGTCGGCCAACAGTCGCTCGGGATGACCGGGCGGACCGACCAGGGTCGCCAGCGGCTTGCCGCGGGCCTCCGCGCGCGACCAGCCGAACATTGCCTCGGCCTGCGGGTTCCAGCGCACGATGCGGCCGGCGCCATCGAGCTGGGCAAAACCGTCCAGCGCGGAGTCGATGATGCCGCGTGCCAGTTGGTCGCTCTCGGCCAGCGCCGTCTCGGCCTGCCGGCGCCGCGAGATGTCGCGGGTGATCTTGGCGTAGCCGACCAGCACGCCATCGTCGTATATCGGGTCGATCACCACGCTGGCCCAGAAGCGGCTGCCGTCCTTGCGCACCCGCCATCCCTCGGCCACGTAATGGCCTTCCCGCCTGGCCGTTTCCAGCGCCGTCTGTGGCGTGCCGCGACTGCGTTCTTCCGGCGGATAGAAGCACGAGAAATGCTGGCCGATGATCTCCTCGGCGCGGTAGCCCTTGATGCGTTCCGCGCCGGTGTTCCAGTTGGTGATGATGCCGCGCGGGTCCAGCATGAAGATCGCGTAGTCGGTCACGTTGGACACCAGCAGCTGGAAATACCGTTCGCTGCGGCTCACGCCCGCCATGCCGGCTTCCGCGACGCGGGTGCGCTCGGCCATCCGTCGCTTCAGGTGGCTGTTCAGATCCTTGCTGGCCTGCCCTGCCTCACGCGGATCGGGGATGTCCACCAGCATGTTCACCGCGCCGGTCAGCACGCCCCCGTCGAACAACGGCGTGGAATAGGCGGCGAACGCGATCCGCCGGCCATCGGCCCGTTGTGCCAAGGCGATGTCGCCATGAATCGCCCGCGCTTCGCGCACCGCCCGCGCCATCGCGCACTGCTCGTGCGGCAGCGGCGCGCCATCGGCCTGGAACAGTCGCGCAAACAGACACCATTTCTCGCCCGGCATCGGGCGCCGCCCGGCCAGCTCCACGGCCGCTTCATTGAAGAAGGTGATGGCGCCTCCGGCATCGGTGCCATGCACGGCGATCGGCAAGGCCTGCAGCAACTGCTGCGAGAGGCGACCGCGCTCCGCCGTGGCGCGCTGGCGCGAGTTCTGGTCCTTGACGTCGATGGTGATGCAGCGCGAGTGCACGAACTGGCCGCGCTCGAAGCGTCCACTGGAGCTGATCTGCACCTGGCGCACCCGGCCGTCACCGCCGATCAGCCGCGCCGGCCGCTTGTCCACCGATTCGCCGGCGCGCACCCGCGCGAGCAGCGCGCACAGGTTGTCGTCGTCGGCATCGAAATCGGCCAGGTTGTGGCCCACATACTCGTCGCGGCGATAGCCCAGCAGGTCCAGCTCGGCCTGGTTGGCACGCAGGATCGTGCCGTCGGCCGCGACCAGCCGCATGCCCACCGCGGCATGTTCGAAAAAATCCTCCGCGTCGCTCATCCCCTTCCTGTCGCCGCCGTGCCCGGCCGCATGGGGTGGTGAGGTGGAATCTGCCATGCAACGCATCCCGTCCCGATTCGAAAGCAGCCTGTCCCGTCAGGAAGAAACCCCGCGTGCGACGGCATGGTTCACGACCGTCTCACGGCGCCATCCCCAGTCTGTGGCGCGATCACTATGCACCGCCCCCGCGGGCGTTGCCAGCCACGCCAGTCAAGCCGACCGCCCGCACAGCCCACGCCAATGTCAGAACAACGCACCATCGTCACCACGCACCGGCACGCATCCGCGCTCGCCACGCGCCTGGCTGGCAACCGCAACCGCGTATCGGGCATGGCGGGCTGAGTCATGGCCTCCGCTTCGCACAAGGTGGTCTACGTCGCGCTGGGCGGCAACCTGATGATCGCGATCGCCAAGTTCGTGGCGGCCGGGCTGTCCGGCAGCTCGGCAATGCTGAGCGAGGGCGTGCACTCGCTGGTGGACACGGTGAACGAAGTGCTGCTGTTGTACGGCTTGCATCGCGCCGGCATGCCGCCGGATCGCAGCCATCCGTTCGGCTATGGCCGCGAGCTGTATTTCTGGAGTTTCATCGTGGCGCTGCTGGTGCTGGCGGCAGGCGCAGGCGTGTCGTTCTACGAAGGCGTGATGCACATCCGCGAACCGGAGGCGATCAAGCGGCCGTGGATCAACTACGCGGTGCTTGGCGTGTCGTTCCTGTTCGAAGGCACTTCGTGGCTGGTGGCGCTGCGCGAGTTCCGCGCGCGCAAGGGCAAGCTGGGCTACTTCGAGGCGTTCCGGCTGAGCAAGGACCCGAGCACCTTCACCGTCCTGCTGGAAGACAGCGCGGCCTTGCTGGGCCTGCTGATCGCGCTGGCCGGCGTGGTGGGCGCGCAGGCCTTCGACGCGCCTGTGCTCGATGGCGTCGCCTCGCTCGGTATCTCCGGCGTGCTGGCCTCGTTTGCCCTGCTGCTGGCGCGCGAGACCAAGGGCCTGCTGATCGGCGAACCGGCGCACCCGAGGGTGAGCGGTTCGATCCTGGCGATCGCTGCCGCGGACCCCGGCGTGCATGCCGCCAACGGCGTGCTGACCGTGCAGATGGGACCGAACCAGGTGGTGGCCACGCTGAGCGCCGAGTTCGAGGATGCACTGACCACGCCGCAGATCGAGGCGTGCATCAACCGCATCGAGGCGCAGGCCAAGACGATCCATCCCGAACTGCTGTCGCTGTTCATCAAACCGCAGACAGCCGAAACCTGGCGTGAGCGGCGCCGGTACGTCGAGGCGGCGGGTGACCAGCTGACCTCGTGAGCTGCCGCACGCGGCTGCCCGAAGCGGCGGTAGAACGGGCGCTGCACGCGGCCGGCCTGGAGGATGAAGCCACCGTGGTCACCGCGCGGCTCGAACCCAGCTGATCCGCGGCGGGAGGCCGTGAGCGCCGTGCGGCGCCCAGTTCGACCACGTTGACCAGATTGCCCGCCTCGTCCCACAGCGCCTGGTCGTCCTGCCAGACCAGCCAGCCAGCTCGCACGCGGCGCAGCCGCAATCGCCGTGGCACTCGCCGCAACGTTCGGTGCAGGTGCAAGCGGCCCGCCGGCGCACGTCGACCGCGCCATTCAATCGCAGGTAGCCATCCGGCGGCCAGCGACGGATGCCCTCGCGCGTCGGCAGCTCCGGTGGCGGGGATGGGGCGGCGTTCACCTGCACGGCCTTGCCGCCGACGGCCGGTCGCGCCCGGGGGGCGGCTGCGACGGCGGCAGCTCGGGTTCGTTCGGCGTGGGCTGCGGTTCCGTGGGATCGGGGAACGGCGGCGGTGCGGGATCGGGCGGCTGGTATTCGGGATCGCCGGCGGATGATGGCGGGACGCTGGACAGCATGATCGGCAGGGAGTGCGATGGCATGAGCGGTCTCCTCGGGACGTGGCTCGATCCTCGCCGTTTCCGCGCCGATTTCCCGTGAGATTCGCGCGACGCGATCGTGAGCAAGTTTCGCCGAAGAAGTGACGCTTGCTGTTGACTCGCCAGGAGCGATCCCACCCCAGCCCTCCCCTGCGCGCAAGGGTACGAGCGCTGCATCAAGGGCCTTCGCCGGGGCGCCATCGCTGGAAGCTCGAGGGCATGGCCCGGCCGCATGCCCACGCGATGTCGACACCGCGCCGTGCAGGCTGGGTGCATGGCCGATATCTTCACCGTGTGGTGGCAGTTGTGGCAGCAGCATGTCGCGGTGCGGCTGGGCGTGACCGTGGTGGCCGGTTTGTTGCTGGCGCTGGTGCTGCGTGTCGCGATCCACGCCGTGCTGCGGCGGCTCGCGGGCGATCGCCCGGTGATCGCCGACCTGATGCAGCGCGCCCACGCGCCGCTGCAGTGGCTGCTGCCTCTGCTCTCGCTTTTGCTGGTGCTGCGCTATGGCCCCGCACTGGACTCGGCACCGATGGCACTGGTCGAGCATCTGTTGCTGATCGGTTTGCTGGCTGCCGGCACCTGGCTGGTGGTGCGTTGCGTCGGCGCGTTCGAGGGCGCCGCGGTGCGGCGCTATCCGATGGATGCCGCGGACAACCTGCAGGCTCGTCGGGTGGTCACCCAGGTGCGCGTGCTGGCGCGCACTGCCGACGTGGTGGTGATCGTGCTGGGCACGGCGATCATCCTGCTCACCATTCCCGGCGTGCGCCAGCTCGGCGCCAGCCTGCTCGCCTCCGCCGGCGTGGCCGGGCTGGCGATAGGACTGGCGGCGCGGCCGGTGCTGAGCAACCTGATCGCCGGCCTGCAGATTGCGCTGACCCAGCCCATCCGTCTCGACGACGTGGTGATCATCGAAGGCGAATGGGGCCGCATCGAGGAGATCGCCGGAAGTTACGTGGTGGTGCGCATCTGGGACGAACGCCGGCTGGTGGTGCCGCTCAACTGGTTCATCGAGCATCCATTCCAGAACTGGACGCGCCGCAGTTCGCAGCTGATCGGCACGGTGTTCCTGATGCTGGATTTCCGCACGCCACTGGCGCCGCTGCGCGAGGAGTTCAAGCGCCTGTGCGAGGCCTCGGAGCAGTGGGATCGTCGCGTATGCGTGCTGCAGGTCACCGACGCCACCGAGCAGACGATGCAACTGCGCATGCTGGTGAGCTCCACCGATTCGGGCCGCAACTTCGACCTGCGTTGCCAGGTGCGCGAGGGACTGATCGCCTTCGTTCAGGCGCACTACCCGCACGCGCTGCCACGCTGGCGCGGCGAGCTGGATCGTGGCCAAGAATCCGCCGCGCCGATGCCGCCGGCGCCGGCACCGCAGCGCGCGCCGTCGGCCGAAGACGGCGGCCCCGAGCGTCGCGCCAGCTGAACGGCAGCCGACGTTCTGCGACGTCTTTCACGGCGTGCGGACCAGGCCGATGCCAAGGTCACGACGACGCCGACGACGGGAGTCACGCGCATGTTTCCCAAACGGGTGCTGCTGGTGGAAGACGACCCCGATACCCGCGAGATCACCGCACTGCTGCTGCAGCACGCAGGCTACACGGTGATCGTGGCGCACGACATCGCCAGCGGCGTGGCGGAGTCGGAAGCACGGCAGGATTTCGGCGTGATCGTGACGGACATGTATCTGGGCCGCGGCCAGACCGGCATCTCGCTGATTCGCAGCCTGCGGGACAGCGGCTCGCGCACCCCGATCGTGCTCACCTCCGCGCACGAGGAAGCATCCATCGCCGCCCGCGACATGAAGGTGCTGTTCCTGCCCAAGCCGTACGGCCGGCAGGCCCTGCTGTCGGTGGTGGCCATGGCGCGCGTGTGTGGCGTCTGAACGATGCTGCCGCCTCATCGCTGCGGCACGACAGTGTCACGCCCGCTTGCCGCACCGCGCGGTCTGCCGGGAGCTCGCCCGTGGCCCGGGAGATTGCGCCTGTCCCATCGGAAGCGACCCGCGCACGGCGGCAGCGCCCGGTATCGGCACGCACGCCGAGCGGAGCAAGTGAATGGTCGCCGCCGACAGCCCCGGTTGCTCCCACCTGGCGTGCTCGTGGCAGTGCCAGCACCTGCACGCTGGCTTCGGCATGGTTTTGAACCGGGGTAGTTCAGCTTGCCTTGTGGCGGGAGGCGCGCTTTTTCGCTGACGCTTTTCTCGTCGCGGACTTCTTCCTGGCCGTGGTCGTGGTGGTTCGCTTGTCCCCTTTCCCGCCCGCCGCCGACTTCTTCGCCGGCGTGCGCTTGTTGCTGGCCAGGCTCTGCTGCAGCAGCGACATGAAGTCGACCACGTTGGTGGTGGCGTTCTCCGGCATCGTCTCCTCGTCTTCCGGTTCGGTGGTCACCACGCCTTTCGACTTCATCCGCTTCTCGATCACCTTGCGCAGGCGATCACGGAACTCGTCGCGGTACTCGGCCGGATTCCACTCGTCGCTCATCGACTCGATCAGCTGCTCGGCCATCTGCAGCTCCTTGGCCGAGATGCGGTAATCCGACGCTGTCCCTGCGGGAATCTTGTAATCCTCCGCGTCGACCAGCTCCTGTGGGTAGCGCATCAGCATCAGCATCAGCGCATCCCCCCGCGGCACCACTGCGGAGAGGTATTCGCGCGTGCGGATCACCACCCGCGCGATGCCGATGCGGCCGGTGCGCTTGAGCACCTCGCGCAGCAGCACGTAACCCTTCTCCGCCTTCTTGCCCGGCAACAGGTAGTACGGCTTCTCGAAGTATTCCGGGCCGATCGAGTCGGCCTCGACGAAGGCTTTCACGTCGACCGCCTCGCGCCCCTCGGCGGCGGCCGACTTGATGTCCTCCGGCTCCAGCACGACGTAGTTGCCCTTGGCGTATTCGAACGCCTTGACGATCTCCTTCCAAGGCACCTCCTCCCCGGTCTCGGCGTTCACGCGCTCGTACCGGACCGGCGTGTTGCTGCGGCTGTCCAGCATGCGGAAATGCAGGTCCACGCTGCGCTCGCCGGTCATCAGCGACACCGGCACGTTGAGCAGGCCGAACGACAGGGTTCCGCTCCAGATGGGTCGTGCCATGGCTTCAGACTCCGGCAGCGAACAGGTCGACAGACTATTCCGGTTTGTGCGTGCAGGGGCTGTCAAACGTGCCGTGCGAATCACGCACACGCTTCACCTGCGGCGCACGCCGGGCGCACTACGGTGCGTCGCGTCGCCACCGCGGAGCCATCCGATGCCTGTCGCCGAACGCAGCAAGGCTGCCCGAACCGCCGTCAAACGCCGGCGTCCGATCCGGGCTGCCACCGGACAGGCCGAACGACGCAAGCCTGCCAGCGGTCCGGTGTGGACCTCGCCGAATTCGGCGGACCAGTCGGCGCAGAAGGTCGGCGAGTTCGGCGCATCCAGCGCGATGGGCCGCCCGGTGCAGCCGGAGCAATTGGCGCCGTCCCATGTCTTCCTCGCGGCGCCGTCGTGCGCCAGCTGCCTTTCCGGCGCGGTGCTGCCGGTGACGAGCGGCCCGACCGGCTGAGCGATCATGGGCAACCTGCGCGACTATCAACGCAAGCGCGATTTCTCGAAAACGCGCGAACCGGCCGACAACGCGGCGGGACGCCGGGGCAGTCGCGCGATCTTCGTGATGCAACTGCATCATGCCAGCCGCCGGCACTTCGATTTCCGCCTGCAACTGGGCGACGTACTGAAGAGCTGGGCGGTGCCGAAAGGACCCAGCTACGACCCGCAGGTGAAACGCCTGGCGGTCGAGGTGGAGGATCATCCGGTGTCCTATGCCGGCTTCGAGGGCGACATCGAACACGGCTACGGCAAGGGCCACGTCGACCAGTTCGACATCGGCGTGTGGACCACCGAAGGCGACGCCGAAGCGCAGTTGCAAAAGGGTCACCTGCGCTTCGAGCTGTTCGGCAAGCGGCTCAAGGGCGGCTGGCACCTGGTGCGCAGCGGCCGCAAGGAACGCCAGCCGGCGTGGTTCCTGATCAAGGCCAAGGACGCGTTCGCCGGCGACGTGGAAGCGGACGACCTGCTCGACGCGAAGATGATCCGCAGCACCCGCGCGGCCGCGACAACACCGGCGACCAGGGCGGCGGCAAAGAAGTCCACCGCACGCAAGAAAGCCGTGCCGAAGGGGAAAAAAGTGCCGCGCTTGCGCCTCGCCAAGGCAGCCGCCGCGCTGGACGGGGCGCGCCCGGCGCCACCCGGCACCGAGTTCTTCAAACCGGAACTGGCACGCCTGCGCGAGTCGCCGCCGCCAGGCGAGCAGTGGCTGCATGAGGTGAAGTGGGACGGCTACCGCATCCTCGCCGCGATCGCCGACGGCGAGGTGAAGCTGTGGTCGCGCAACGCGCTGGCCTGGAACGAGCGGCTGCCAGAGATCGTGCAGGCGCTCGAATCGCTGGGATTGCATTCGGCCCGGCTCGATGGCGAGCTGATCGCGCTCGATGCCCGCGGACACAGCGATTTCAACGGCCTGCAGGCCACCCTGTCCGGCGAAGCACAATTGCCGCTGGTCTACATGCTGTTCGACCTGCCCTACCTCGAAGGCAGCGACCTGACCCGGGTACCACTGCTGCAACGCAAGGCGCTGCTGCAACGGCTGCTGGCCCACGCGCCGAAACACCTCGCCTTCAGCAGCCATGCGGTCGGCGACGGTGAAGGCGCGTTCCGCACGGCGACCGAGCAGCAGCTGGAAGGCATCATCTCCAAGCGCGTCGATTCGATGTACCGAGCAGGACGCGGCGACGACTGGCTGAAGATCAAGCGGCTGGAAAGCGACGAGTTCGCGGTGGTCGGCTACACGCCGCCCAAGGGCAGTCGCAGCGGTTTCGGTTCGCTGCTGCTGGCCCGACCCGATCCGGAGGTGTCGAACGGCTGGATCTATGTCGGACGCGTCGGCACCGGCTTCTCCGACGAACAGTTGCGGCAATTGAGCAGGACCATCACCGACAAGGGCAGCAAGAAACCGACGGTGAAACTTGCCGCGATCGATCCGCTGCTGCGCGGTGCACACTGGGTCGAACCGAAGGCCGTGGCCGAGGTGTACTACCGCGGCATCGGCAACAAGAACCTGCTGCGCCAACCGAGCCTGAAGACCATGCGTACCGACAAGTCCGCCGCAGACCTGCGCGACAGCGATCGCGCCCCATCCACGCGCTCCGCCAGCAACCGGCGACGGCGCGGCGGCGGGATGTCCGCCGCCGACATCACCATCACCCATCCCGACCGCGTGGTGTATCCCGAGGACGGCATCACCAAGCAGGAAGTGGCCGACTACTACACCCGCGTGATGGACTGGTTCCTGCCTGGCGTGGTGGACCGTCCCACCTCGGTCATCCGTTGCCCGGAAGGTACCGGGAAGGCCTGCTTCTTCCAGAAGCACATGATCGCCGGCCTCAAGCACGTAGGCAGCGCCAGGCTCAAGGAGGAATCCGGCGGGCAGGCCAGCTACATCTATCCGCGCGATGCCAGCTCGGTGATCGAGCTGGTTCAGTTCGGCGTGCTGGAGTTCCACCCCTGGGGCGCGACCGTCAGGCAGCCGGACCTGGCCGACCGCGTGGTGTTCGACCTCGACCCCGGCGAGGACGTGGCCTGGGACCGCGTGGTGGCGGCAGCGCGGCTGGTGCGCAAGCTGCTGTCGCAGATGGGGCTGGAATCATTTTTGCGTACCACCGGCGGCAAGGGCCTGCACGTGGTGCTGCCGTTGAATCCGGGCTGCCCGTGGCCGCAGGTGAAGGGTTTCGCCCAGGCGTTTGCCAGCTCCCTGGCGCAGGCCCATCCGCTGGAGTTCATCGCCACCGCCAGCAAGGCACGCCGCGGCGGCCTGATCTATGTGGACTACCTGCGCAACAGCCGCGGCGCCACCAGTGTGGCGTCCTACTCGTTGCGCGCACGACCCGGCGCGCCGGTGGCGATGCCGTTGCGCTGGACAGAACTGGGCAAGCTGAAAAGCGGCCACGATTTCGACATCCATTCCGCGCCCCAGCGCCTCGCGCGGCTGCGCAGCGACCCGTGGGCCGGCATCGGCGAGCTGAGCCAGAACCTCGACGACGTGATGGAAAAACTCGGCTGAGGATCGCCCGCGCCTTTCGCGCGATGCTCTTCGTCGCATGATGCAAAAGGCATCGCGCACGGAGTGCGCTCCCACGGATTCGCGACGGAACCATGCAGGGCGGGCCGTGCCCGCCCTGCGTCGGCGTTGGACCAGGTCGACGTCGACGGCGTTACGCGGTAGCGCCAAGCGCGTCGATGATCGCGTCGGCAAAGGCGGGGATGTCGCCCGGGCGGCGGCTGGTGATCAGCTGGCCGTCACGCACCACCTCGCTGTCCTGCCAGTGCGCGCCGGCGTTCTCCAGATCGGTGCGCAGCGACGGCCACGAGGTGACCTGGCGATTCTTGACCAGGCCGGCTTCGATCAGCGTCCACGGAGCGTGGCAGATCGCCGCCACCGGCTTGCCTGCGTCGTCGAACGCCTTGACCAGCGTGATCACCGCGGGCACCCGCCGCAGCTTGTCCGGGTTCATCACGCCGCCAGGCAGGACCAGCGCGTCGTAATGCTCGACCTTGGCCTCGTCCAGGGGCACGTCCACCGGCACGGCCCTGCCCCAGTTGCCATCGCTCCAGCCCTTGATCTCCCCGGCGTGGCCGGGGGCGATCACGTCGGTCTGCGCGCCGGCCTGTTCCAGCAGGCGTTTGGGTTCGGTCAGTTCGGACTGTTCGAAGCCGTCGGTGGCGAGGATGGCGATGCGGCGGCCGGTGAGGTTGAAGGACATGGGGCACTCCAGGATCGGAAAGCCGCAGCATCGCCGCTGCCACATGCAGGCAGCGTGCGGTTGTCGTGAGCGCGGCGTGACTCAAGTGCGAGCTACGCCCGCCACCCCGCCGCGAGAGAGCCCGCGGCATGACGAAGCAAACCGTCGTTCACCCCATCGTCATCCGCGCGAAAACGGGGTCATGTTCAGCCCTTCCGCCGCGACGCATCGTTGACGGCCCTTGCACCGGGACGCTGCGAAGGTGCAGGCGTCGCGATGCTGTCCGCGATCTCCGCAACTCCTCGTGCACAAAGGAATACGAACATGTCGATTTCACTGCTGGTGCTCATCGTTCTCGTCATCCTGCTGATCGGTGCGTTGCCGACCTGGGGCTACAGCCGCTCCTGGGGTTATCGTCCGACCGGCGGCATCGGCATCATCCTGCTGATCGTGCTGGTGCTGTGGTTGCTTGGCGTTTTTCACTGAGCGCCCCGCCGACACCGTGATCGTCCTGGCCAAATCGGTGTAACCCGTGCGCGCGGCGGCAAAGTGCCAGGATTGCCTGCCGGGGCGCCGTGCCACGCAGACCGCATCGGGACTCGGGATTTGCCCGGGGAAGACGCTGCCGGAGAATCGAGTATCCGCAGCCCCGGGCAACGAGCGGTGAGCCGGCATCAGCGCAGCGGTTCGGCGGCCCTGTCGCCCTGGCAACGGATCGGCCCGCCGTCGCGGCCGCGAGCCTGGGTGAAGCTGGAGCCGCGGCGGTTGATCACGATGCCGTTGGCACATTGCTGGTTGGCGTCCAGCAGGTAACTGGCGGTGACGCGCTGCGCCTCCTGCTGCTGGCGCTGCAGCTGCACGGCGCGGCGGGCCTGGTATTCGCGCGCCTGGTCGGCGACCTGGCGGTAATTGCTGGCCAGCTCCTCGCGACGCTGGCGCAGGTCGCGCTCCAGTTCGTCGTGGCGCTGGCGCGCACTGGCACGGGCTTGTTCGGCCTGTAGCGCGGCGGCGCGCTCGGTTTCCTGGATCAGCTCGTCGGCATGGCGGGCGGCAAGCCAGCGCGACACCCCGTTCCAGCCCAGGATCGCCACGACGAGGGCGGCGACAGCGGCGGCGATTTTCCAGCGCAAGGCAATCGTCATGGCTCCCGCTCCCGCGCGGCGATTCAGCGACCGAAGATGATTTCTTCACCCTCGTGGTCACGGTCCCAGCCGCGCAGCTGGTCGCGGATGTGCGCGATACCCTGCCGGCCGAGCGCATTGCGCTCCTCATCCAGTACCTGGCCGTCGAGCAGCTCGGCCAGTCGCTGCGCGGTGGGCAGCATGGCGTCCCAGGCGTCGAGCGCGGGGACCGGCCCGGGCAAGGTCATGAAGAAACTGACGCCGGAGGTCTGCAGCGCATCCAGCCGGGCCAGGTCGAAATTGCCCGGCTTGAGCATGTTGGCGACGCTGAAGATGGGGCCCAGCTCGCGCTTGCCGTCCACCAGGCGGTGATAGATGCCCATGTCGCCGAATTCCAGCCCGGCCTTTTCGGTGGCGACGACCAGGTCCGGTCCGTTGAAACGCGCGCCATCGCGCGCCACCACGAACAAGGTGACGATGCGTTCCACCGGCGTGTCGGCCGGGCGCCGACCCAGCTCCGAGCGCGGCACCGGCTTGGTGACAGGCGGCGCCGGTGCCGGTGCCGGTGCGGCGGCGGGCGCTTCGGCGACGGGTTCGGCGGGCGCGCGCAAGGTATCCACGATCGAGGCGGCGTGGCCGGCCAGGCGTTCGGTCAGGCGCTCGGCCGGCTTGGCCGCATGGCGTTCGCCGGAAAGCGTGGCGCCCAGGCGCTCCAGTTCCTCGCGCAGGCCGACGTCGAGCTCGCCTTGCTGCGGCGTCGCCGAGGTGTCGCCCAGGCTGAAGGCCGGGTCGTCGGCCAGGCTGGAGCCGCCCATGGTGGGCTCGCGCCGCGCGTGTCCGTGCGTGTGCGTATCGCCCGCTGCCCTGCGCTTGCCCTGCTCTTTCCGCGGCTGGCCGAACAGCCAGATCAGTGCCAGCACGACCAGCCCCACGATCAGCATCGGAATGCCGACGGCGGCGTTCCACGCAAAGGCAAGCAAAGGTTGCACGGTCATCATCGGTTCCTCAGGCAGCTCCCGCCAGTTTAGCCGCTTCGGCCAGGTCGACCTGCACCAGCCGCGACACGCCGGGCTCGCGCATGGTCACGCCGCACAGCTGGGTGGCGGCTTCCATGGTGGCCTTGTTGTGGCTGATGAAGATGAACTGCACGTGTTCGCTCATCTCGCTTACCAGGCTGGAGAAGCGGCCGACGTTGGCCTCGTCCAGCGGCGCGTCGACTTCGTCGAGCAGGCAGAACGGCGCGGGGTTGAGGCCGAAGATGGCGAACACCAGCGACACCGCGGTCAGCGCCTTCTCGCCGCCGGACAACAGCGAGATGTTGGACGGGCGCTTGCCCGGCGGGCGCGCCATGATCGTCACGCCGGTGTTGAGCAGGTCGTCGCCGGTGAGTTCCAGATAGGCATGGCCGCCACCGAACAGGCGCGGGAACAGTTCCTGCACGCCGGCGTTGACCTTGTCGAAGGTTTCCTTGAAGCGGTGGCGGGTTTCGCGGTCGATCTTCTTGATCGCGCCTTCCAGCGTTTCCATCGCGCTGACCAGGTCGGCCAGCTGGTTGTCCAGGTAGGTCTTGCGCTCGCTCTGTTCGGCGTGTTCCTGGATCGCAGCCAGGTTGACCGGCTCGATCCGCGCGATTTTCTGGCCGATGTCGGCGAGCTGTGACCGCCACTGGCTGGCGTCGATGTCGTCGGCCAGTTCGGCCAGCAGGGTTTCCAGTTCGAGGCCGGAAGCGGTGATCGCTTCGGCCAGTTGTTCGGCGCGCAGCTGCAGCGCCTGGGCGGCGAGACGCTTCTCGGACAGGCCCTCGCGCAATGCCGACAGGCCCTGCTCGGCCAGGTGGCGCTGCTGTTCGAGCTTGCGGAATTCGAGGTCGCAGTCTTCCAGTGCGCGGCGCGCTTCCACCAATTGCTTGTCGACCAGCAGGCGCTGGTCCAGATACGCCTGGCGCTCGGCTTCGAGTTCGGCGATCGGGTCGGAGCCGGCAGCGAGCTGTTCGGCGATCTCGTTGCGGCGCGCCTCGATCTGGCGCAGCTGGGCATCCATGCGACCTAGCGCCTGTTCCAGCGAGCTCAGCGACGAGCGCTTGGACTCCAGCGAGAGCGCCAGCGAGTGCGATTGATCGGCCGCCTCGCGCGCATTCATGCGGGCTTCCTCGCGCGCCTCGAGCAGGCTGCGGCGTTCGTTTTCCAGTTCGCGGCGCTGGTCTTCCAGGTCGCCCATCAGGCCGACCGATTCGTCCAGCCGCGCGCGCGCCTCACGGGTCTGGTTCTGCAATTCGTCGATCTGCGTGGACAGGTCGGCCAGCTCGCCGCTGACCTTTTCGGCACGGGCGCGGGCGGTCTCCAGCTTGCCGCGGTGGCTTTGCAATTGGCCGGCCAGTTCGGACTGGCGACGGTGCGCGTTGTACAGCTCGCGCTGGGCGTCGTCGCGCGCGCGTTCGGTTTCGAATTTGCTGGTGCGCAGGTTGTCGAGCCGTTCGCTGGCTTCTTCCAGCTGCGCTTCCAGCATGGCGATCTGTTCGGCCAGCGTGCGCAGCTCGCGCTCGCGCGCCAGCACGCCGACCTGGCTGCCTTGCGCCCGGCGCACGCGCGCCCAGCCCGGGCCGAGCCATTCGCCGCCGCGCGTCATCACGGATTGATACGGTGCCAGTGCGGACAGCGAGGCCACCTGCCGGTGGGCGTCGGCCAGCGATTCGGCGGTCAACACGTGGCCCAGTATGGCCATCGCCGCCGCCGGGCCGCGTACGTGGGCGGCCAGCGTGCCAGCGGCGCCGACGCCGCCCTCGGCGTTGTCGAGCAAGGCGATGTCGGCGTTGTCGAGCGCATCGAACTCCGCCGCCAACGCATGCGAGCCATCCACCAGCACCGCGTCCAGAAATCCGCTCAGCGCCGTTTCCACGGCGGTCTCCCAGCCGTTTTCGACCTGCAGCGACTCACCGAGGCGGCGTGACGTGTTCAACCCGAGACGAGCCAGCCAGCTGCTGGCAGCGTTTTCTTCCTGGCCGAGCGCGGCATGCTGCAGCGCTTCGAGCGAGGCGTGCCGGCCACGGGCGGCCTGCAGTTGCTGGCGGGCCTCGTTCAGCGCCGACTGCACCTGGCGCTCTTCTTCCTGCACTTTTTCATGGTTGGACTTGTACTGGTCGAGCAGGCTGCCCAGGGTTTCCACGCGCTCGCGCTGGGCGTCGTGTTCGCTGTGCAGTTGCTCGCCGGCGGCGGCCAGTGCGGCCACGTCGGTAGCTTTCTGCTCGGTTTCCAGTGCTTCGCGGCGGCGCGCCAGGTCGATGCCCTGGCGGTCGAGGTAATTGAGCTTGGTGCGTTCCACTTCGGCGGCGCGGTTGGATTCGCCGGCATTGCGGGTGTGGCTGTCCCAGCGCTGTTGCCAGTCGGCCAGCCTGGCCTCGGTGCTGCGCTGGGCTTCGGCGGTGTCGTCCTGCAGCTGCTGCAGGGCTTCGAGTTTCGGTTCGCCTTCGGCCAGCGCCATGCGCAGGGCTTCGACCTGCTCGCGGTCGGTGGCGATGTGTGCGGCCAGTTCCGCGTGCTCGCGCTCGCTGTCGGCGTGGGCGCGCTGCAGGCGTTCGGCGCTCTCCTTGTTGTGGCGCACTTGCTGCTCGACACGGGCGATCTCGGCGCCGACCTTGTAGACCTCGGCCTGGACCGCGTTCAGGTGCTCGCTGGCGTCGGTGTGGCGTTCGCGCATGACCTCGATCTGCGCCTCGATCTCGCGCTGGCCGGCCAGCTGCTTCTCGATCTCGATCTCGGCGGCGGACAAGCCGGCGCCTTCGCTGTCGTGCTGGCTCTTGAGGCCGCGGTATTCGAGCGCGCGCAGCTCGGCTTCCTTGCGTGTCTGCTCTTCCTTCAAGGCTTTCCAGCGCTCGGCGGCGCGGGCCTGGCGGTTCAGGTGTTCGAGCTGCTTGTCGACTTCGTCGCGCACGTCGCGCACGCGGTCGAGGTTTTCGCGGGTGGCCTTGATGCGGCTTTCGGTCTCCTTGCGGCGCTCCTTGTACTTGGAGATACCGGCGGCTTCCTCCAGGTGCGTGCGCAGTTCGTCCGGGTGCGCCTCGATGATCTGGCTGATCATGCCCTGCTCGATGATCGAGTAGCTGCGCGGGCCCAAGCCGGTGCCGAGGAACAGGTCGGTGATGTCGCGCCGGCGGCAGCGCGCGCCGTTGAGGTAGTACGAGGATTGCCCGTCGCGGGTGACCTGGCGCTTCACCGAGATCTCGGCGTACTGGCCGTACTCGCCCTGCACCGAGCCGTCGGCGTTGTCGAAGATCAGTTCGACCGTGGCCTGCCCCACCGGCTTGCGCGTGTTGGAGCCGGAGAAGATCACGTCGGTCAGCGAGTCGCCGCGCAGGCGGCTGGCCGCGCTTTCGCCCATCACCCAGCGGATCGCGTCGATGATGTTGGATTTGCCGCAGCCGTTGGGGCCGACCACGCCGATCATGTTGCTCGGCAGGTGCAGGGTGGTCGGGTCCACGAAGGACTTGAAACCGGCGAGTTTGATCGTGCTCAGGCGCATGCAGTGTTCAACGGTAGGGTGCTACGGCCGGTGCAGCCGGATGACAGGGCACTGTGCCAAACGCGGGGGCCTGCTGCAATGCGTGTCCGCGTGAGATTTAGTGTAAAGAATACGATACAACTCATTGATAGATATTATTTCTCGACGGCATCTATGGAAACGGCATGGATCCCGTTGTCCATCAACCCCTGCAGCGCCGCGTAGACCATTCGGTGCCGGCGGATCGGCAACAGCCCGGTGAAGGCGGGGCTGGCGATGCGCACGCGGAAATGGCCCTTGCCCTCACCCGCATGCCCGGCGTGCAGGTGGCCTTCGTCGACGATTTCCAGCTCGGTCGGCGCCAGGGCCTGGGTCAGGCGCTGGCGGATCTGCTCGATCATCGCCTCGCTCACGCCGGCAGGGCCTTGCGGAATGGCTTGATCTGCACCTCGGCGTAGACGCCGGCCGCCACGTAGGGGTCGGCATCGGCCCAGGCGCGGGCATCAGCCAGCGACGGAAACTCGGCCAGGATCAGGCTGCCGCTGAAGCCGGCCGGGCCCGGATCTTCGGACTCGATCGCCGGGAACGCGCCGGCCACGAACAGGCGGCCCTCATCCAGCAGCGCCTGCAGCCGTGCGATGTGCGCGGGCCGCGCTCCCTTGCGCTTCTCCAGCGAGTCGGCAACGTCCGTTCCGATGATGGCAAACCACATGATCAAGCCTCCTGGTGGGATGGGTCGCGAGTCTGGCTCATGCGTGGCGCGCGGCTGCGGCCAGCTGCGCGGTGTCGACACGCACGAAAATCGAATCGCCCAGCGCGGTGAGCACTTCGCCCGCGTGGACCTCGCACAGCACGCGGGTCTTGCGCCCGACTTCGCCCTCGACGCGCGCCTTCAGCGTCAGCGGCACGTCCATCGGGGTGGGCTTGAGGAACTTGATGCCGAGGCTGCCGGTGACGCAGTCGATGCGCGGCTTGCTGTCCGGCGCGCGCTGCTCGGCACGGTAGTGGTATGCCATCGCGGTCCAGTTGGAATGGCAGTCCACCAGCATCGCGATCAGCCCGCCGTAGACCAGCCCCGGCCAGCCGTGGAAATCCGCTCCCGGCAGGTGCGTGCTGACCACGTGCACGCCGTCCTCGTGCCAGTGGCTCTTGATGTGCAAGCCGTGAGGATGGGCGCTGCCGCAGCCGTAGCAGACGCCGTCGGGCGCGGCCAGGTCCTGCAGCGCGGGCACGTCGGCGCTCATGCTTCCGGTCGCATGTAGGGGAACAGCAGCACGTCGCGGATCGAGGACGCGCCGGTCAGCAGCATCACCAGGCGGTCGATGCCGATGCCGAGGCCGCCGGTGGGCGGCAGGCCCACTTCCAGCGCGCGGATGTAGTCGGCGTCGAAGTGCATGGCCTCGTCGTCGCCGGCGTCCTTGGCGTCGACTTGGGCCTGGAAGCGTGCGGCCTGGTCTTCCGGGTCGTTCAACTCGGAGAAGCCATTGGCGATTTCCTTGCCGCCCACGAACAGCTCGAAGCGGTCGGTGATGCCCTTGTCGGTATCGTTCTCCCGCGCCAGCGGTGACACCTCCACCGGATGCTGGGTGATGAAGGTCGGCTGGATCAAGGTGTGCTCCACCGTCTTTTCGAAGATCTCCAGCAGCAGCTTGCCCCAGCCATAACCGTCCTTGATCTGTATGCCGAGCCGCCTGGCGTGCGCGGCCATCGCTTCGCGGTCGCGCAGCTCCTCGCGCCGGATCTCGGGGTTGTGCTCCAGCACCGCGTCTTCCATACGCCAGCGGCGGAACGCCGGACCCACGTCGATGTCGGCGCCGTCCCAGTGCAGCCGCGTCGTGCCCAGCACGGCCTGCGCGGTGTCGCGGATCACGCTCTCGGTGAGGTCCATGATCTCGTGGTAGGTGGCGTAGGCCTGGTACAGCTCCAGCATGGTGAACTCGGGGTTGTGTCGGGTCGACACCCCTTCGTTGCGGAAGTTGCGGTTGATCTCGTAGACGCGGTCGAAGCCGCCGACCACCAGGCGCTTCAGGTACAGCTCCGGTGCCACGCGCAGGTACAGATCCAGATCCAGCGCGTTGTGGTGGGTGACGAACGGTTTGGCCGTGGCGCCGCCGGGGATCACGTGCATCATCGGCGTCTCGACTTCCATGAAGCGGCGCGACGGCGCTTCCAGCCATTGACGCATGGTGCCGATGATCCTTGAGCGCAGCATGAAGGTGCGGCGCGCTTCCTCGGTGACGATCAGGTCCACGTAGCGCTGGCGATAGCGCTGCTCCACGTCGGCCATGCCGTGATGCTTGTCGGGCAGCGGGCGCAGGCTCTTGGTCAGCAGGCGCAGGTGATCCACGCGCACCGAAAGCTCGCCGGTCTTCGTGCGCATCAGCGTGCCTTCGGCACCCACGATGTCGCCCATGTCCCAGCCCTTGAACGCCTCGTAGACCTCGCCAACCGTGCCGGCATGGATGAACAGCTGGATGCGTCCGCTGAAATCCTGCAACTGCACGAAGCTGACCTTGCCCTGCACGCGCTTGAGTACGATGCGCCCGGCCATCTTCACCCGGCGCGCGGCCGCTTCGACGGCTTCGGCCGTGTGCACGTCCTTGTCGGCGAACTCGGTTTGCAGGTCGCCGGCGAAGCTGTCGACCTTGAAGTCGTTCGGAAACGCGATGCCCTGCCCGCGCAGCGCCTTGAGTTTTTCGCGGCGCTCGGCGATCAACTTGTTCTCGTCGGGAAGGGTGTCGGTGACTTCGCTCATGGATGGTTCCGTGGCTGCCAGCGCGCGCTGGACAGTGGATGTCTCGTGGATGGGGCGGCGCTCAATTGCCCTTGTCGAAAATCTGCTTGACGCCGCGTTTGGTGGCATCCCAGCCCTCGCGCGCGCCGTGGCCGATGGCGACGCCTGCCTTCTTCGCGCCATGGCCGATGCCGGTGCCGGCCTCTTTCGCGCCGTGCCCGATCTTCCTGGCCACATGCCTGGTCGCGTGACCGACATCGCGGGCGCCGTCGGCGACGCCGTGGCCGACCGCCTTCGCGTCCTGCTTGATGCCCTGTCCGGCGCTGCCCTGCGACGACTGCGCTGCCGCGCCGAACGCCATCAGCGCGACCAAGGCGATCAGGAAAATGCCGATCTTCTTGCTGTTCATGCGCGTCACCTCGTCAATGGGCGGGTCGAAGGGAATCGGGCGTCAGGCATCGATGCGCTTGGCGCCGGCTTCGAGGCCGGATTTCAGGCTTGCCTCGATGAACTCGTCGAGGTCGCCGTCGAGCACCTTCTGGGTGTCCGAACGCTCGATGCCGGTGCGCAGATCCTTGATGCGGCTCTGGTCGAGCACGTAGTTGCGGATCTGGCTGCCCCAGCCGATGTCGGACTTGGTCGCTTCCAGCGCGTCCCTCTCGGCATTGCGCTTCTGCACTTCCAGTTCGTACAGCTTGGCGGCCAGCATCTTCATCGCGCGGTCGCGGTTGGCGTGCTGGCTGCGCTCGGTCTGGCAGGCCACGACCGTGTTGGTGGGCACGTGGGTGATGCGCACCGCCGACTCGGTCTTGTTGACGTGCTGGCCGCCGGCACCCGACGAACGGTATACGTCGGTCTTCAGGTCGGCCGGGTTGATGTCGATCTCGATGCTGTCGTCCACTTCCGGCGAAACGAATACCGAGGTGAAACTGGTGTGCCGGCGGTTGTCCGAATCGAACGGGCTCTTGCGCACCAGCCGGTGCACGCCGATCTCGGTCTTCAGCCAGCCGTAGGCATAGTCGCCCTCGACGCGGAACGTGGCGGACTTGATGCCGGCCACGTCGCCGCCGCTGACTTCCATCAGCTCGGCTTTCCAGCCACGGTGCTCGCACCAGCGCAGGTACATGCGCAGCAGCATTTCGGCCCAGTCCTGCGCCTCGGTGCCGCCGGCGCCGGCCTGGATGTCGACGAACGCGTTCATCGCGTCCATCTTGCCGGAGAACATGCGCTGGAACTCCAGCTTGCCGACCTGCGACTCCAGCTTGTCCAGGTCGTCGATCACCGACTGCGCGGCGTCGTCATCGCCGTCGGCGACGGCCATCTCCAGCAGGTCGCCGGCGTCGTCCAGGCCGGCAGTCAGCGTGTCGATGCCGTGGACGATGGTGTGCAATCGGGCGCGTTCGCGACCCAGTTCCTGCGCGTTGGCCGGGTCGTCCCACACGGTGGGGCTCTCCAGTTCGCGGGTTACTTCTTCCAGGCGCTCGCGCTTGGTGGCGTAGTCAAAGATACCCCCTAAGCGCTTCGACGCGACCGCGGAGGTCGTCGATCTGCGCATGGATGGGATTGGTCTCGATCATCGTGAAATCTTGGTGGGAGGCGAGCACGCAAGAATAACAGACCCGTTTGCAGCCGGCGCCCCTTGCAGGGCGGGCACTGCCCGCCGACCTTTGATCCATGGCGACGGAAACCGGCGGGCGGTGCCCGCCCTAAGCAGCCGGCCGCATTCAGGCGAGCGCCTGGGCATGTACGCCTCTGACGGCACGCCCCGACGGATCGGCCGCGTTCGCGAACGCCGGATCCCACGCCAGCGCTGCGGGCGAGGAGCAGGCAATCGACTTGCCGCCGGGCACGGTCGCGGCGCAGGCCTCGCCGGGAAAGTGCTGCTCGAAGATGCGTCGGTAGAAATACGCCTCCTTGGTCGCCGGCGTGTTGAACGGGTAGCGCGCCGCGGCCGCGGCGAACTCGCGGTCGCTGACCGCCTGCTCCGCGTGCGCTTTCAAGCCGTCGATCCAGCCATAGCCGACGCCATCGCTGAACTGCTCCTTCTGTCGCCACAGGATCGAATCCGGCAGCGCGCCGTCGAACGCTTCGCGCAGTACCGCCTTCTCGATGCGCCCCTGCCCTGCCATCTTGTGCTTCGCATCCAGGCCCATCGCCACGTCGATGAACTCCAGGTCGAGGAACGGCACGCGCGCCTCCACGCCCCACGCCATCATCGCCTTGTTCGCGCGCAGGCAGTCGTAGCTGTGCAGCGCGTCGAGCTTGCGCACGGTTTCCTCATGGAACGCCTCGGCCGAGGGCGCCTTGTGGAAGTACAGATAGCCGCCGAAGATCTCGTCCGAACCCTCGCCGGACAGCACCATCTTCACGCCCATCGCCTTGATCCGCCGCGCCAGCAGGTACATCGGCGTGGCGGCGCGGATGGTGGTGACGTCGTAGGTCTCGATATGGCGAATCACTTCGGGCAGCGCGTCAAGGCCTTCCCAGAAGGTGTAGATGAAGCCGTGATGCACGGTGCCCAGCGCGTCGGCGGCGACCTGCGCCGCAGCCAGGTCGGGCGAGCCGTCCAGCCCGATCGCGAACGAATGCAGGCGCGGCCACCAGGCCTCGCTGCGGTCGTCGTCCTCGACCCGCTCGCGCGCGAACTGCGCGGCGCAGGCGGCGACCAGCGACGAATCCAGCCCACCGGAAAGCAGCACCCCATACGGCACGTCGGTCATCAGCTGGCGATGCACGGCCTGCTCAAACGCCTTGCGCAAGGCCGGAGCAGCCACGTCATGGCCGCGCGTGGCGGCATAGTCGCGCCATGGCCTGGCGTAGTAGCTGCGCAGTTCGCCGCTGGCGCTGTCGTAGACATGACCCGGCGGGAACGGCGCCACGTCGGCACACACGCCGACCAGCGCCTTCATCTCCGAGGCCACGCACAGGCGGCCTTGCGCGTCGTGGCCCCAGTACAGCGGGCAGACGCCGATCGGGTCGCGCGCGATCAGGTAGCGCTGCGCCTCGCCGTCCCACAACGCGAACGCGAAGATGCCGTTGAGCCTGCCCACGAAGTCGCTGCCGTGCTCGCGATACAGCGCGTTGATCACCTCGCAGTCCGAAGCGGTGGTGAATTCGTAGCTGCTGGCCGCACGCAATTCGCGGTGGTTGTAGATCTCGCCGTTCACCGCCAGCGCCAGCGCGCCGTCGCGCGAACGCAGCGGCTGCGCGCCGCTGGCCGGGTCGACGATGGCCAGCCGCTCGTGCACCAGGATCACCCCGGCGTCGACGAACACCCCGCTCCAGTCCGGCCCGCGATGGCGCTGGCGCTGCGACAACTCCAGCGCCTGCCGGCGCAACGCGGTCAGGTCGTCGCCCGGCTGCAGGTCGAACATTCCGAATATCGAGCACATGGTGGAAGTTTCCTCGTTGCTGTCTGTGGATACCGCTCTTCTGAAAAATCGGCCATGGAGACCGGGTTTGCCCTGCGTGGGCGGACCCGCGCAAAAATCAAACACCACAAAACGAAAGAGGCCCGCACTGGGCGGACCTCTTTCGCGTATTCGATGAAACTTGCAGCTACGCGAGGGCCCGCCAACGGTTGGCGTTGTTGTTCGCGCGATTATTGGTATTGCCGGCCAGCACGAAGCTGCGCGCGGAAGGCGCAGTGGAGTTCAAGCCGCTGGTGGCGAAGGAATGCATGGATCAACTTGAACAGATCATCCGACGCTTGGCAAGTGCTGGCACAGCAGTGACGCCAGCCGCCGCTTGCCGCTACATTGCCGCCAATGAGCCATGACGCAACACGGATGTCTGCCCGCTCCCGCACCGACCCGGCACCGATGCCCGCGGGAGGGCGGCCATTGCGCTGGTGGATTCCGCTGCTGGCCTGGTTGCTGCGCGGTTTCTATTTCGGCCGCATCCGCATCTTCGGTGCCCATCGGCAACCCGTGCCGCGACGCGGCGGTCGGCTGATCGTCAGCAGTCATCGCAACGGGGCGATCGACGGCTACACCGTGCTGCGGGTGTTTCCCGGCGCGCAAGGGCTGGTCTCGATCCAGTTGCTGCGGCATCCGCTGCTGCGCTGGATGTTCGACGGCATCGCGGTGGTGCGCGACAAGGATCGCGAGCGCTACGCCAAGCGGCGCGCCGCGTTCGCTCATCCCGTCGACGCCGGCTGCGCCCAACTGCGTGCGGGCGGCGACCTGGTGATCTTTCCCGAAGGCAGCAGCGAATGGGGCTGGCAGCCGCTGCCTTACCAGCGCGGCGCAGCGCGCATCGCGCGCACCTTGCTGGACGAGGGATTGTCGCTGGAGGTGCTGCCGCTGGGTTTGCACTACCAGGCGCCGGACCGCTTCCGTTCGCGCGTCGAGGCGCTGGTCGGAGTGCCGGTGAACTTGCCCGCACGCGATGCCGATGAATCCGATCGCGACTGGGAACGACGCATCCATCAGGCGATCGCGACCGCGCTCGACGCGGTCTCGGTGAACTGTCCGACCCCGGAGGTCTTTGCGACGACGGAAGCCTGGGCGACGGTGCGGGCCGCGGCGGGCGAGTCCTACGCGCTGGCGTTCATCGGCGCACAGCAACGCCCACAGGCGCCACCGCCGCCACCACCACGCGCTCGTCCATGGCCATTGGACTGGCTCGTGGTGGCGGCGTTCATGCTGCTGGCGGCGCCGGTGCTGCTGGCCGGCCGGGTCGCCGGTGGCAAGGCGGATGCACGCAATACGGTGAGCTTTTTCCGCATCGTGGGCGGGCTGCTGGTGGCGATGGTCTGGCTGCCCTGTCTGCTGTTGATGACCTGGTTCTGGCCATGGCCGCTGCTGGTGCTGTGGCCGCTGGCCGCACTCGGCTGGTGGCGCTGGCCGCGCGTAATGCATCGGGGGAATCCGTGAACATGCCACGCATCGCGCGCTGGATCGGCCATGCCTTCGCCGCCGAGCTGTTGCTGATCCTGGTGCTCGGCAGCATCGGTGCCTGGCGGCTGGATGACGGCGACCTGCACGCCGCCAGCCTGCTTGGCGGTATCGCCTGGCTGCTGTTGCTGGTCGCTACCTTGGCTGCACCGGGCAGTGGCTGGGCCAGCTGGAAAGGCACGCTGCAGTTCGTCGCCTGCTGGCTGATCTTTCCGCTGTTCAAGGCGATCCGCGAGGTATTCATCCAGCACACCGCCGACGCGACGCTGCTCGCGCTGGATCGTGATCTGTGGGGTGGCCGCAGCCTGCCGGAGCACCTGCTGGGCTGGGAACGGCCGTGGCTGTCGGAGCTGCTCAGCAGCGGCTACTTCCTGTTCTATTTCGTGGTGCTACTGCCGGCGATCGTGTTCAGCGTGCAGCGCAGCAGCCCCGAGGCGAAGGCGTTCTTCCTCGGCCTGACCCTGATGTACCTGGTCGGCTTTGCCGGCTACCTGCTGGTGCCGGCCGGTGGACCGTACATGGCGTTTCCCGAGGTGTTTCCGTATCCCGTGCACGGCGGCGCGATGACGGCATTGCTGGCCGGCGTGGTCAAGGCCGGGATCACCGGCATGGACGTGTTCCCCAGCCTGCACAGCGGCATCGGCGTGTATGTGCTGGGCTTCTTCGCGCTGGGCAGGTATCGGCGCATCGCCGCCCTGCTGGCGCCGATCATCCTGGCGCTGGTGGTGGCCACGTTGTACCTGCGCTATCACTACGGCATCGACGTGCTGTGCGGGATCGCCCTCGCCGCCGCGGTGCTCGCCTTCATTCAGCGTTACCGCAAGGAAACCCTCGCATGACCCAACTCCTCGTCTTCACCGATCCGCAGGCCGCCGAGCATGCCGTCAGCGGCGGCAAGGGCGCCAACCTGGCGCGCGCCGCGCAGCACCTGCCGGTGCCGCCGGGCATCGTGGTCGGCAGCGAGGTTTATCGCGAGTTCGTGGCGCCCTTGCATGAGGCGATCCGCCACGTGCTGGAAGACGCCACACTCGACCACGCCGCCCGCAGCGAGCGCATCCAGGCCCTGCTGCTCGCGCAGCCGTTGCCGTCGTCACTGCGCGACGAGCTCGCCGCGAAACTGGAAACACTCGATCTGGCCGATGCGCCGGTGGCGGTGCGTTCCTCCGGCACGCTGGAAGACCTGCCCGGCGCTGCGTTCGCCGGCCAGCACGATACCTTGCTGGGCATCCGCGGCGTCGATGCCGTGCTCGACGCGATCCGCCGCTGCTACGCCTCGCTGTGGAATGCCCACGTGCTGCCGTATCGCGAGCGGATGGGGCTGAACCACCTGGACGCGGCGATGGCCGTGGTGGTGCAGAAGATGGTGCAGGTGGGCGAGCATGAGGCCGCCGGCGTGGCGTTCTCGATCGACCCGGTGCGTGGGGCGCTGGACCAGGTGTTGATCAACGCCGCGTTCGGCCTCGGCGAAACCGTGGTCGGTGGCGAGGAGCCGGTCGACGAGTACCGGCTCAGGCGCAGCGACATGAGCGAGGTCGACGCGGTGATCGCCGAGAAGCCGCAGGCGCTGGTGACCGATGCCGCCGGCGGTACTCGCCACTCGACGTTGTCCGCCGAACAGGCGCATGCCCCTGCCCTCGCCGAAGCGCAACGCCGCGCCGTGGCGCAGCTGGCGCTGGCCGCCGAGCAGCACTTCGGTTTCCCGCAGGACATCGAGTGGGCGTGGCAGGACGGCACGCTGTACCTGCTGCAGTCGCGTGCGGTGACGCGCATCCCGGCGCGCTGGACCCGCGACGAATCGGCCGAGCGCTTTCCCAACCCGGTCACCCCGCTGACCTGGGATCTGTGCGAAGCCGGCTTCCATGCCTCGCTCAACCACAGTTTCAAGCTGATGGGCCTGCCGCCGTTCGGCGACAAGTGGTTCGCGATGCGCGACTACTACATCTACGGCAACCAGAACGCGGTCGAACTCTACAGCGGCCGCACGCCGGCGAAGATGCTCAAGGACGTGGAAAGCATCCGCGCCGCGCTGCCGCAGATCGCCGCGCAGTTTGCCTGGGTGCAGGAGCTGCCGGTGCGCTGGATGCGCGACCTGGACACTTATCTGCTCGGCATCGGCGCCCTGATGCGCGAGTCGCTGGACGGCCGCCCTTTGAATGAACTGTGGGACTACGTGCTGCGCATCAATGCGCTGGGCGCCAGCTACTTCCTGCCGAACATCGCCATCTCGCTGACCCAGCGCACGCTGTACGTGGCCCTGCAGCAGATGCTGCGACTGGCGCTGCCGGCCGACCAGGCGCAGCAGGTGTTCGACCAGTTGCTGGCAGTCACCGACACCAAGACCGGCCAGGTCAATGCCGAGCTGTGGTCGCTGTCGCGGCTGGTTCGCATGGATGCCGTCCTGCATGACCGGCTGCGCAGCGAACCCAGCGTCGAACTGCTGGAAGAACTGGTGCAGCACCCCGCCTTCCACGCCGAGTTCCAGCGCTTCCTGGCCCGCCACGGCCATCGCGAACTGGATTTCGACGCCTACCACCCGACCTGGGTCGAGGCACCGCAGATCGTGCTGGACCAGCTGAAGATGCTGGTCGATCGTCCCGACGAGGACCGCGCCGCCGCCGAACTGGCGCAGAAAGCCGCCCAGGCGGCGATGGAGCACAACGTGCTCAGCCATGCGCCGGAGGAACTGCGCTACCTGGTGCACGAGGTGATCCGGCTGGCCCGCACGTATACCGCGCTGGACGACCTGGAGCATTACCAGACCACCCGCCTACACCTGCCATTTCGCCGCGGCCTGAAAGCGATCGGCGTACAGCTGGTCGAACGCGGCGTACTGGCTGATCCGATGGACGTCTATTTCGTGCCGCTGGCCCTGCTCGACGGCGCGCTGCACAGCGGTGAACTGTCCCCGATCACGGAAGCCGCCGCCCGCCACAAGGCCGGTTACCTGGCGGCCTGCGCACGCACGCCGGACTGGATCTTCGGCGAGGCGGAACCGGTCGAGGTCGACGGCAGCCAGGTGCTCAAGGGCCTGGGCGGCAGCCCCGGCATCGTCGAGGGCGAGGTATTCGTGGTGCGCAGCCCGGAGGATTTCCCGCACTTCCCCAAGGACGCGATCCTGGTGGCGCGCACCACCAACCCGGCGTGGACGCCGCTGTTCTACCAGGCGCGCGGAGTGATCACCGAAAGCGGCGGCCCGCTGTCGCACGGCGCGGTGACCGCGCGCGAACTGGGCCTGCCGGCCGTGATGAGCGTGCGCCACGTGATGCGCATGCTGGCCAATGGCCAGCGCGTGCGCATCGACGGCCGCCACGGCACCGTCGAGGTACTCAGTCCGCCGTAATCCAGCGCGTGGCTTCGTCGACCTCGGCACCACGGAACAGGCGGAACTGGGCGGGGATGGCGAAGCTGAAGGCCGTGGCGGTACCGCGCAGCCAGGGCACGTCAGTGACCAGCGCCACACGGTCCCAACTGCTGAAGTGCCGCGCGCCGAGTTTTGCGTCGTTCCACATGGCGCCGGGGTCGAAGCCGGTGAAGTCGTCGGCAGTGACGTAGAGCAGGCGCAGCTTTCGATTGAGCGCGAACGCCGCCTCGACATCCGGCACCACGATGTTCTCGTAGTCTTGCGCGGTGACCTGGCCGTGCGCGCGAAAACCCAGCGTGCCGGCAGGCAATCCTTCGATCTGTGCGATCACGGGCGTGCTCCTGGGATGGGGTGCCCCAGTTTGGGTCCAGGCACGTGAAAAGCGTGCAAGTCGAAGGCATGGGAGCAGGCTTTCGAGAATCCTGCATTTCCGATCAGGCGGGCTCGATGTGCCGCAGCAGCAGGCGCGGCGTCTCGCGACCCTGCCAGTCGTTGATGGTCAGCTCGTAGGCCGTGCGCAGCCGAGGCGGCGGTGGCTGGCCGTCATAGGCATTGAACATCACCGCGTCGTGCACGGCGCCATCGCGCGGGTCGCGCAGTTGCAGGCGCAGATGGGTCTCACCCATCACCTTCCAGCCGGCGCAGTCGAACAGGTTGTCGAACAGCGGTTCGGGGAACGCCTGGCCCCATGGGCCGGCGGCGCGCAACTGGCGGGCCAGCGCCAGCGTGGCGGCGCCGGGCGGCAACTCGCCGTCGGTGTACAGCACCGCCTGCAGCCGCTCGGGCTCGATCAACTCGCGCGCGACCGCGTCGAAGGCGGCGGCGAAGCGCGGGTAGTCGGCGGCTTTCAGGCTCAGCCCGGCAGCCATTGCGTGGCCGCCGAAGCGTTCGATCAGGCCGGGCTGGCGGGCGTCGATCACGGCCAGCGCGTCGCGGATGTGGAAGCCCGGGATGGAACGGCAGGAACCACGGAGGTTTTCGGTGTCGTCTTCGCTGGCCGGGGCGAAGGCGATCACCGGGCGGTGCAGCCGCTCCTTGAGTTTCGAGGCGACCAGGCCGACCACGCCGGCATGCCACGACGGCTCGAACAATGCCACGCCGATCGCATCGAGCGGCCCCAGGCCAGCCACCATCACCTCGGCCTCGGCCACCATCGAGGCCTGCAGGTCGCGCCGCTCGCGGTTGATCGCGTCGAGCTGCTCGGCGTAACGGCGCGCCTGTGCCACGTCGTCGGTGAGCAGGCAGGCCACGCCCAGGCGCATGTCCTCCAGGCGCCCGGCCGCGTTCAACCGCGGCCCGACTGCGAAGCCGAGATCGCTGGCGCACAGCGTGGTCAGGCTGCGCCTGCCCGCTTCGACCAGCGCGGCGATGCCGGCGCAGGCGCGGCCGCTGCGCATGCGCTGCAAGCCGGCCTCGACCAGCACGCGGTTGTTGAAATCCAGCGGCACCAGATCGGCCACCGTACCCAGGGCGACCAGGTCGAGCAGCACCGACAGGTCGGGTTTCGCCGCGCCGAAAGCGCCCTGCTCGTGCAACTTTGCACGCAGGGCGAGCAGCAGGTAGAACATCACCCCGACACCTGCCAGCGCCTTGCTGGGGAACGCGTCGCCGGCGAGATTCGGATTGACCATCGCATCACACGCCGGCAACCGCTCGCCGGGCAGGTGATGGTCGGTGACGATGACCTTGATGCCGCGCGCCTGCGCCGCCGCCACGCCGGCCACGCTGGCCACGCCGTTGTCGACCGTGACGATCAGCTGCGGGGTGGGCTGCATCGAGGCGACGAAGGCCGCGCTCAGCCCGTAACCGTGCACGAAGCGGTTCGGGATCGCGTAATCCAGCCGCCGCGCACCGAGCAGACGCAGGCCGCGCACGGCCACGGCGGTGCCGGTCGCGCCGTCGCAGTCGTAGTCGCCGGCGATCAGGATGGTCCAGTCATCGCGGATCGCCTCGGCCAGCAGTTCGACCGCCTGCGCCATGCCGCCCAGCAGTTGCGGCGACAGCATCCGCGCCAGCCGGTGCTCGACCTGGCCGGGTTCCAGCACGCCGCGCGCGGCGTAGACCTGCTGCAGCACCGGGTGCACCGCATCCGGCCAGCCATGCGGCGTGCCCCGGCTTTCGCGCCGACGCAGCTGCAGCACGCTCAACGCCCTGCCCCGCGCCAGAAGCGCCAGCGATGAGCGGGTTTGTGCAGCCAGCGTTCGCCGCTGGCGAAATGCAGCGTGACGGGCTGGCGTTCGAGCAGCGGCTGCAGCAGCGGCCACCAGCGCGAGGCCAGCTCGTGCGCCGGCAGATCCTGCAGGTCGATCAGCCAGCCGGCACCCGCGGCTGCGACCGCATCGGCCGTGCGCAACGGATGCGCGATGCCGGCACGCGCGGCCAGTGCGCGCAGCAGCAGGTCGTCGCTGACCACGCCGGCCAGGGCACTGGTCGGCGGCGCGGGCAGGCGTCCGCCGCCCCACAGCCACAGACTGTTGACCAGCGATTGCCCGCGCATCCGTCGTTGCGCATTGAGCGGATGCTGGTGCAGCAGCACCTGGATGTCGTTTTGCAACACGCGCCAGCGGCGCCCGTGCGCGCCCTGCGGCAGGTGCTGCGCGAGGTCCTCGCCCAGCGCCTGCGATGGCGCGGCCAGGCCGGGCAGCGGCGTATCGGCCGGCAGGCGCAGATGCCAATGATCCGGGGTGGAAATCTCCAGTTGCATGCCGGCGTCGTCGAACACCGGCCGCAGCGTTTCGGCCAGCGCCTGCGCCTCGTCCAGGCCCAGGCCCATGCGACCGCAGGCCAGCAGGCGTACCCCGTTCATGTCCGGCTGCACCCAGGCCGGGTCGGCCGACAGCCACAGCGCATCGCCCGCGTCGCCGGCGAGAAACTGGCGGGTGATCGCCGCCGCGGGCACGTGCGCCTCGACGCCGGTGAAATGCCCGCCGAGGCCATCGAGATAACCGACGCCGCCATCCGCCAGGCGGTCGGCGCGCGGGAGCCACGCGTGCAGCGGATGGGTCGGCTCGACGTGCGCCAGCGAGGGCAGCCACAGTTGCAGCGACGGCTCCGGTTTGGACATCTCTTCAGGCCTCCAGTTGCTCGACCAGCGCCAGCCACTCGTTTTCCAGCGATTCCTTCTCGCCGCGCAGCTGCGCCTGGCGCTGGCCGATGCGCATCATTTCGCTGGTCGGGCCGTTGTAGGTGGCCGGGTCGGCCAGTTGCGCCTCCAGCGCGGCCAGCTCGGTATCGATGCTGGCGGTGCGCGTCTCGATCTTCTTCACCCGCTGGCGCGCGGCTTTTTCCTCGTCACGCTGGGCGGCAGTCTGGCGCCTGTGCTCCTCCGGCGAAACCTCCACCACCTTGGCCACCACCGGCTTGGCCGCCTTCTTGTTCGCGGCAGTGCGGGTCTTCAACCAGCGCGCGTAGTCGTCCAGGTCGCCGTCGAACGGCGCCACCTCGCCGTCGGCCACGCGCCAGAAGCTGTCGCAGACCATGCCGAGCAGATGGCGGTCGTGAGAAACCAGCACCAGCGCGCCGTCGAAATCGGCCAGCGCGTCGGCCAGCGCCTCGCGCATGTCCAGGTCGAGGTGGTTGGTCGGTTCGTCCAGCAGCAGCAGGTTCGGCTTGTCCCACGCGATCAGCGCCAGCGCCAGGCGTGCGCGCTCGCCGCCGGAGAAACCGTCGACCGACTCGAACGCGCGGTCGCCGGCGAAATTCCAGGTGCCGAGAAAATCGCGCATCACCTGGGTGGCCACGCCCGGCGCCTTGTCCAGCAGATGGTCGAGCGGGCTCGACCCTTCGCGCAGGCTTTCCACCGTGTGCTGGGCGAAGTAGCCGATCTTCAAGTCCTTGTGCACCTTGCGCTCGCCGCCGAACGGTTCCAGCTCGCCGACCAGGGTCTTCACCAGGGTGGATTTGCCGGCGCCGTTCGGGCCGAGCAGGCCGATCCGTTCGCCCGCCTCGATGCTGAAGCGCACGTCGGCGAGCACGATGTTCGCCACTTCGTCCGCGTGCGTGGAAGGATCGGCCAGGTAGCCGGCGGTGATGCCTTCCAGCTGCAGCATCGAATCGGGCAGTCGCCCCGGCGCGGGAAACTGGAAGCTGAAGGGGCGCTCGGCGCGTACTGCCTCGGTGCCGGCCAGCTTCTCCAGCCGCTTCATCCGCGACTGCGCCTGCTTGGCCTTGGTCGCCTTGGCCTTGAAGCGGTCGATGAAGGACTGCAGGTGCGCGCGCTCGGCCTGCTCGCGCTCGTGCGAGATCTGCTGCTGGCGCAACTGCTCGGCGCGCAGGCGCTCGAACGCGCTGTAATTGCCGGTATAGAGCTTGGCCTTGCCGTCGTTGAGGTGCAGTGTATGGGTGATCACGCCATCGAGGAACTCGCGGTCGTGCGAGATGATCAGCAAGGTGCCCTGGTAGCGACGCAGCCATTCTTCCAGCCACAGCACGGCGTCGAGGTCGAGGTGGTTGGTCGGCTCGTCCAGCAGCAGCAGGTCGGACGGGCACATCAGCGCACGCGCCAAGTTCAGCCGTCCGCGCCAGCCGCCGGAAAATTCCTGCACCGCGCGCTCGTGCGTTTCCGGGGGAAAGCCCAGGCCATGCAGCAGGCGGCCGGCGCGGGCGCGGCCGTCGTAGCCGTTCAGTTCCTCGATGCGGTGATGCGCCTTCGCCATCGCCTCCATGTCACCGCGATCGCCGGCTTCCGCTTCGTCGTTGATGGCGGCGGCCAGTTCCTCGTCACCGGCCAACACGTAGTCGATCGCGGCGTCCGGCAGCGCCGGCGTCTCCTGCGCCACCGAGGCCAGCCGCAGCTTGCCCGACATCTCCAGCTCGCCCGCATCGCTCTCCAGCCTGCCCTGCAGTGCGGCGAACAGGCTGGATTTGCCGCAGCCGTTGCGGCCGATCACGCCAAGGCGCCAGCCGCTCTGGATCACCAGGTCGATGTCGGAAAGCAGCAAACGACTGCCGCGGCGCAGGGCGAAATGTCGAAACGAAATCATGGAATGGGCGAGTCCTGCCCGCGCAAGCGGGCACTGCAGCCGCCCATGATAACGGCGATGGCGCACTTGCCGCTGTCTTGTCGATCAGGATGCCGGCCGCAGCGAATGCCCAATCCATCGCAATCGCAGCGGCGCGGCATGGCGTAACATGGCGCGGTCTGCTACAACGACGCCGCATACAGCCTTGTATGGAGAGGGGAGCCATGGTCAAGTTCACGAGCCGTTTGCCGATCGCCATCCTGCTGGCCGCTGCCGCCGGCCTGGCCGTGCCGTCGGCAGCCAGTGCAGCGCAGTCGCGCGAACATGGCGACAGCCTGCTGATCCACCGCGTGCAGCAGGAAAAAGGCATGAACCTGCCCAGCCGCGGGCTGAGCATGGCCCAGGTCGAGAAGACCTGGGGTGCGCCGCAGCGCAAGTTGTCGCCGCGCGGCGGGGACACGGCGAAGCACCCGCAGATCAACCGCTGGGAATACTCCAACTTCATCGTGTACTTCGAGCACAGCCACGTGATCCATTCGGTGCTCAACACGCCCGCGGGCAACAACACCGACCCGTCCGCGGTCCACTGATCCCTTTCACCCAGACGCGGCCCGTGGCGACGCGGGCCGCGTCTGCGTTTGCCTGCGCTTTACAATAGGCGGCCCATCTGCACGAGAACCCCGCCATGACCGACTCCACCCTGCGCCTGCCGGCGGAATGGGAACCCCAGGCCGCGGTACTGATCGCCTGGCCGCATGCCGGCACGGACTGGGCCGAACGCCTGGACACGGTGGAATCCACCTACGTGGCGCTGGCCGCCGCGATCACGCGGTTCCAGTCGCTGATTGTCGTGGTCGCGGACGCCGCGCTGCGCGGGCACGTGCAGTCGCAACTGCACGGCGCCGGCGTGGACCCCGCGAAGGTCCGCTTCGTCGAGCTGCCCTACGACGACACCTGGCTGCGCGACTCCGGCCCGATCACGCTGAAGCATGGCGACACCGCCGATTCTGGACGATATTTCCAGCTCACTGATTTCCGCTTCACCGGCTGGGGCGGCAAGTTCGGCGCCGAACAGGACGACGCACTGGTCGCCGGCCTGGTCGACGCCGGCGTGTTCGGTCACGCCGCACACCAGCGTATCGACTGGGCGCTGGAAGGCGGCGGCATCGAGAGCGACGGCGCCGGCAGCATCCTCACCACCTGGCGCTGCCTGGTGCAGCGCCATCCCGAGCAGTCGCGCGAGGAGATGAGCGCGATCCTGCGCGACAGCCTGCACGCCGACCGCGTGCTGTGGCTGGATCACGGCTACCTCGAAGGCGACGATACCGACGCCCACATCGACACCCTCGCCCGCTTCGCCCCCGGCGAGCGCATCGTGTTCCAGGCCTGCGACGATCCCGTCGACCCGCATCACGACGAGCTGCAGCGCATGGCTGCCGAGCTGGCCGCGCTGCGCACCGCCGATGGCCGGCCGTACCAACTGTATCCGTTGCCCTGGGCCCGGCCCATCCTGGACGAGGGCCGTCGGCTTGCCGCCTCCTACGCGAACTACCTGATCGTCAACGGTGCCGTGCTGGTGCCTGCCTACGGCGACAAAGCCGACGACGAAGCCGCGCGCATCATCGGCACCGCACACCCCGGCCGCGAGGTGGTGCAGATTCCCTGCCGCCCGCTGATCTGGCAGAACGGCAGCCTGCACTGCATCACCATGCAACTGCCGGCCGGGATGATCTGAGCGGCTGCCTCGACCCAGGGGGCAAAGCGCGGCGCAGGCCGGCCGTTGCCGCCCCACGCACAACCGCGACGACGCGCTTCGCTACACTAGCGTGTCACGCCACAGGCGGCAGGAACCATCATGACCCGCAAGACCCTCAAGGTCGCGCTGCTGCAGGAAACCGACCGCGGCAGCCGCGACGCCAACCTGGATGCGATCGAGACCGGCCTGCGCGAAGCCGCCGCTGCCGGCGCCGAACTGGTGCTGCTGCAGGAGCTGCACAACGGCCCCTACTTCTGCCAGCGCGAATCGGTCGAGGTGTTCGACCAGGCCGAGAGCATCCCCGGCCCCGGCACCGAGCGCATCGGCAAGCTGGCTGCGGAACTGAAGCTGGTGGTGGTCGCCTCGCTGTTCGAGCGCCGCGCCGCCGGGCTGTATCACAACACCGCCGTCGTCTTCGACCGCTCGGCGGCGATCGCCGGCGTCTACCGCAAGATGCACATTCCGGACGATCCGGGCTTCTACGAGAAATTCTACTTCACGCCCGGCGACCTGGGTTTCGAACCGATCGACACCTCGGTCGGCCGCCTCGGCGTGCTGGTGTGCTGGGACCAGTGGTATCCGGAGGCGGCGCGCCTGATGGCGCTGGCCGGGGCCGAGCTGCTGCTCTATCCGACCGCCATCGGCTGGGATCCCACTGACGAGCAAGCCGAGAAGGACCGCCAGCGCGACGCCTGGATCACCGTGCAGCGCGGCCACGCCGTGGCCAACGGCCTGCCCCTGCTCGCCTGCAACCGTACCGGCTTCGAAACCGATCCCGCCGACGCGACCTCGGGTATCCAGTTCTGGGGTTCCAGCTTCGTCGCCGGACCCCAGGGCGAATTCCTGGCCCGGGCGGGTACCGATGCCCGCGAATTGCTGCTCGCGGAAGTCGACCTGGGCCGCAGCGAGAACGTGCGCCGGATCTGGCCGTTCCTGCGTGACCGCCGCATCGACGCCTACGCCGACCTGCTGAAGCGCTTCCGTGACTGAGCCTTTGCGATCATCCTTGATCGCGAAGATCAAAAAGCGGCCAGCCATGGCCGCAGTTTCAAGTTTTGGCTTGTGCCACAGGGGCGTCACCCCCATTCATGGCTTCTCTCCCCGTTGACTGGCGTGCCGTCCGCATGAGTGTTCCCGAAACCGCAGTCGCCCCGCCGGCAGCCCTCGAAGGACAGCCGCTGGAGCGCGTGCAGCGCGATGGCGTCGAGTACGTGGTGCTGGGCACCGCCCACGTCTCGCGCAGCAGCAAGGAAGCAGTCGAGGCGCTGCTGGCCAGCGAGCATTTCGACGCGGTGGCGGTGGAGCTGTGCGAAAGCCGCGCGCAGGGCATGCGCGATCCGGAAGCGTTCAAGCAGATGGACCTGTTCCAGGTGATCCGCCAAGGCAAGGCCGGCATGGTCGTCGCCAGCCTGGTGCTGTCTACCTTCCAGAAGCGCCTTGCCGAGCAGTCGGGCATCCAGCCCGGCGCCGAGATGAAGGCAGCGATGGACGGCGCCGAGGCGCACGACGTGCCGCTGTGGCTGATCGACCGCGAAGTCGGCACCACGCTGAAACGCGCCTGGCGCAGCGTGGGTTTCTGGCAACGATTCGGCCTGCTCGGCGGGCTCGCCGCCAGCATCTTCGAGCGCAACGACATCGCCGAAGACGAAGTGGAAAAGCTCAAGCAGAGCGACCTGCTGGAAAGCGCCTTCAGCGAGTTCGCCAGCGGCTCGAAGCCGCTGTATGAAAGCCTGATCGGCGAACGCGATGCCTACATGGCGGCGCGACTGCGCGAGGAAGCCGCGCACACGCCGTCGGACGAGCCCCGGCGCGTGCTGGTGGTGATCGGCGCCGGCCATCTCAAGGGCCTGTGCACGCTGCTGCGCGAGCAGCACGAAGACCCGGCGCGTACCGTTGCCGAACTGGCGCAGACCCCGCCCAAGGCACGCTGGCCGAAATGGGTCGCCGCCGGCCTGGTGCTGCTGGTGTTCGCCGCCATCGCCTGGGCATTCCACCGCAATGCGGCGCTGGGCACGCAGGCGCTGATGGCGTGGATACTGTTCACCGGCGGCTTCGCTGCCCTGGGCGCGGTGGCGGCCGGCAGTCATCCATTGAGCGTCGCCGCCGCTTTCGTCGCCGCCCCGATCAAGCCGTTCCGCCCCGGCATCCCCGCCGGCGGCATCAGCGCGATGGCCGAAGCCTGGGTGCGTCGTCCACGCGTGGCGGATTTCGACAGCCTGCGCGAAGACATCGTGCACTGGACCGGCTGGTGGAAAAACCGCGTGGCGCGCACCCTGCTCAACTTCATCCTGGTCAGCGTGGGCACGCTTATCGGCGAGTACAGTGCCGGCTTCCACATCGTCAAGAGCCTGTTCTGACCCGCGTGCTAGCATTCGCGCCGCTGCGCGCGGCGCCCTTCGCGGCGAGCACACTCCGGCCCGGGTGGCGAAACTGGTATACGCAAGGGACTTAAAATCCCTCGGCCGCAAGGCCATGCGGGTTCGACCCCCGCCCCGGGCACCAGCCACCGCCAGACAGCAAAAAGCCCGCCGATGGCGGGCTTTTTGTCGGGCTGCCGTGACAGCCGCGATGCAATGGAGGCCTAGGTCGGAATCGAACCGGCGTACGCGGATTTGCAGTCCGCTGCATGACCACTCTGCCACCAGGCCGTTGCTTGATGCACGCGATCATCGTGACACGGAGATGATCGCATATTCCCCGGAAAACAAAACCCCGGCGATCCGGGGTTCCGTGCAAATCCTGGAGCGGGAAACGAGACTCGAACTCGCGACCCCGACCTTGGCAAGGTCGTGCTCTACCAACTGAGCTATTCCCGCATCGGAGCCGCAAATGATAGCAGAACCAGATCGCTTGTGAATAGCGCCCGGCCCTCCCGCGTGCGTCCCTGCGCCATGGCTGATGGCCGGAAACGACAAGGCCCTGAACGAGTCAGGGCCTTGCGTCGCCACGGGCGAAATCTGGAGCGGGAAACGAGACTCGAACTCGCGACCCCGACCTTGGCAAGGTCGTGCTCTACCAACTGAGCTATTCCCGCATCGGAGCCGCGCATTCTAATACGTGAAACGGTGTCGTCAAGTCGGTTTGCCCGAGGCGTCGTCGCGCAGCATCGGCCAGGCTGCGCGCAGGTAGTACAGCCCGGACCAGATGGTCAGGATGCCGGCGATCACCAGCAGTCCTTCGCCGATGTGATACAGCCGCAGCGCCGTGGCTTCCTTCTCGTGCTGCACGATGAGCACCACCAGCGCCACCATCTGCATCACGGTCTTCAGCTTGCCGATCATGGCGACTTTCACGGTGGCGCTCATGCCGATCTTGGCCATCCATTCGCGTAGCGCCGACACGCTGATCTCGCGCCCGACGATGACCGCCGCGGTCACCGCCATCAGGATGCCGGACCAGCCGCTGCTCGGATGCGACTGCACCAGCAGGAACAACGTCACCGCCACCATCAACTTGTCCGCCACCGGGTCGAGAAAGGCGCCGAACGCCGAGGTGAGCTTCATCCGCCGGGCGAGATAGCCGTCCAGCCAGTCGGTGATGGCGGCCAGGATGAACACGATGGCGGCCGTGATGTTGTGGCCACGGAACGGCAAGTAGAACACCACGACCATCACCGGCAGCAATGCCACGCGGAAAAGGGTCAGCCAGGTCGGCAAATTGATGCGCATGGTTCGTCCTGAGGATTTGTTGCAGTTTCGCACGCCGGCATGCCGCTGCCACGTGATGGTACCTGC
Organism: Rhodanobacter sp. UC4452_H20; assembly: GCF_052978205.1. The sequence goes on along the minus strand of NZ_CM129662.1, from coordinate 1,007,474 downwards.
CGGCATTCAGCCATGCAGGCTGGCATAGATTTTCTCGGCCAGGTTTCGGTCGATGCCCTTCACCTGCATCAACTCCTCGACGCCGGCTGCCTCCACGCCCTGCATGCCGCCGAAGGCCTTCAGCAGCAACGACCTCCGCCGCGCCCCGATGCCCGGGATGTCCTCCAGCACGCTGCGCTCGCGCGCTTTCTCGCGCCGCTTGCGATGGCCGCTGATGGCAAAGCGATGCGCCTCGTCGCGCACCGCCGCGACCAGGTGCAGCGCCGGCGAGGACGAGCCGGGATGCAGCTCGCGGCCCACGCTGCCCGCCTCATGTCGCGCCAGCACCAGGGTTTCCTCGCCGGCGCGGCGGCCCGGCCCCTTGGCCACGCCGACCACCTCGATGCCGTCGACACCCAGGTCGCACAACACCTCCAGCGCCTGTGCCACCTGGCCGCTGCCGCCATCGATCAGCAGCACGTCGGGACGCACGCCCTCGCCTTCGGCCACCTTGCGGAAGCGTCGGGTCAATGCCTGGTGCATGGCCGCGTAATCGTCACCGGGCGTGATGCCGGCGATGTTGAAGCGGCGGTAGTGCGATTTCTCGGGGCCTTCCGGGCCGAATACCACGCACGACGCTACCGTGAGCTCGCCCATGGTGTGGCTGATGTCGAAACATTCGATCCGGCGCGGCATGCTGTCCAGCCCCAGCACCTTCTGCAGATCGTCGAAACGCGTGCCCAGCGTCTGCCGGCTGGCCAGCCGCGCGGTAAGCGAAGCCTGGGCATTGCGCTCGGCCATCTGCAGGAACTGCGCACGATCCCCGCGCACGCTGGACTTCAGTTCCACCACATGACCGGCGTGCTGGCCCAGCACCTCGGCGAGGAGGGCCTGGTCGGGCAGCGCCATGCCGAGGATCAGCTCGCGCGGCACCGGCCGGTCCAGGTAGTACTGCGCGATGAACTGCGCCAGCACGTCCGCCGGCGTGGCGTCCAGCGGCAGCCGCGGGAAGAAATCCCGCGTCCCCAGGCTGATGCCGTTGCGGAAGAACAGCACGCTGACGCAGGCCATGCCGGCCTCGATGCGACAGGCGAGCACGTCCATGTCGGCGCTGGCTCCGCGCACGTGGTGCTGCGCCTGCAGCTGGCGCAGCGCGGCGACCTGGTCGCGCAGTTTCGCGGCACGCTCGAACTGCAGCGACTGGCTGGCCTGCTCCATCGCCGTGGCCAGTTCGTCGATCACCGCGTTGCTGCGCCCTTCCAGGAACATCTCGGCATGGCGTACGTCCTCGCGATAGTCCTCGACGCTGATCAGCCCCACGCACGGCGCGCTGCAGCGGCCGATCTGGTACAGCAGGCACGGGCGCGTGCGGTTGCGGAAGTAGCTGTCCTCGCACTGGCGCACCTTGAACAGCTTCTGCATCAGGTTGAGGCTTTCGCGCACCGCATGGGCGCTGGGGTATGGCCCGAAATAACGACCCGGCAGGTTCTTTGCGCCGCGGTGGAAGGCCAGCCGCGGATAGTCCTCGCCGCTGGAGAGGTAGATGTAGGGATAGCTCTTGTCGTCGCGCAGCAGGATGTTGTAGCGCGGCTTGAGCGACTTGATCAGCTGCGATTCCAGCAGCAGCGCCTCGCCCTCGGTACGCGTCACCGTGATCTCGACGCGGGCGATCTGCGCCACCATCGCGGCGATGCGCGCCTCTGTCGGCGGCTTCAGGAAATAGCTGCCGACGCGCTTCTTCAGGTTGCCGGCCTTGCCCACGTAGAGCAACTCGCCGGCCGCGTCGAAGTGGCGGTAGACGCCCGGCGAAGTGGCGAGCGTACGGACGAAGGCCTTGCCGTCGAAGGGGGGCGGTTGCGGGGACTGCATGGAGGGATTCTAGCGGCAGCGGATGGCGACGTTCCCGATATGGAGCCTCACCGGTGTGAGCGCAACCACAGCTCGGCGCGTTCCAGATCCGCCTCGGTATCGATGCCCGGGGGAAACGGCTCGGGTGTCAGCCGCACCGCGATCGCGTGGCCGTGCTCGAGCACGCGCAACTGCTCCAGCGATTCGGTCTGTTCCAGCGGCGTGCGCGACAACTGCGTGTAGCGACGCAGGAACCCGGCCCGATAGGCATAGATGCCGATGTGGCGCAGGAACGGCGTGCCGGACGGCAGCGTGTGCCGATCCGTCGCGAACGCATCGCGCGCCCACGGCATCGGCGCACGGCTGAAATACAGCGCGCGCCCGTTGCCGGTGCGCACCAGTTTCACGACGTTAGGATCGAACAGCTCCTCGGCGTCGATGATCGGCGTGGCCAGCGTGGCCACCGGCGCATCGTCACCGGCCAGCGCCTGGGCGACGGCGCGGATGCCGGCGGCCGGCGCGAACGGTTCGTCGCCTTGCAGGTTGACCACGATGCTGTCGTCGGCCCAGCCAAGCTGCTCCGCGCACTCGGCCAGCCGGTCGCTGCCGGAGGCGTGGTCGCGGCGGGTCATGCAGATCTGCACCTCGCGCTGGCCGGCCAGCGCCTCGGCGATGCGCTCGTCGTCCACCGCCACCACCACGCAGCTGGCGCCGGCTTGCAGTGCGCGCTGCGCCACGCGCACGACCATCGGCACCCCGCCGATGTCACGCAGGGGCTTGCCCGGCAGCCGGGTCGAGCCATGCCGGGCCGGGATGGCCACGATGAACGAGGGGGAAAGCGACATCGGTCAATCCTTGGGGTGCGCGCCGGCGCGGACGATCACGATACAACGAGTGCCGCGCCAGGTTCAGCACGCCTCGCGCAGGGCAAACCCGCAGCCGTTGGCCAGCTCACGGAAGCCGGGGAACGAGGTGGCCACGTGGCGGCAGTCGTTGATCCGCACCGGCCCGGTCGCGCGCAAGCCGGCCACCGCGAAGCTCATCGCGATGCGATGGTCGGTGAGGCTTTCCACCGTGCCGGCGCCGATCGGGCCGCCGTCGATGACCGCGCCATCCGGGGTCTCCTCGATCGCCACATCCAGCGCGCGCATGCCCGCCGCCATGGTGGCGATGCGGTCGGATTCCTTCACCCGCAACTCGGCCGCGCCGCGGACCACCGTGCGTCCCGACGCCGCGGCAGCAGCGATGAACAGGATGGGGAGTTCGTCAATCATGTCCGGCACCAGCGCGACGGGCAACTCGATGCCATGCAACGGCGCATGGCGGACCACCAGGTCGCCCACCGGCTCTCCGCCGGCCTCGCGTTCCCGCTCCACCACGATGTCCGCGCCCATCAGGCGCAGTGCCTGCAGCAAGCCGGTGCGGCGCGGATTGAGGCCTATCCCCGGCAGGCGCAGCTGCGAACCCGGCACGATGCTGGCGGCAACCAGGAAGAATGCCGCCGACGAGAAGTCCGCCGGCACCTCGACGTCGACCGCACGCAAGGCGTGGCCACCGTCGAGCCGGACACGACCCGGCGTGAACTCGATCGGCCACCCGAACGCGGCCAGCATGCGTTCGGTGTAGTCGCGGGTCGGGTGCGGTTCGAGAATCTCGCTCGTGCCTTGCGCATACAGGCCGGCCAGCAGCAGGGCGGACTTCACCTGGGCGCTGGCCACCGGCAACTCGTAGCGGATGCCGCGCAGGGTGTTGCCGCCGTGAAGCCGCAGGGGCGGCAGGCCGTCCTGGCTGTCGATGCGCGCGCCCATCCGCGCCAGCGGGTCGGTCACCCGGCGCATCGGTCGCTTCGACAGCGAAGCATCGCCCACCAGCACGCTGTCGAACGCCTGCCCCGCGAGCAAGCCAGCGAGCAGACGCATGCCGGTACCGGCATTGCCGCAGTCCAGCGGCTGCGTGGCGGCATGCAGGCCGTGCAGGCCGACGCCGTGAATGACGCGTTCACCCTCCGTCGGGATTTCGATGCGCACGCCGAGCTGGGCCAGTACCGCGGCCGTGGCGCGCGTGTCCTCACCCTCGAGAAAGCCGCGAATATGCGAACGCCCCTCTGCGATGGCCGCCAGCATCAGCGCCCGATGCGAGATCGACTTGTCGCCCGGCACGGCGACGCTGCCGTGCAAGGGACCAACTGCGCCGCTGAGCCAGTCCAGCCGTGCGCTCAAGGCAAGGCCACCGGGTAGGAGCCGAGCACGCGAATCGACGCGGCCGACTCGCCGATGTCGCGCACGGCGGCCTGCAGCGCATCGTCGTCAATGTGGCCGGACACATCGATGAAGAATGCGTACTGCCACTTGCCGGTGTGCGCCGGGCGCGACTCGATCCGGTTCAGGCTGATGCCATGCTTCGCGAACGGGCTGAGCACGTCGTACAGTGCGCCCGGCTTGTCGTTGACCGTGACCAGCAGCGAGGTGCGGTCGTTGCCCGAGGGCGGGAACAGCGTGCGGCCGATCACCAGGAAGCGCGTGGTGTTGTCGGCGCGGTCCTCGATGCCCTGCGCCACCGTCTTCAGCCGATAGACCTTGCCTGCGCTTTCGCCGGCGATCGCCGCGACATCATCGGCATGCAACGCCAGCCGAGCCGCCTCGGCATTGCTCGACACCGCGATGCACTCGACGTCGGGCAGGTTGATGCGCAACCAGGTTTTGCACTGCTGCAGCGACTGAGCATGTGCGTAGATGCGATGCACGTCTTCCAGCCTGCCGCTGCGCGAGTGCAGGCACTGGTGCACGCGCAGCTCGATCTCGCCGCAGATGGTGGCCTCGGAAGTGAGGAACATGTCCAGCGTCACCTGGATCATGCCCTGCCCCGAGTTCTCCACCGGCACCACGCCGAAATCGGCGTGCCCGGCGGCGACCTCCTGGAACACTTCCTCGATGCTGCCCAGCGGCAGGCCGTAGGCGGCATGGCCGAAATGCTTGCGCACGGCCTGTTCGCTGAAGGTGCCCTCCGGGCCGAGGAAGCCGATCTTCAACGGGTCTTCCTGCGCCAGGCAGGAGGACATGATCTCGCGGAACAGGCGCACCATCTCGGCATCGGACAGCGGCCCCTGGTTGCGGTCCACCACCATTCGCAGCACGTGCGCTTCGCGCTCGGGGCGGTAGTAGTCGATCGCCGAAAGCCCCTCGCCCTTCACCTTCGCCACCGTGCGGGCATGGTTGGCGCGCTCGGAGATGAGCTGCTGGATCTGCCGGTCGATGCTGTCGATGCGCTCGCGCATCTCGCTAAGCGGAGTCTTGGGGTCGTTCATGCCTTGGCCGTCTGGATGGAAAGAAGTCCATTTGCACGCGAGCATCCCATGCTCCGCGAATGATGTTCAACCATGGCGCGTGGCGAAGTCGCGCATGAAAGCGACCAGCGCCTCGACCGCCTCCAGCGGCACGGCGTTGTACAGCGATGCGCGCATCCCGCCCACTGCCTTGTGCCCCTTCAGCGCAAGCAGCCCGGCGGCCTCGGACTCCTGCAGGAATGGCGCATCCAGCGCACTGTCATGCAGGGTGAATGGCACGTTCATGCGCGAACGCGCGGCCGGCTCCACCGGATTGCGGTAGTAGCCGCCGGAGCCGTCGATGCTCGTGTACAGCAAGTGGGCCTTGGCGCGGTTGGCTGCGCCCATCGCGGCCAGCCCGCCCTGCGCCAGCAGCCACTGGAAAGTGAGCCCGGCAAGATACCAGCCCCAGGTGTTCGGGGTGTTCAACATCGAGTCGGCCGCGGCATGGTCGGCATAGCGGAAGATCCGCGCCATCGGCCGGCCCGCTCGTTGGAGCAGGTCGCGACGGATGATCATCAGCACCAGTCCGGACGGGCCGATGTTCTTCTGCGCACCGGCATAGACCAGGCCGAATCGGCGCACGTCCAGTGGCGCGGACAGGATGTTGGAGGACATGTCCGCGACCAATGGCACCTCGCCTGTCTCGGGCACGTCGGGGAACTCCACGCCGTGGATGGTTTCGTTCGGCGTGTAGTGCACATAGGCGGCGCGCGGATCGAGCTGCCAGCTTTCGCGCGGCGGCAGCTGCCGATAGCCGGCGGCCTTCGCGCTGGCGGCCACGTTGACCCGCACGTACGGCGCTGCCTCGCTGATCGCCTTGGCACTCCAGTGGCCGCTGTCGATGTAGTCGGCGCTTTCCCCCTCGCCCGCCAGGTTCATGGGGATCTGGGCGAACTGCTGCGTCGCGCCGCCCTGCAGAAACAGCACGGCATGGTCAGCAGGGATACCCACCAGCGCGCGCAAGTCCGCTTCGGCCTGCGCGGCCATGGCGATGAAGCGCTTGCCGCGATGGGACTGCTCCATCACCGAAGCGCCGCTGCCCTGCCAGTCGGTCAGCTCGTCGCGGGCGCGTTCGAGCACGGCCAGCGGCAGCGCGGCGGGACCGGCACTGAAATTCCAGACTCTGCTCACGGGGTTTCCTGCGGCGTCGAGGTTGTTCCGCATTATGCCGCGGCGCAACATGCTTTCGTCAACCAGTGCTCAGAAGCGCACCAGCAGCACCAAGGCGATGGCCAGCGCCAGCGCGGCAGCCGTGGCGATCAGCCACCACACCTCGCCGGAAGGCCCGGCCGCTGCCTCGGGCAAGGGCGTCGCCCGCGGCGCGGATTCGACCGGTTCCGGTTCGGGTTCCATGCCGGGAGCCTCGAGTACGAAGCGGTGCATCGCCACGCCAATCTGGTCGCCGTCCTGCAGCGCCACGCATTGCGTCGCGACGCCGTTCACCCGCAACGGATGCCGCGCCGAGGGCAGGGTCGACTCCAGCATCAGCCGGCCCTCCTGCCAGCCGATGCGCAAGCCCACCGCCTCGCCCGCCGGCAGGCCCGGCAGGCAACGGCCGGCGGGACCGAACTCAAGCCCATCCTGCACTGGCAGCAGCCGCCCGGACAGCGGCCCGGCGACCGCGCGCAGCGCCACGATGCAGCGTTCGTGCGCCGGGACCTGGCGCGGCTCACGCAGCGCGGGATCGTCGTCGTCGCGCAGCAACATGCGGCAATCGCCGATGCTGACCACGTCGCCCGGACGCACCAGCGCACGCTCGCGCACGGGCCTGGCGTTGACGTAGATGCGGTCGGCCGAGGGCAGCACCTGGAGCACCCAGCCGCGACGATCCTGCTCGATGCGAACGTGCCGCGCGGCCGCCTGGCCGGCGGCCAGCACCAGGTCATTGGCGGCGTCGCTGCCGATGCACAGTCGCGCCTGCGTCCAGCGGAAATCCTCGCGAGCGGCATTGGGAAATTCGATGCGCATGGCGTGCCAGGTCGATCAATCGCGAGACTCTACCATGCGCCTGCATCGCAGTAAGATGGCCGCTTTGCCGGAAGCATGCCATGCCGAGCATCCATATTCGCCGCGCCCACCAGTTGTCGATCGCCGAGGCCCGCGCCCGCGTCGAGCAGGTGGCCGCGCGCATGCACGAGAAGTTCGGCCTGGCCGGCGACTGGCAAGGCGACACCCTGGGTTTCTCGCGCCCCGGTGTCACCGGTTCCATTGCCGTGGAGCGCGAGGCAATCGACGTGCAGGCGAGGCTGGGCATGATGCTGACGCCGCTGACCGGCATGATCGAACAGGAGATCCGGCGCAAGCTGGAGGAGCTGTTTGCCTGAACTTGCGACGGCCTTGATGATTCTTTAACCACGCCGCCATTCGTGGCATAATCGACGGCTTACGCAGCCATCTCGGCTGCGCGTGAAGCCCGGGACATATGGCCAAAGACGACGTCATCGAAATGGAAGGCACGGTCCAGGAGACCCTGCCCAACACCATGTTCCGCGTGCAGCTGGAGAACGGTCACGTGGTGATCGCGCACATCTCCGGGCGCATGCGCAAGCACTACATCCGTATCCTCACGGGCGACAAGGTCAAGATCGAGATGACCCCGTACGACCTGAGCAAGGGACGCATCACCTACCGCATGAAGTAGGCGGCCCCGACGGGATCGACGTACCGATATGACAAAAGCGGCGCATGGCGCCGCTTTTGCGTTGTGGAGCCAGCCCTCAGCGGGCCGTTACTCAACGATGGCCGGGAGCTTGGTGACGGCCTTGCACTCCACCTTCAGTTCGCCGTCGGCCACGCTCAGCTTGACCACGCCGCCGTCGACCAGCTTGCCGAACAGCAGCTCGTCGGCCAGCGCGCGCTTCACCTTCTCCTGGATCACCCGCGCCATCGGCCGTGCGCCCATCTGCGGGTCGAAGCCGTGCTCGGCCAGCCAGCGGCGGGCGTCGGCATCCACGTCCAGGCTCACCCGCTTCTCGGTCAGCTGGCTTTCCAGCTCGATCAGGAACTTGTCGACCACGCGCAGGATGTGCTCGAAGTCGAGCGCGGCGAACTGGATGATCGCGTCCAGCCGGTTGCGGAACTCCGGCGTGAAGATGCGGCGGATCACTTCCATCGCGTCCGATTCGTGCTTCTGCTCGACGAAGCCCATGCTGCGCCGCGCCGCGATCGCCGCGCCCGCGTTGGTGGTCATCACCACCACCACGTTCTTGAAGTTCGCCTCGCGGCCGTTGGTGTCGGTCAGCACGCCGCGGTCCATCACCTGCAGCAGGATGTTGAACACGTCCGGATGCGCCTTCTCGATCTCGTCCAGCAGCAGCACCGCGTGCGGGTGCTTGGTCACCGCCTCGGTCAGCAGGCCGCCCTGGTCGAAACCGACGTAGCCCGGAGGCGCACCGACCAGCCGCGACACCGAATGCCCTTCCATGTACTCGGACATGTCGAAACGGATCATCTCGATGCCGAGCTGCATCGCCAGCTGCTTGGTCACCTCGGTCTTGCCCACGCCGGTGGGGCCGGCCAGCAGGAAGCAGCCGATCGGCTTGGACGGGTCGGCCAGGCCCGAGCGGGCCATCTTGATCGACGCGGCCAGCGCCTCGATCGCCGGGTCCTGCCCGAACACCACCATCTTGAGGTTGCGCTCGAGGTTGCGCAGCACGTCGCGATCGGAGGCGGAGACCTGCTTCTCCGGAATCCGCGCCATCTTGGCCACGATGTACTCGACTTCGCTGACGTCCACGGTACCGGTGCGCTTGTCTTCCGGCAGCAGTCGCTGGCGTGCGCCGGCCTCGTCGATCACGTCGATCGCCTTGTCCGGCAGCAGCCGGTCGGGGATGTGCTTCACCGACAGGTCGACGGCCGCCTTCAGCGCGTCGTTGGTGTAGGCGACATGGTGGTGTTCCTCGAAGCGCGAACGCAGGCCCTTGAGGATCTCCACGCTGTCGGCCACGGTCGGTTCGACCACGTCGATCTTCTGGAAGCGGCGGGCCAGCGCACGGTCCTTCTCGAACACGCCGCGGTATTCCTGGAACGTGGTCGAACCGATGCAGCGCAGTTCGCCCGAGGCCAGCATCGGCTTGATCAGGTTCGAGGCATCCATGGTGCCGCCCGAGGCGGAGCCGGCGCCGATGATCGTGTGGATCTCGTCGATGAACAGAATCGCACCGGGCTGCTTCTTGAGCTGCGCGATCACGCTCTTCAGGCGCTTCTCGAAATCGCCACGGTACTTGGTACCGGCCACCAGGGCACCGAGATCCAGCGCCCAGATCGTGGCGCTCTCCAGCACCTCGGGCACTTCGCCGTCGACGATGCGCTTGGCCAGGCCCTCGGCCAGCGCAGTCTTGCCCACGCCGGCCTCGCCGACATACAGCGGATTGTTCTTGCGCCGGCGGCAGAGCACCTGGATGGTGCGCTCGATCTCGTCGGCGCGCCCGATCAGCGGGTCGATCTTGCCTTCCAGCGCCAGTTCGTTGAGGTTGCTGGCGAACTCGTGCAGCGGGTTGCCCTTGGGCTCGCCGCCCTCCTCGCCCTCGCGCTCGCCGCCGGACACGCCGGCGGCCGGCTCGTCGCCGATCTTGGCGATGCCGTGCGAGATGTAGTTGACCACGTCGAGCCGGGTGATCTCCTGCTGGTGCATGAAGAACACCGCATGCGAATCCTTCTCGCCGAAGATCGCCACCAGCACGTTGGCGCCGGTAACCTCCTTTCGGCCGGACGACTGCACGTGGTAGACGGCGCGCTGCAGCACCCGCTGGAAGCCCAGCGTGGGTTGCGTGTCGCGCTCGTCGCCCGGCGGCAGCACCGGCACCGTCTCGCCGATGATGCGGGTCAGCTCGCCGGCCATGCGCGGCAGGTCGACGCCGCAGGCGCGCAGTGCGCCGAGCGCCGACTGGTTCTCCGTCAGCGCCAGCAGCAGGTGTTCCACCGTCATGAACTCATGACGCTGTTCGCGGGCCTGCTTGTAGCAGTGGCCGATGGTGACTTCCAGATCCTTGCTGAACATTCGGATCGTCTCCGCTAGCTTGTTGGGCGGCCTTCAGCGCCGCGATGGGCACGAAATGGGGGCGTTCAGAGCTTTTCCATAGTGCACAACAACGGATGCTGGTGCGAGCGGGAATACTCGTTGACGTGGGTGACCTTGGTTTCTGCCACTTCCCGCGTGAACACGCCGCACACGCCGCGTCCGCGGGTATGCACGTGCAACATGATTTGCACCGCCTGTTCCTGGTCCAGGGTAAAGAAATTGCGCAGCACCTCCACCACGAAATCCATCGGTGTGAAATCGTCGTTCAGCAGCAGCACCTGGAACAGCGGCGGTCGTGCCACTTCCGGCTTGGCGGTTTCCAGCGCCAGGCCGCGGCCGCTGTCTTGTTCGTGTTCGTTTTCGTTGGCCATGGTGTCGTGGGAGGCATTCGCTTTCGGTTGAAGTATACGCCGCCGCCAATCGTGCCCGGCGCGTCGGCGTTTACTGCAGGTAGTGGCACAATGGACACTTTTCCACCCCTGAATTTTCATGGCCGACCCCACGCCCCGCCCCGAGATCTGGCGCCCGCACGTCACCGTTGCGTGCGTGGTGGCTGAGGCCGGGCGCTACCTGATGGTGGAGGAGGAGGTTGCCGGCCGACTGGTCTGCAACCAGCCGGCCGGGCACCTGGAGGACGGCGAAACGCTGGCCGCCGCGGCCGTGCGCGAGACCCTGGAAGAAACCGGCTGGACGGTCGAGCCGCAGCACCTGATCGGCGTGCAGCAATGGCGCAGCAGCGAGCACGGCGAGGCAGTGATCCGCTTCAGTTTCGCCGCCCGGGCACTCGGGCACGACGCCGATCGGCCGCTGGACACCGGTATCCGCCGCGCCTTGTGGATGACTCGCGACGAAATCGCCGGCCTCGGCGAGCGCCTGCGCAGCCCGCTGGTGCTGGCCAGCATCGACGCCTGGCTGGCCGGCCAGCGACTGCCGTTGGCCAGCCTGAGCTGGGTGCCGGGAGGGTCGCGCGGATGAAGGTGATGCTGGGCGTCTCCGGCGGTGTCGATTCGTCGGTGGCTGCCCTGTTGCTGCAACGGCAGGGCCACGAGGTCGAAGGCCTGTTCATGCAGAACTGGGAAGAGGACGACCGCGACGGTCCGTGCACCAGCGACGCGGACCGCAAGGACGCGGTGGCGGTCTGTGGCCGCCTGGGCATCCCGTTCCACGCGCGCAACTTCGCGGCGGAGTACTGGGATGGCGTGTTCGAGCACTTTCTTGCCGAATACCGCGCCGGCCGCACACCCAATCCGGACGTGCTGTGCAATCGCGAGATCAAGTTCAAGACCTTCCTCGACGAGGCTCGCATGCTCGGCGCGGAAAAGATCGCCACCGGCCATTACGCCCGCGTCGATTGCGTGGACGGACGCCACCGGCTGCTGCGGGCGACGGACGCGGCCAAGGACCAGAGTTATTTCCTGCATGCGCTGGGCCAGCAGCAACTGGCCGCCACGCTGTTTCCGCTGGGCGGGATCGAGAAGCCGCGCGTGCGCGAACTGGCCCGCGAGGCGGCGCTGCCGACCCATGCGAAGAAGGATTCCACCGGCATCTGCTTCATCGGCGAGCGCGACTTCCGCAGCTTCCTGGCGCAGTACATTCCCGCACGGCCGGGCGAGACGCGCACGCCCGACGGCCGGCGGGTCGGCGAACACCAGGGCGTGATGTATTACACCCTGGGCCAGCGCAACGGACTCGGCATCGGCGGCCGGCATGGCGCCAGCGGCGAGCCGTGGTTCGTGGTGGGCAAGGACGTGGCGGCCAACGTGCTGATCGTCGCCCAGGGCGGCGAGAACCACTGGCTGCTGTCGCGGCGATTGCATACCGAGGCACCACACTGGATCGCCGGCGAGCCGCCGGGCACCGAGTTTCGCTGCACGGCGCGCACGCGCTACCGTCAGACCGACCAGGCGTGCTCGGTCAGCGTCGGCGAGACCGGTCTTGCCGTCACGTTCGATGTGCCGCAGCGTGCCGTCACGCCGGGTCAATCGGTCGTTTTCTACGCTGGCGAGGTCTGTCTCGGCGGCGCGGTGATCATGGCAACCGATGCCGCCTACGGCGGCTTGCTGCCAGCCTTCACCCTCACCACCACAGCGCAACTCAAGGAATCGCAAATCCGTGTTTGAAACCCTAGGCATGAACGAGGAACGCGTACTCGCCCTGGCCGGATTGTTTCAGGCCTGCTCGCTGGCCCAGCAACTGGCCAACGACGGACGCTGCGACGAGATCGCCATGCAGGCGGGCGTGGCCAGCATCTTCCGCATCGACGCGCCCTCGGTGGTGGCCGTGTACGGTGGCGTCTCGGGCGTGCGCCTCGGCCTGCGCAACCTGGTCGCCCAGCTCGACGAGAGCGATCGCGACATGTCGGTTACCCGCATGGTGGTCACCGTGATGCGGCTGGAACGCAGCCTTGCCGGCCGCCCGGAGCTGCTGGAGAAGCTGCAGCAGGGCATCCAGGCGGCGCAGCGCCAGGTCGAGCATTTCGGACAGGATTCGAGCCAGGTCAGCGGCCGTCTCGCCGAGCTGTATGCATCCACGCTGTCCACCTTGCGGCCGCGGGTGATGGTCAGCGGCAATCCGCAGCAGTTGCAGCAACCGGCCGTGGTCGAGAAAGTGCGCGCCAACCTGCTCGCCGCGGTGCGCTCGGCGGTGCTGTGGCGCCAGGTCGGCGGACGCCAGTGGCAGCTTCTGGTGTACCGGCGTCAATGCAGCATGCTGGCCCGTGGCCTGCTGACCGGTGTCACGCTGGACCATCGCTGACCGACGCGCGGCATGCCATGAACGCGAACAGGCCCCGGCCATGCCGGGGCCTGTTCGTTTCACCACAGCGGGATCACTCGCCCGCGGAAGCGTCTCCCGTGGCGCCCTCACCCGCTTCGCCGACCGGCGCATCCCCGGCCTCGACGACGGCCTCGTCGCCGTTGTCCTCTTCCGCGTCCAGCCGCATCACGCTGACCAGCGTTTCGTTGGCGGGCAGCTTGATCAGGGTGACGCCCTGGGTATTGCGGCCCAGTTGCGAGACTTCCGCCACGCGCGTACGCACCAGGGTGCCCTGGTCGGAGATCAGCATCAGCTCGTGCGCCTCGGTGACCTGCACCGCGCCGACCAGCGCGCCATTGCGCTCGGAGCACTGGATGCCGATGACGCCTTGCGTGCCACGGCCCTTCTTGGTGAACTCGGCCAGTTCGGTGCGCTTGCCGTAGCCCCGCGCCGTGGCGGTGAGGATGTCGCCTTCCGCCGCCACGATCAGCGATACCACCTCGGCGCCGCCGACCAGTTTCATGCCGCGTACGCCCGCGGCGGTGCGGCCCATCGAGCGCACGGTGTTCTCGTCGAAACGATTGACCTTGCCGTTGGAGGCGAACAGCAGGATGTCGCTGTCGCCGTCGGTCAGCTCGACGTTGACCAGTGCGTCGTCGTCGTGCAGCTTGATCGCCAGCTTGCCCTTCTGCAGCTGGAACGCGAATTCGGTCAGCGGGGTTTTCTTCACCGTGCCGTGCTTGGTGGCAAAGAACACGAAGCGATCTTCCGCATACTCGCGGATCGGCAGCACCGCCTGCACCTTTTCGCCCTCGCCCAGCGGCAGCAGGTTGATGATCGGCTTGCCGCGCGCGCCGGGACCGGCCTCGGGAATCTGGTAGACCTTGAGCCAGTAGACGCGGCCGGTGCTGGTGAAGGTGAGCAGGGTGTCGTGCGTGTTGACCACCCACAGCTGCTCGACCACGTCCTCGTCCTTCAGCGCCGAGGCCGAGCGACCCTTGCCGCCGCGCCGCTGCGAGCGGTAGGTGCTGGCCGGCTGGCGCTTGACATAGCCGGTGTGCGACAGCGTGACCACCATGTCTTCCGGGGCGATCAGGTCGAGGACGTTGAGGTCCTCCTGCGAATGCTGGATCTCGGTGCGACGCGCGTCGCCGAACTCGGCCTTGATCGCTTCCAGCTCCTCGCGGATCACCTGCAGCAGGCGGTCCGGGTTCTCCAGGATCTCGATCAGGCCGCGGATGGTTTCCAGGATCTGGCGGTACTCGTCGGAAAGCTTTTCCTGTTCCAGGCCGGTAAGGCGGTGCAGCCGCATCGCCAGGATTTCCTGCGCCTGCACGTCGGACAACTGGTAGCCATCGGCCTTCAGGCCATCGCGCGGGTCCATGTCCTCCGGTCGCGAGGCACCGGCACCGGCCGCCGACAACAGCGCGCCGACCACGCCCGGCTGCCATTTCCTGGCCAGCATGCGCTCGCGCGCCTCGGCCGGCGACGCCGAAGTCTTGATCAGCTCGATCATCTCGTCGATGTTGGCCAGTGCGACAGTGAGGCCTTCGAGGATGTGCGCGCGGGCGCGGGCCTTGCGCAGCTCGAAGATGGTGCGGCGGGTGACCACCTCGCGCCGGTGGCGGATGAACGCTTCGAGGATGTCCTTGAGGTTCAGCAGCTTCGGCTGGCCGTCCAGCAGCGCCACCATGTTGATGCCGAAGGTGACCTGCAGCTGGGTCTGCTGGAACAGGTTGTTCAGCACCACGTCGCCCATCGCGTCCTTGCGGATCTCGATGACGACGCGCATGCCGTCCTTGTCGGACTCGTCACGCAGCTCGCTGATGCCTTCGAGCTTCTTTTCCTTGACCAGCTCGGCGATCTTTTCGATCAGCCGCGCCTTGTTCACCTGGTACGGCAGCTCGTGGACGATGATCGTCTCGCGGCCGTTCGACTCGGTTTCGATCTCCGCCTTCGCGCGCACCAGGATGCGGCCGCGACCGGTGCGGTAGGCCTCGATGATGCCGGAGGAGCCATTGATGATGCCGTGGGTCGGGAAGTCCGGGCCCGGGATGTAATGCATCAATTCGTCGATCGACAGCGCGGGCTCGTCGATCAGCGCGATGGTCGCCGCGATTACCTCGTTGAGGTTGTGCGGCGGGATGTTGGTGGCCATGCCGACCGCGATGCCGGCCGAACCGTTCACCAGCAGGTTCGGCACGCGCGTGGGCAGCACCAGCGGCTCGTGCTCGCTCTCGTCGTAGTTCGGGCCGAAGTCGACGGTTTCCTTGTCGATGTCGGCCAGCAGCTCGTGGCTGAGCCGCGACATGCGCACCTCGGTGTAACGCATGGCGGCGGCGCTGTCGCCGTCGACCGAGCCGAAGTTGCCCTGGCCGTCGACCAGCATGTAGCGCAGCGAGAACGGCTGCGCCAGGCGCACGATCGCGTCATACACCGACTGGTCGCCGTGCGGATGGTATTTGCCGATGACGTCGCCGACCACGCGGGCCGACTTCTTGTACGGCTTGTTCCACACGTTGCCGAGTTCGTTCATCGCGAACAATACGCGACGATGCACCGGCTTGAGTCCATCGCGTACATCCGGAAGCGCGCGGCCAATGATCACGCTCATCGCGTAATCGAGGTAGCTCTGCCGCATCTCGTCTTCGATGTTGACGCGAATGATTTCTTTGGCGGTTTCTGCCATGGATTGGCTTCCCTGGAGACAAAAAAAGGACGCTGGCGCCGCGTCTCAAGCGCGTGCGCGAGCGACCCGAAATGAACCGCTGGATTGTAGCATGGATGGCTGCAAAATGACAGGTTTTAAGCTTTTGAAATCAATGACTTGTATTGCCATCGCGAGACCGGCACGAGGCCATCGGAAATGTGCTCAAGAATTGAGCAGCGCGCCGGACGCGCAGGCCCCCAGCGAGGTCGTCTCGGCAACCAGCGGACGAACACGGCAAGCGCCGCAAGGACGGCCGGATGCCGCATCGGAACCCGGGGAATCAATGGCCGAACAAGGCCTGCATCGACAGGGTGTCAGGTCGCTCGATCACGCCGCGCTCGGTGACGATCGCGTCGATCAGCTCGGCGGGTGCGACGTCGAAAACCGGATTCCATGCCTGCGCTCCCTCCACCACCACGCGCCTGCCCCCGCTGGACAGAAGCTCGGCCGGGTCGCGCAGCTCGATCTCGATCTCCTCGCCGTTGGCGGTCGCCATGTCCACCGTCGACGACGGCGCCACCACCATGAACTTGACGCCATGGTATTTCGCGCTGATCGCCAGTTGGTAGGTGCCAATCTTGTTGGCGGTGTCGCCGTTGGCCGCGATGCGGTCGGCACCGACGATCACCCACTGCACGGCGCCGGATTTCATCAGGTGCGCGGCGGCAGAGTCGGCGATCAGCCGGGCGGGGATGCCCTCGCGTACGAGTTCCCACATGGTCAGCCGCGCGCCTTGCTGCCACGGACGCGTCTCGCCGGCATAGACGCGCGCGATCCGGTTTGCGGCGACGCCGGCGCGGATCACCCCGAGCGCGGTACCGTAACCGGCGGTGGCCAGCGAACCGGTGTTGCAATGGGTCAGCACGCCCGAGCCCGGCGCGATCAGTGCTGCGCCGAGCTCGCCCATGCGGCGATTGGCAGCCAGATCCTCGTCCTGGATCAGCTGCGCCTCGTGCAACAGCGCACCGGCATCGGCACCGGCCACGATGCGTTTTTTCATCCGGTCCAATGCCCACATCAGGTTCACTGCCGTGGGCCGGGCCGCGCGCAACTGCGCCAATACCGGTTCCAGCGGAACGCCCTGCTGTGCCGCCATCGCCACGCCCCAGGCGGCGGCAATGCCGATGGCCGGCGCGCCACGCACGGCCAGGTCGCGGATGGCCTGGGTGACCTGGGCCGCATCGCGGCAGTCGATCCAGCGTTCCTCGCCCGGCAGCAGGCGCTGGTCGAGCAGGCGCAGGTGATCGCCTTGCCACTGCACGGCGCGGATGGAATCGTGGGTATCGGCGGATGTGGTCATCCGGTGATTATCGCCTGTCGTGCGTGGATTCCGCACGACAGGCGATCACGTGCGGGCGCGCGATTCAGTCGCGCTGGCGCAACCACTGGTGGATCGCCGGCGGCACCTCGCGCTGGGCGCGGCCGGACACGTAGATGCCGATGTGGCCGCCCTTGAATGCGAGCTGGGTGTAGTCGGTGGTGCCCACGTGCTTGCCCAGTGCGCGCGAGGCATCCGGCGGCACCAGGTGATCCTGCTCGGCGAAGATGTTCAGCACCGGCTGGGTGATCATGCCCAGATCCACGCTCTGACCGCCGATGTCCAGCGTGCCCTTGACCAGCTTGTTGCCCTGGTAGAAATCCTTGATGAACTGGCGGAACGCCTCGCCGGCCTGGTCGGGCGAGTCGAAGATCCAGCGCTCCATGCGCAGGAAGTTTTCCAGCTCGGTCGGGTTGTCGAGGATGTCCACCATGCCTATGTACTTCTGCTGGTTCAGCCGCAGCGGCTTCAGCGTGAGGTAGACGTAGTTCATCAACCCGGCCGGGATGTTGCCCATGGTGTCGACGAACAGGTCCACGTCCATGCGGCGGCACCAGTGCGACAGCATGTTGTCCGGCGTGTGGAAATCCACCGGGGTGACCATGGTGATCAGGTTCTTCACCTTGTCCGGGTGCAGCGCGGTATAGCACAGCGAGAACGCGCCGCCCTGGCAGATGCCGAGCAGGTTGATCGCGTCGAGACCGTGGCGTTTGCGTACCACGTCGACGCAGCGGTCGAGGTAGCCGTTGATGTAGTCGTCCAGGGTCAGCCAGCGGTCGGCGCCGTCGGGATAGCCCCAGTCGATCAGGTAGACATCCTCGCCCTGCTCCAGCAGGTTGCGCACCATCGAGCGGTCGGCCTGCAGGTCGGTCATCCACACCGTGTTGACCAGGGCGTAGACGATCAGCAGCGGGGTCTTCGAGGTCGCCTTGCCGTGACCGGTGAAGTGCCAGACCTTCAGCTTGTCCTCGCTGTAGACCAGCTCGCGCGGGGTATTGGCGTATTCCGGCTCGCGCATGTTGCGCAGGTTGGCCATGCCGGCGGCCAGTTTGCGCTGGAAGGTGGCGATGTCGGCCAGGGCCTGGGTCGGGTCGACGCGCAATGGTGTCTGCATGGCTGCTCTCCTTATTTGCGCTTGCGCTGGCCGGAGCCCGATTTGGACGGGCTGGTGGGCTTGCGCGCCGCTTTCGCCGGCGCCTTCTTCACGGCGACCGCAGGCTTGGCAGCGGCGCGCTTCTTCACTGCGGGTACCGCCGGACGATCGGCGAGCCGGCGCTTCAACGCCGCGAGTTCCCGGCGCAAGGCCATGATCTCCCCGGCATGGTCGGCGGACCCATCGGCCAGATTGGCACGGAATTCGCGGCGCAGCGCCTGCAGGCGTTCGCCGAGGCTGGACACTTCGCTGCGCGTGGGCACGCCGAGCTGCTGGCACATCTGCTCGGTCTGCTGTTGCTGGAGCTGGCGCACGCGCATCTGCGTGTTGACCATCTCGCCATAGGCATCGCGGAACTCGTCGGACAGCGCGATTCCCGCATAAGCCTCTTCGGAGGCGTCCACCCACAAGTCGTACAGCCCCTTGAGCGAATCGACCTGGCGCCCCGGTTCGGCCAACCGCGCCTGCAGGCGTTGCATGCCTTGCGCGTTGGCGCGCTGGATCAGTTCCTGATAGCGGGCGGATGCCCGCATCGACTCCAGCAAGGCCGTGGCCAAGGCTTGCTGCTGCATCTGCTGCTCGCGGTTCAGGCCGAATGCCGGGGTCGGCCCCTGCAAGCCCGACAGCTCACCGAAACCACCGCGCTGGGCCGCCTGCAGCCAGGACTGCCATTGCCGCGCGAAGCCCTCCGCGCCGGCAGTGTCGATGCCGCCGAAAGCCTGCGCGAACGGCTGACTGGCTCCACCGAACATCTGCTGCAATTGCTGACGCCAGTCGGTGGCCGGCTGGGCCGCGCCGCCGCTGGCCGCTGCCTGCATCCAGTCGAAGTATCCCTTCAGCCCGGCCAGGGTGCGTTCGAGCATGTCATTGCCCGCGGCAGGCGCCGGGGGCGGCGCGAACGGATTGGCCGCGGGAGGCTGCTGGAACTGGCGCGTCCAGGCGTCCCACGACTGCTGTGCCAGCGCCTGGTAATCCCTGATGAAATCATTCGCCGGATCGGCCATCGGTGCATCCTCGCGCAAGGTCCATCCATCCTAGCAAAAGCAGGTTGCACAAAATCACCGGCCCCGAAACGCGCAAGGCCCGGCATGGGCCGGGCCTTGCGGAATTGCCTCGTGGCGGAGTTCAGACGCTGGCGCGCTCTTCCTCGGTCACGGCCTTCATCGACAGGCGGATGCGGCCCTGCTTGTCGACTTCCAGCACCTTGACCTTGACGATGTCGCCTTCCTTGAGCTTGTCGGAGACCTTTTCGACGCGCTCGTCGGAAATCTGCGATACGTGCACCAGACCGTCCTTGCCCGGCATGATCGTCACGAACGCGCCGAAGTCCATCAGCTTGGCGACCTTGCCCTCGTAGATGCGGCCCGGCTCGACGTCGGAAGTGATCTGCTCGATGCGCTTCTTGGCCGCTTCGCCCGCCTCGCGATTGACCGAGCCGATGATGATGGTGCCGTCATCGCTGATGTCGATCGTGGTGCCGGTCTCTTCGGTGATCGAGCGGATGGTGGCGCCGCCCTTGCCGATCACTTCGCGGATCTTGTCCGGGTGGATCTTGATGGTGATCAGGCGCGGGGCGAACTCGCTCATCTCGGTGCGGGCGGTGCTGAGCGCCTTGCCCATTTCGCCGAGGATGTGCAGGCGGCCGCGCTTGGCCTGCTCCAGCGCCACCTTCATGATCTCCTCGGTGATGCCGTCGATCTTGATGTCCATCTGCAGCGCGGAGATGCCTTCGGCACTGCCGGCCACCTTGAAGTCCATGTCGCCGAGGTGATCCTCGTCGCCCAGGATGTCGGACAGCACGACGAAGTCGTTGCCCTCCTTGACCAGGCCCATGGCGATACCCGCCACCGGTGCCTTCAGCGGCACGCCGGCATCCATCATCGCCAGCGAGGAACCGCACACCGAGGCCATCGACGAGGAACCGTTGGACTCGGTGATTTCCGAGACCACGCGCACCACGTACGGGAACTCCTCGATGCTCGGCTTGACCGCCTGCACGCCACGCTTGGCAAGACGGCCGTGACCGATCTCGCGACGCTTCGGCGCGCCGAAGCGACCGGCTTCGCCCACCGAGAACGGCGGGAAGTTGTAGTGGAACAGGAACGGGTCCTTCGACTCGCCGCCGGGAGCGTCGATGATCTGCGCGTCACGCGTGGTGCCCAGGGTGATGACGACCAGCGCCTGGGTCTCGCCGCGGGTGAACAGCGCCGAACCATGCGTCCGCGGCAGCACGCCGACACGGGCGGTGATCGCACGCACGTCGTCGAGCTGGCGGCCGTCGATGCGCACCTTGGTCTTCAGCACGCTGTCGCGCATGGTGTGGTATTCGAGCTCCTCGAATTCCTTGGCCATCGCGGCGGTGGACCAGCCGTTTTCTTCGGCCTGTGCCTTGAGCCCGGCCAGCACGTCGGCCTTGATCGCGGAGATCGCGTCGCGACGCTCGAGCTTGTCGCGCACCTGGAACGCGGCGGCCAGCTGGTCGCCGACCGCGCCCTTGACGGCAGCGGCCAGCGACTCGTTGCGCGCCGGTGCCTGCCAGTCCCACGACGGCTTGCCGGCCTCGGTGGCCAGTTCGGCGATCGCGCGGATGGCGGTCTGCATCTGCTGGTGGCCGAACATCACCGCGCCGAGCATCACGTCCTCGGACAACAGCTGCGCTTCGGATTCCACCATCAGCACGGCGCCGGCGGTACCGGCGACGACCAGGTCCAGCTGGGAGGTCTTCAGCTCGGTGGTCGACGGGTTCAGCAGGTACTTGCCGTTGGCGTAACCGACGCGGGCGGCGCCGATCGGGCCCTTGAACGGGATGCCGGCCAGGCTGAGCGCGGCGGAGGCGCCGAGCAGGGCCACGATGTCGCCGTCCACTTCCGGGTTCAGCGAGACGACCTGGGCGATGACCTGCACTTCGTTCTTGAAGTCATCCGGGAACAGCGGGCGCACCGGGCGATCGATCAGGCGCGAGGTCAGCGTCTCCTTCTCGGTCGGACGGCCTTCGCGCTTGAAGAAGCCGCCGGGAATGCGGCCGGCGGAATAGAACTTCTCGACGTAGTCGACGGTGAGCGGGAAGAAATCCTGGCCTTCCTTCTGCTTCGTCGCGGCGACGGCGGTGACCAGCACCACGGTGCCGCCCATGCTGGCCATGACCGCACCGGATGCCTGGCGGGCAATTTCGCCCGTCTCCAGCGTGACTTCGTGATTACCGTACTGGAATGACTTGGTTACTTTTGCCACGTGACTGTTTCCTGATCTGAATTGGGAAAGGCGCCCGCGCACGGGCGCCGCATGATCCTCGCGTCCGCGAACGGCGCCCAGCGTTACCGGCGCAGGCCGAGGCGTTCGATCAGGGTCTGGTAGCGCGCAAGATCGCGATCCTTCAGGTAGCTGAGCAGGCGCTTGCGCTGGTTGACGAGCTTGAGCAGGCCACGACGCGAGTGGTGGTCCTGAATGTGATCCTTGAAGTGACCGGTGAGATGGTCGATGCGGGCGGACAGCAGGGCCACCTGGACTTCAGTCGAGCCCGTATCGTTCGGCACGCGGCCGAAATCAGCAATGATCTTGCTGGTCTGTTCTGCGGTAAGGGACATGGTTGTACGTTTCCTTGAAAGGCGATGCGAAGCTTGCGCTTGCATCATCGCGAGATGACGCAAGCGCAAGCTTCGCCCTGGTTGGAGTGAAAGCGTTGAAATAACTTGTCTATTCTACTGATGCCAGTGGTGTTACAACAAGTGCGCAGCCCGCTTTTCAGGCAAATCCGTCCGCTGGCGGCAGGTTGAAGCCGCGCAGGATGCTGCTGCGGCGCATGTCGTCCAGTTCGAGCACGGCGAGCAAGGCACCATCGGGCGCGAATGCCGCGCAGCGACCGGCGGGTACCGAGGGGTCAAGCTGGATCGGCTGGCCACGCGAAACGGCCATCGCCTGCGCCTCGTCCAGGTGAACCGACGGCAGGTCGCGCAGACCCTCGGCCACCGGCAGCAGATGGCACAGCAAGGCCTCGTCGCCCTGCTCCGCTGCCTGCTCGAGTTCGGCCATGGTGACCATGCGCGGATCGCGGAAGGGATCCACCCAGGTGCGCCGCAGCGAAGTCAGGTGCGCGCCGCAACCCAGGGTGGCACCCAGATCCGTCGCCAGCGAGCGCACATAGGTTCCCGAGCCGCATTCCACCAGCAACTGCAAGGTGTCGCTGTCGCGGGAGAGCAGCTCCAGTCGATGCACGACCACCTCGCGCGCCGGCCGTTCCACCGACTCGCCGCGGCGCGCCTTCACGTACAGTCTTTCGCCATCCTGCTTGAGCGCCGAATACATCGGCGGCACCTGACGGATCGCTCCACGCAGCGGTGCCAACGCGGCTTCGATCAGCTCGGGGTCGAGTCGGGGCACCGGCTGGCGTGCGATCACCTCGCCCTCGCGGTCACCGGTGTCGGTGCTGATGCCGAGCCGGCATTCAGCCAGATAACCCTTGCTGGCGCCGAGCAAGGTGCCGGCCAGCTTGGTGGCCTCGCCGAAACACAAGGGCAGCAGACCGCTGGCCAGCGGGTCGAGCGCACCGGCGTGACCGCCCTTGGCCGCGCGCAACAGCCGGCGAACGCCTTGCAAGGCCTGGTTCGAGCTCAAGCCGATCGGCTTGTCGAGCAGCACGATCCCGTGCAGGTCGCGGTACTGGATGCGGGGTGGTTTGCGCATTCGTGCCGCCAGACTCAGACCGCGTTGGCGTCATCGTCCGGCTTGGGTGCATCCGCCTGTTCGCGCAGCAGGCGTTCGATGCGCTCGCCCTTGTCGACCGAATCGTCGTACTTGAATTTCAGTTCGGGCACGCGCCGCATGCGCATGCCGCTGTGCGCCAGCGCGTGGCGAATCTCGTGCCCCATCTGGTTGAGCGCCTTCACCGCCGGCAAACCCTGCTCCGGTACCAGCGCGGTGACCCACACCGTCGCCCAGTCCAGGTCCCGGGTGATCTCGACATCGGAAACACTCACCGACGGCAGGCCGTGGTCGCGCACCGCGGCATGCACCAGCAGCCCAAGCTCGCGGCGCAGCTCGGCTCCGATGCGGTCGGTACGTTTGAAGTCGCGGGAAGGCATGATTGGAAAGCCGGGAATAGGGAATCGAGAATAGGGAATCGGAAAGGCAAAGGTGCGTCACGGGAGCATGGAGGCCAGGGAAGTCGGGACAGCCGCTCTGACTATTCCCGATTCCCTATTCCCTATTCCCGCTCGCACCTTGCGATGCCGCAGGCATCACAAGGTGCGAGCCACTTCCGTGCGCTCGAAGCATTCGATCTGGTCGCCGACCTTGACGTCGTTGTACTGCTTGACGGCGATGCCGCACTCCATGCCGCTGCGGACTTCTTCCACGAGGTCCTTGAAGCGGCGCAGCGATTCCAGCTCGCCCTCGAACACCACCACGTTGTCGCGCAGCACGCGGATCGGCTTGCTGCGCTTGACGTGGCCCTCGGTGACCATGCAACCGGCCACGGCGCCGAACTTGGAACTGCGGAACACGTCGCGCACCTCGGCGATGCCGATGATGTCCTCGCGCACTTCCATGCCGAGCAGGCCGGTGGCCGCCTGGGTGACCTGATCGATCACGTCGTAGATGATCGAGAAGTAACGCACGTCCAGGCCGTTGGTTTCGATCACCTTGCGCGCCGATGCGTCGGCACGGACGTTGAAGCCGATCACCAGCGCCTTGGACGCAGCGGCGAGCGTGGCGTCGGATTCGTTGATGCCGCCCACGCCGGAGGACACCACGTTGACCCGCACGCGCTCGTTGCCGATCTGGGTCAGCGACTCGCGCAAGGCCTCCACCGACCCCTGCACGTCGCCCTTGACCAGGATGTTGAGCGTCTGCTGCTCGTCGCCCTGGCCCATCTTGGCGATGATGTCTTCCAGACGGTTGCTCTTGCTGACCATCCGCGTCTCGCGCCGCTTGAGCTCACGCTCCTGCGCCACTTCGCGGGCCAGACGCTCGTCCTCGACGCAGACGAAATCGTCGCCGGTCTCGGGCACGCCGGACAGACCGAGCACCTGCACGGGAATCGACGGACCGGCTTCGTCCACCTGCTTGCCGGACTGGTTGATCAACGCGCGCATGCGCCCGTACTCGATGCCGCAGACCACGAAGTCGCCCTTGCGCAACGTGCCCTGCTGAACCAGCACGGTGGCCACCGGACCGCGGCCGCGATCCAGGCTGGATTCGATCACCACGCCGGAGGCGCGGCCGTCGGCCACCGCCTTGAGCTCCATCACCTCGGCCTGGATCGAGATCGCTTCGAGCAGTTCCTCGATGCCCATGCCGGTCTTGGCCGACACCGGCACGAACTGCACGTCGCCGCCCCAGTCTTCCGGCACCACTTCCTGCGCAACCAGGCCCTGCTTCACGTTGTCGGGGTTGGCGCCGTCCTTGTCCATCTTGTTGACCGCCACGATGATCGGCACGTTGGCCGCGCGGGCATGCTTGACCGCCTCGATCGTCTGCGGCTTGACGCCGTCGTCGGCAGCCACCACCAGGATCACGATGTCGGTCGACTGCGCACCGCGGGCGCGCATCGAGGTGAACGCCGCGTGGCCCGGGGTGTCGAGGAAGGTGATCACGCCGCGCGAGGTCTTCACGTGGTACGCGCCGATGTGCTGGGTGATGCCGCCGGCTTCGCCGGATGCCACCTTGGTGCGCCGGATGTAGTCGAGCAGCGAGGTCTTGCCGTGGTCGACGTGACCCATGATCGTCACTACCGGTGGCCGCGGAACCTTCTCGCCTTCCAGCTCGATGTTCTGGGTATGCGCCGCGAGCGTCTCCTCGGCGTTGTTCTGGTTGTCCGCCACCGGCGTATGGCCGAGTTCCTCGACCACCAGCACGGCGGTGTCGTGGTCGACGGTCTGGTTGATCGTCGCCATCACGCCCATCTTGAACAGGGCTTTCACCACCTCGGAGCCCTTCACCGCCATCTTCTGGGCGAGATCGGCCACCACGTTGGTGTCGCTCACCACCACCTCGCGCACCACCGGTGCGGTGGGACGGGAGAACCCGTGCGTTCCGCCGGACACGCCGCTGCCGCGCGCCAGCAGGTCGCGACCGCCACTGCGCCCGCCCTTGCCGCGTTTGGTGCTGGAGGACGAGCGGCGTGCGCGATCGGCCTCGCTGAGGTGCATCTGGCCGCCGGCGAAGCGCTTGCTGCCGTCGCGCTCGTGCTTGCTGCCGACGTCCTCGCTGCGCTCGCGGCCATGCCGTGCCTTGCCGCCGCGAGCCGCATCGCTCGCTGCCGGCGCGGGCGCCGGTGCGGGAGCCGGTGCCGGGGCGGGCGGCTTGACCAGTTTTTCGCGCTTGCGCGGCTCGTGAATGCGCGGAAGGATCATGCCCAGCTCGCGCTGGTCCATGCGCTGCACGCCCGGCTCCTCGTCGACGGGTTCGCTGGCAGCGACCACCGGCTCCTCGGCAGGCGCTTCCGGCGCGGGTTCGGCGAGATCCGCCGCGCTCTGCGCTTCGGCGGCCGTTTCGGCACGTCGGGCTTCTTCCTGGCGCTGTTGTTCGTCGAGCTCGCGCTGGCGCGCGTCCTTCTCGCGGCGCTGCTCGGAATCCAGCCGTTCGCGCTCCTCGCGCTCGCGCTGCTGCTGCGATTCCTGCAGCTTGCGCACGGCCTCCTCGCGCTCGGGTTCGGCGCTGGCCTCCTCGGCAATCACGCTGCGCTTGACGTAGGTGCGCCTGGCGCGCACTTCCACGTTTACCGTCTTGGCGGGGCCGGCGGCGCCACGACCACCGGAGCCGGCCACCTTCAATTCGCCCACCGTGCGTCGTCGCAGGGTGATCTGGCGCGGTGCCGCATCCGCAACCTCGGCGGCGGCTTCGGCCTTGCCGTGGGTTCGGCGCAGGAATCCGAGCAGTTTCACCTTCTCGGTGCTGCTGATGACCTGCTCCTGGTCGGAGAATTTCATGCCCGCTTCGCCAAGCTGCGTCAGCAACTTGTCGACCGGCATGCCCAGTACCTGGGCGAGTTGTTTGATCGTGACGTCCGACATTCTGTTCTCTGCTCCGCCGTTCCCGCGCTTGTCATTTCGTGCGGCATCATGATCGCCGCCCTTTCCATCCCTGGTGAAGAACCCCGGGGTTCTTCCCGGCGCACCCGTCCGGGGTGCCGCCGTACCCGCGCTCAGCCACCCTGCTCCAGCCGCGCGATCATCGGCGCGCGGGCCGCCATGATCAGCGCCGCAGCGCGCTCCTCATCCATGCCCTCGATATCGATGAGGTCGTCCACTGCCAGGTCGGCCAGGTCGTCGACCGTGCAGACCTCACGCGCGGCCAGCGCATAAGCGGTTTCCTCGTCCATGCCTTCCAGGGCAAGCAGCTCGGCGCTGGGCTGGTGATCGTCGACGCCCTCCTCCACCGCCAGCGCCTCGGTCAGCAGCGCATCGCGGGCGCGGGCACGCAGCTCCTCGACGATGTCCTCGTCGAAGCCCTCCACGGCCAGCAGCTCGGCGCTGGGCACGTAGGCGATTTCCTCGATGCTGGAGAAACCCTCCTGCACCAGGATGACTGCGATCTCCTGGTCGACCTCTAGCTTGTCCATGAACAGGACGCGTGCCGCTTCCTGCTCGGCCTCGCTCTTGGCGGTGACCTGGTCCTGCGTCATCACGTTGAGCTGCCAGCCGGTCAGCTTGCTGGCCAGGCGCACGTTCTGGCCACCGCGGCCGATCGCCTGGGACAGCTTGTCCTCGGCCACCGCGATGTCCATCGAGTGCTTTTCTTCGTCCATGATGATCGACTGCACCTCGGCCGGCGCCATCGCGTTGATGACGAACTGGGCCGGATTCTCGTGCCACAGGATGATGTCGACGCGCTCGCCGTTGAGGTCGTTGGAGACCGCCTGCACGCGCGAACCGCGCATGCCGATGCACGCGCCGATCGGGTCGGTGCGGCTGTCGTGCGCCAGCACGGCGATCTTGGCGCGGTCGCCCGGGTCGCGCGCGCAGCCCTTGATCTCGACCAGGCCCTGGCCGACTTCCGGCACTTCCAGCTTGAACAGCTCGATCATGAACTCCGGCGCGGCGCGCGACACGAACAGCTGCGGGCCACGAACCTCGGATTTGACCTCGTAGAGATAGCCGCGCACGCGGTCGCCCACGCGCGCCGACTCGCGCGGAATGGTCTTGTCGCGCGGGATGAACGCCTCGGCGTTGCTGCCGAGGTCGAGATAGATGTTGCCGCGCTCGACGCGCTTGACGATGCCGGTGACCAGTTCGCCGACGCGATCGGCGAAGGCGTCCACCACCTGCTGGCGCTCGGCCTCGCGCACGCGCTGCACGATCACCTGCTTGGCGGCCTGCGCGGCGATGCGGCCGAATTCGGCGTTCTCGACCTGCTCCTCGATGTACTCGCCGACCTGGGCGTCGGCACGCTCGTCCAGCGCATCCATCAGGCGCAGCTGGTACGCCGGGGATTCCATCTCGCCGTCGTCGGCGATGATCTCCCAGCGGCGGAACGTCTCGTACTCGCCGGTAGCGTGATCGATCGACACGCGGATATCCGGCTCTTCGTCCGGGTACCGCTTCTTGGCGGCCGAAGCCAGTGCGGCCTCCATCGCGTCGAAGATCACGTCTTCCGATACGCCCTTTTCGTTGGCGACCGCATCGACGACCAGCAAAAGTTCTTTGCTCATTGCTGCAACTCCACAGGCGCCAGGCGGCGTCCAATTGTTGATTTTTCTGCGCTCGTCCATGAACACGTGGATCAAAGGTCCGCCATCCGTGGCAGGCTTTTCAATGGGTTCTGCTAACTCTTCGCAGGGCGCTTGCCGCCGGGCTTGGGCTGGGGCGCATAACCGAGCGCGACCCAGTCCGGCACCACGCGCGCACTCTCGACCTGGTTGTGATCGAAATCGAAGGTGCGGCCTTCCGCTTCGAGCGAAATGCGGTCGCCCTCCACCACGGCCAGCTTGCCGCGCAGGCGACGGCGGCCATCCAGCGGTGCCTTCAGCAGCACCTTCACTTCCTGTCCCGCGGCCTTGCGGAACTGCGCCGCGGTGAACAACGGCCTGTCGATGCCCGGCGAGGAGACTTCCAGCACGTAATGACCGGGAATCGGGTCGTCCACGTCGAGCAGCGCCGACAGCTCGCGACTCGCCTTCTCGCAATCCTCGATGCCGACTTCACGACGCTCCGCGCCATCCGCCTCGGGCAAATCAAGGTAAACGCGCAGGGTACTCTGCCCCTGCGATGGAGTGAACTCCACGCCAAGGCATTCCAGGCCCAGATCGGCCAGTACTTCGCTGAATCGTCGTGCCAGAGCCTGGGTATCCATCACTCACCTGAACTCGGTCGCGGAAACAAAAAATGGGCTCCAACGGCCCATTTCCCTAACTCGCCGATGATCGTCCTCGTGTCGCGTTCCATGTCCGGCGCTCGCGTTTCGCGCCGTGCGGTACATCCTTGCAGCCAACAAAAAAGCCTCACGAGGAGGCTTTCTTGCATCAAGAAAGATCTGGTAGCGGGGGCAGGATTCGAACCTGCGACCTTCGGGTTATGAGCCCGACGAGCTGCCAGACTGCTCCACCCCGCATCAGAGTCCGCAAAGTCTACCGGGATGGCGGGTTTCTTGCAAGCACGAAGATCGTCGCGCTGGCCGGAAAACCATCCGCCGACATGGGCGTCAGACGCCGAACGCGCGCTGGCACCATGCCAGCAGCGGCCCCCAGTACAGGCCGAGCGCAAGCAGCGCCAAGGCATTCACCGACAGCACCACGCGCAGCGAGGTGTCGGTCTTGACCTCCACCACCGCGCCTTCCTCCGGCGCATCGAAGTACATGACCTTGATGACGTAAAGGTAGTAGTAAAGCCCGATGAACGCGGTGACGACGCCCACGATGGCCAGCCACAACATGTCGGCGTGGATCGCCGCCTCCAGCACCAGCACTTTGGCCCAGAAGCCGAACAGCGGCGGCACGCCGGCCAGCGAGAACATCGCCAACAGCATCAGGAACGCCATCCACGGCGCCTTCTGGTTCAGACCCTTGAAATCGCTGATCTCCTCGCACTCGAACCCGGTCCGGGCGAGCACCAGCATCACGCCGAACGCCGCCGCGCTCATCAGCGCATAGCAGATCACGTAGAACAGCGCAGCCGAGTAGCCTTCAGGGGTTGCCGCCGAGAGGCCCAGCAACACGTAGCCCATGTGCGAAATGGTCGAGTACGCCATCATGCGCTTGAAGTTGGTCTGCACGATGGCGACCAGGTTGCCGATCACCAGCGATGCGGTGGCCAGCGCGGCCAGCATCGGCTGCCAATAATGGCTGAGATCGCCCATCCCGACCTCGAGCAGGCGCCAGGCCAGGCCGAATGCCGCCAGTTTCGACACCGCGCCGATGAACGTCGTCACCGGCGTCGGCGCTCCGTGATAGACGTCCGGCAGCCACATGTGGAACGGCGCGACGCCCAGCTCGAAACCGATGCCCACCAGCATGAATATCAGGCCCAGCAGCAACAGCTTGGGTGCCGTGGTGTAGGCCATCACGCCATGCAGCTGCGCCAGATCCAGTGTCGGCGTGCCGCCCATGCCCGACGCGCCGTAGACCATCGACATGCCGTAGAGCAGCATGCCGGAAGCAAGGGCACTCAGCACGAAGTACTTGATCGCCGCCTCCGGCGGCAGGCGGGCATCGCGGTTGAGCGCGACCAGCGCATAGGACGACAGCGAGAGCAGCGCCAGGCCGAGGTAGATCGTTACCAGGTTGCCGGCCGACACCATCACCATCACGCCGAGCGCGGCGAAAATCATCAACGCGTAGAACTCGCCGCCGAACAGCTTGCGGTCGATCATGTAGGGCCGCGCGTACACGAACACCACCGCGGTGATGCCCAGCGCGAAGACCTTGAGGATCTCCGCCACGTGGTCGCGCACGAACATGCCGTTGAACGCGGTTGCGGTCTGTTCGGGCTGGCCGGCGACCACCAGGTAGATCGCCACCAGCAGCACGGCGATGGAGATCCAGTGCAGCTGCGGGCGCTGCGCCGGTTTCATGAACGCGTCCAGCAGCAGGATCAGGCACACCGCCACCACCAGGTAAAGCTCCGGCAGCAGGGTCAGGATGTCATAGAGAGTGGGCATGTTCGCTTCTGCTCAGATCTTGTGGACGGCAAGTTGCTGCACCAGGTGCGCCACCGAGCTGTCCATCAGGTGGATCAGCGGCTGCGGCCACACGCCGATGGCAAGGACCGCAACGGCAAAGCCGATCAGCACCCAGGTTTCACGCGGGGTCATCGGCGTCATGTGCTTGACGTGTTCGGTGGTCACCGGGCCCCACAGCACGCGCTTGACCAACCACAAGGTGTAGCCGGCACCGATGATCAGGGTGAACGTGGCAAACAACGCGATCCACGGGCTGGCGCTGAAGCTGGCCAGGATCACCATGAACTCGCCGACGAAACCGCTGGTGCCCGGCAGGCCGCAGTTCGCCATCGCGAACAAGACGTAGAAGAGGCCGAACCACGGCATCATGTTGATGACGCCGCCGTAGTCCTTGATCTGGCGCGTGTGGGTGCGGTCGTACATCACGCCGATGCAGGTGAACATGGCGCCGGAGACGAAACCGTGCGAAATCATCTGCACCATCGCGCCCTGCATGCCCAGGCTGGCCATGTCGGTATTGCCGCCTTCACGCACCAGCATGAAGGCCATGAAGATGCCCAGGGTGACAAAGCCCATGTGCGCCACGGACGAATAGGCCACCAGCTTCTTCATGTCCTCCTGCACCAGCGCGACATAGCCGATGTAGACGATCGCGACCAGGCTGAGCACGATCACGATCCACGCGAAGTGCGCACCGGCGTCCGGGGTGATCGGCAGGATGAAGCGCACCATGCCGTAGGTGCCGATCTTCAGCATCACCGCCGCCAGCCACACCGAACCGCCGGTGGGCGCCTCGACGTGCGCGTCGGGCAACCAGGTGTGCACCGGCACCATCGGCACCTTGATCGCGAAGGCGATCAGGAAGCCGAAGAACAGCCAGGCCTGCTCCTTCATCGTCAGCGGCAGCGCCGCCAGCGTCGCCAGATCGAACGTGTGCGCCTTCTGGTACAGGTACAGCAGCGCGATCAGCATGAACACCGAACCGGTGAACGTGTAGATGAACAGCTTCAACGTCGCGTACACGCGCCGCGGACCGCCCCACATGCCGATCAGGATGTACATCGGGATCAGCACCGCCTCGAAGAAGGCGTAGAACACCAGCGCGTCGGTGGCGCAGAACACGCCGATCAGCAGGCCCTCCAGCAACAGCATGCAGGCCATGTACTGGTGCGGACGGTTCTGGATGACCTTCCACGCGCCGGCGATGACCAGGATGCCGACGAAGGTCGTCATCAGGATCAGCGCGACGGAGATGCCGTCCACCGCCAGGGTGAAATGCACGCCCCAGGTCGAGATCCACACATGGGTTTCCTGCAGCTGCATCACCGACCCTTCCGGGTCGTAGCGCAGCAGCCACAGGCTGATCACGAAGGTCGCGATGGTAATCAGCAGCGCCAGCCAGCGCGCCAGCATCGGCCGGGCGGAACCGGCCAGCAGCACCGGCACCGCGCCGACGATGGGCAGCCAGATCAGCAGACTGAGAAGATGATTGAACATGGAGCCTGCTTCCCCTAGTTGCCGAACAGTCGATAGCCGCCAAACAGCACGATCACGCCGATGATCATGGCGAACGCGTAGTGGTAGAGGTAACCGGTCTGGAGTCTCCGCAGCAATGCCGCGCCGCGATGGACCAGCCGCACCGACCCGTTCACCGCCACGCCGTCGATCACGCCGGCGTCGCTGAACTTCCAGAACAGGCGCCCCATCTTCTGCCCGCCGCTGGCAAACAGCGCGTACTCCACTTCATCCGCCCAGTACTTGCGGTCGAGCACCGTCCACAATGGCTTGAGCGCCTGCTTGATCCGACCGGCCAGCGCGGGATTGAACACGTAGATGTAGGTACAGATCACGAAGGCCGCCACCACCAGCAGGAACGGCAGCTGGGTGAAGCCGTGCAACGCCATCACCGCCGCGCCATGGAACTCCTGGCCCAGCTCGGCCAGCACGTTGTTGGCCTCGTCCACGTGGATCGCGCTGCCGAACCAGTTGCCGAACAGCATCGGCGCCACGGTGACGTAGCCGATCAGCAATGACGGGATCGCCAGCAGCACCAGCGGCACGGTCACCACCCACGGCGACTCCTTCGGCGCATGCGCCAGCACGCCCGGTTCATGGTGGTCGTGATCGTCATGACCGTGACCATGCGAGGCGACGACAGTGAAGCGCTCCTTGCCGTGGAAGGTCAGGTACATCTGGCGGAACGTGTACAGGCCCGTGACCAGTGCACCGGCCATCACGCAGAAGTACGCATAGTTGGCGCCCCAGCGATGCGACAGGCCGACCGCCTCGATGATCGCATCCTTGGAGTAGAAACCCGAGGTGAACGGCACCGCCACCAGCGCCAGCGAGCCGATCCACATGGTGATCCAGGTGATCGGCATGTACTTGCGCAGGCCGCCCATGTAGCGCATGTCCTGCTCGTGGTGCATGGCGATGATCACCGAGCCGGCACCGAGGAACAGCAGCGCCTTGAAGAAGGCGTGGGTCATCAGGTGGAATACCGCGCCGGAGTACATCGACACGCCCAGCGCCACCGTCATGTAGCCCAGCTGCGACAGCGTCGAGTACGCCACCACGCGCTTGATGTCATTTTGGACTATGCCAATCAACCCGGTGAACAGCGCAGTCGTGGCGCCGATCACCAGCACGAAGCTCAGCGCAGTCGAGGACATCTCGAACAGCGGCGACATGCGCGCCACCATGAAGATGCCGGCGGTGACCATGGTCGCGGCATGGATCAGCGCCGAGATCGGGGTCGGGCCTTCCATCGAATCGGGCAGCCACACGTGCAGCGGCACCTGTGCCGACTTGCCCATGGCGCCGACGAACAGCAAGATGCAGATCACGGTCGCCGCATCCCACTGCGTGTTCGCGGTGATCTGCAGCGTCTGGCCAGCCAGCCCCGGCGCCGCGCTGAACGCACTGGCGTAGTCCAGCGTGTGCAGGAAGGTCAACACCGCGGCAATGCCCAGCAGGAAGCCGAAGTCACCCACACGGTTGACCAGGAACGCCTTCAGGTTGGCGAAGATCGCGGTCGGCCGCTTGTACCAGAAGCCGATCAGCAGGTAGGACACCAGGCCCACCGCTTCCCAGCCAAAGAACAGCTGCATGAAGTTGTTGCTCATGACCAGCATGAACATCGAGAAGGTGAACAGCGAGATGTAGCTGAAGAAGCGCGTATAGCCCGGGTCGTCGCGCATGTAGCCGATGGTGTACAGGTGCACCACCAGCGAGACGAAGCCCACCACCACCAGCATCATCGCGGTGAGCCTGTCCACCATGAAACCGACGCTGGCGTTGACCTGCCCGATCTGGAACCAGGTGTAGAGGTTCTGGTTGTAGTTGTCCGCGCCGCCCACGGTGAGCTGGTACAGCACATGGAACGACAGCGCGACCGACACGATCATGCACGCGATGGTGACGGTGTGGGCGACCGCGCGACCCGCGCGGCCTAGGAACGGGCTGACGAAACCGGCCACCAGCGAACCGAGCAGCGGCGCCAGTGCGATGGTCAACAGGACGCTCGTGGAAAGACCCATGGGTTCAGCCCTTCATGCTGTCGATGTCGGCGATATTGATCGTGCTGCGCGTACGGAACAGCAGGACCAGGATCGCCAGGCCGACGGCAGCTTCCGCCGCAGCCACGGTGAGGATGAAAAACACGAACACCTGCCCCGACACGTCGCCCAGGAAGCGCGAGAACGCGACAAAATTCATGTTGACCGCAAGCAGCATCAGCTCGATCGACATCAGCAGCACGATCACGTTCTTGCGGTTGATGAACAGCCCGGCCACGGCGATGCAGAACAGCACGGCGCCGAGCACGATGTAGTGTGCGAGCGAAATCATGGCTTGGATTCTCCTGCGGTGCCCTCGTCGGCGGCGGCCGGCGTCGGGCGTACGGCGTCCATCTTGACGATGCGCACGCGATCGCGCGGATCGACCCTGACCTGCCGGCTGGCGGATTCGTAACGCGCGCCGCGACGTTCGCGCAGGGTCAGCGCTACCGCAGCCACCAGGCCCACGGTGAGCACCAGCGCAGCCACTTCGAACGGCAACAGGAATTTGGTGTACAGCGCCTGGCCCAGCCACGCGGTGTTGGACATGCCGGCCACCGCAGCCGGATCAGCGCCCAGGTCGCGCGCATGCATCGCCCGCACGCCGATCAGGCCGAGCATCTCGACCAGCATCACGATGGCCACGATCACCCCGACCGGCAGGAACTTCACGAAACCCTCGTGCATTTTCTCCAGGTCGATGTCGAGCATCATCACCACGAACAGGAACAGCACCATCACCGCGCCGACGTAGACCACCACCAGTGCCAGCGCGAGGAACTCGGCGTCCAGCAGCATCCACAGGCAGGCAGCGCTGAAGAAGGTGAGCACCAGCGCGAGCACGGCGTGCACGGTGTTCTTCAGCGTGATCACCGAGAGCGCCGCCGCCACCGTGACGAGGCTGAAGGCGTAGAAGCAGATGATTTGCAGCGTTTGGGGATTCATCGAAGGGCCTCAGCGGTACGGCGCATCTTGGGCACGATCCGCAGCGATCTGCTGTTCGAAGCGATCGCCGATGGCAAGCAGCTTCTGCTTGTCCACCACGTTCTCGCCGCGATTCTCGAAGTGGTATTCGTGGATCGAGGTCTCAACGATCGAGTCGACCGGGCAGCTCTCCTCGCAGAAACCGCAGTAGATGCACTTGAACAGGTCGATCTCGTAGCGCGTGGTGCGGCGCTGGCCGTCGCTCTCTCGCGGAGCCGAATCGATGGTGATCGCCAGCGCCGGGCAGACCGCCTCGCACAGCTTGCAGGCGATGCAGCGCTCCTCGCCGTTCGCATAGCGGCGCAACGCATGCAGACCGCGGAAACGATTCGACTTCGGGATGTGCTCCATCGGGTAGCGCATGGTGTACTTGGGCTTGAACATGTAGCGCATCGTCACGCCCATGCCGGCAACCAGCTCCGCCAGCATCAAACTCTTCAAATAACGGGTTACCGCGTTCATGGCTTACGCTCCCACCCCGATGCTGACCAGGTCGTAGTACTTCAGCAGACCGGCGACGAACACCCAGGCAATGGCAATGGGGATGAATACCTTCCAGCCCAGGCGCATGATCTGGTCGTAGCGGTAGCGCGGGAACGTGGCGCGGAACCACAGGAAGAAGAACGACATCACGAACGCCTTGATGAACAGCCAGATGAAGCCGCCTGCCCCCAGCCAGCTGATCCAGCCGGGCGCGTCGGCGGAGATCCAGCCCTGCAGCGGGCTGAGCCAGCCGCCGAGGAAGAAGATCGCCGACAGGAAGCTGACCAGGATCATGTTGGCGTATTCGGCCAGGAAGAACAGCGCGAAGGCCGACCCGGAATACTCCACGTGGAAGCCGGCGACGATTTCCGACTCGCCTTCGGCCATGTCGAACGGCAGGCGGTTGGTCTCGGCCACGCCGGAGACGAAATAGATCACGAAGACCGGCAGCAACGGCAGCCAGAACCAGTCGAACAGGCCCTTGCCGCCGGCCTGCGCGTTGACGATTTCGCTGAGGTTGAGGCTGCCGGCCAGCACCATCACGCAGACCAGGCACAGGCCCATGGCCAGCTCGTACGAGATCACCTGGGCCGCCGAACGCATGGCGCCCAACAGCGCGTAGCGCGAGTTGGACGCCCAGCCTGCGATGATGATGCCGTAGACGCCCATCGAGGTCATCGCCAGCAGGTAGAGGATGCCTGCGTTGGCGTTGGACAGCACCATCTTGCCGCTGAACGGGATCACCGCCCAGGCCGCCAGCGCGGGGACCAGCCCGATCAGCGGCGCCAGGAAGTACAGGAAGCGGTTGGCCTTGGTCGGCAGGATCACTTCCTTGATCAAGAGCTTCACCACGTCGGCGAACGCCTGCAGCACGCCGCCGGGGCCGACCTTGTTCGGTCCCATGCGCACGTGCATCCAGCCGATGACCTTGCGCTCCCAGTACACGAACATCGCCACCGCGATCACCAGCGGCAGCACGATGCACAGGATGTAGATCAGCGGCCACATGACCTGGTTGATGAGTTGATCAGCCATGATGCCTATGCCTTGCTCAAGGTGATGGCTGCGCCGTGCGGCGGCAGCGTGGCGGTAAGGTCTTGGGCTGCCTCGATCCACACAGCGCCGTCGGGCACGGCCGCATCGACCAGCACCGGCAACTGCACCTCGCCGATGCGCGCCTGCGCGCCGGCGGTCAGGCCTTGCCGCCCCGCCTCGGCTTCATTGAGGCGGATCGCCGGCGCACGATTGAGCGGGTGCGCATTGAGCGCGGTGGCCCGGCGCAACACCGCATCGACGCGGTAGATCGGCCAGGTGGCCAACCGGGTGAGCGCGGCAGGCGCCGCACGCGTCGACAGGCCCTGGCGCGCTGCCTGCGCGCGCTCGCCGATGCCGTCGCGCAGACCGGCGATGTCGTCGAACTCGAAACCGGCCAGCTGCATCGCCCCGCCGAGCGCACGCAGGACCTTCCAGCCCGGCCGCGCCTCGCCCGGCGCCTTGGCACCCGCGATCACGCCCTGCGCCAATCCGTCGACGTTGACCAGGGTCGCGTCGATTTCGGCCAGCAGTGCAATCGGCAGGATGACGTCCGCCACCTCGCGCAGCGCGGCACCGCCGAAGGCGCTGAACGCCACGACCTTGTCAGCGCCGCGCAGCGCCTTCAGCGCCGCGGCGCCATCGGCGAAGTCGTGGGGCGGCTCGACGCCGTACAGCAGGTACGCCTTGCGCGGCTGCGCCAGCATGGCCTGGGCATCGAGCCCGCCATTGCCCGGCACCACGCCGATGCGACCCAGGCCGATGGCGTTGGCGCCCACCGGCACCTCATCGACGCCGGCACCGGTGGCTTCGCCGATGAAGTGCGCGATCGCGCGCAGCCACGAGGCCTGCGGGTGTGTCGCCGCGGCTTCGCCGAGGATCACCGCCGAGGTACCCGCCTTCAGCGCGGCAATCACCCCACCATCGCCCTGCCCGCTGCGGGCGCTGTCCAGCGCACCGGCCAGCGATGCCGGCGCCGTGGCACCGGCTTCCACTGCAGCCTTGGCCAGCCCCAGCATGGCGTCGACCAGCGCTTGCGGAGCGACGATCGTCTCGCCCGCCAGCTTGTAGTTGAAATCGAAACGAGCCGGATTCACCACGAAGACGCGCGCGCCCTTCTTGGTCGCCTGGTGCAGCCGGTGATTGACCAGCGGCAGTTCCTGGCGCAGGTCCGAGCCGACCAGCAAGGCGGCCTGTACCCTTTCCAGTTCGGCGACCGGCATGCCGAACGGTACCGCCACGGCGTGATCGGCAAAATCGAGCTGGCGCAAACGGTGGTCGAGGTGGGCACTGCCCAGGCCACGCGCCAGGCGCACCAGCAGGTCGCCCTCCTCGTTCGAGATCGACGGGTGCGCCAGGATGCCCAGCTCGCTGCCCGGCGCCTTCTTCAGTGCCTCGCCGGCGAACGCCAGCGCGTCCTCCCAGGTGGTGTCGTGCCACTGGCCGTCGCGCTTCACCTGCGGAGCATGCAGGCGATCGGGGGCGTACATGCCCTGGTGGCTGTAGCGGTCGCGGTCGGACAGCCAGCACTCGTTGATCGCCTCGTTGTCGCGCGGCACCACCCGCAGCACCTCGCCGCGGCGCGTGTGCAGCCACAGGTTGGAACCCAGCGCGTCATGCGCGCCGATCGACGGCTTGGCGATCAATTCCCAGGCGCGCGCCTTGAACTGGAACACCTTGTCGGTCAATGCGCCGACCGGACAGACGTCGATGATGTTGCCGGACAGCTCGGTTTCCACCGTCTTGCCGATGTAGGTGCCGATGACCTGGTCCTCACCGCGGCTCATGCCACCCAGCTCGTAGGTGCCGGCGATCTCGCTGGTGAAGCGCACGCAGCGCGTGCAGTGGATGCAGCGCGTCATCTCGGTGGCCACCAGCGGCCCGATGTTCTCGTCGGCCACCGTGCGCTTGCGCTCGGTGAAGCGCGACACGCTGCGACCGAAGCCCAGCGCCACGTCCTGCAGTTCGCACTCGCCGCCCTGATCGCAGATCGGGCAATCCAGCGGGTGGTTGATCAGCAGGAACTCCATCACGTCGCGCTGGTATTGCAGCGCGAGCTTGGAGCGGGTCTGCACCTTCATGCCCTCGGTGACCGGGGTGGCGCACGCGGGCAGCCCCTTGGGCACCGGGCGCCCGCCCATCTCCACCTCGACCATGCACATGCGGCAGTTCGCGGCGATCGGCAGCTTGCGGTGATAGCAGAAACGCGGAATCACGACGCCGACGGCATCGGCTGCCTCGATGATCATCGCATTCTTGCGGATCTGCACCGGCTTGCCGTCGATCTCGATGCTGACCAGGTCGGGAGCGGTGCTGGTTGGCTGCGTACTCATGCAGCAACTCCTTGGGGAGCAGGGAATGGAGAATGGAGAATGGGAGATGGGAAGGGCCGCCGGATGTCGCGGCGCGATTCCCTGTTCCCGATTCCCGATTCCCGATTCGCGCGGATGGAGAGCATGGTCATGCCTTGACCTCATCGCGCGAATCGACGATCGAGTGTCCGTGCTCCACGTAGTACTCGAATTCGTTCCAGAACCGGTTCAGGAATCCCTGCACCGGCCATGCCGCCGCCTCGCCGAAAGCGCAGATGGTGTGGCCCTCGATCTGCCCGGCAATGGCCTTCAGGCGGTGCAGGTCCTCCTGTGTGCCGTTGCCTTCGACGATGCGGGTCAGCACGCGATACATCCAGCCGGTGCCTTCGCGGCACGGCGTGCACTGGCCGCAGGACTCGGCCTTGTAGAAGCGCGAGATGCGCTGGCAGACCCTGACCATGCAGGTGGTCTCGTCCATCACGATCACCGCGCCCGAGCCCAGGCCGGAGCCGGCCTTCTGCAGGCAGTCGTAGTCCATGGTGCTTTCGAGCATGATCTCGGCCGGCAGCACCTTCATCGAGGAGCCGCCCGGGATCACCGCCTTGAGCTTGTGGCCGTTGCGCACGCCGCCAGCCAGCGCCAGCAGATCCTTGAACGAGGTACCGAGGCGGACTTCGTAATTGCCGGGGCGATTGACGTGGCCGGACACCGAAAAGATCTTCGGGCCACCGTTGTTCGGCTTGCCGAGGTTGAGGAACCAGTCCGCGCCGCGGCGCAGGATCGCCGGCACCGAAGCGTAGGTCTCGGTGTTGTTGATCGTCGTCGGCTTGCCGTACAGGCCGAAATTGGCCGGGAACGGGGGCTTGAAGCGCGGCATGCCCTTCTTGCCTTCCAGCGACTCCATCATCGCGGTCTCTTCGCCGCAGATGTAGGCGCCGGCGCCCAGGGCGGCATGGATGTCCACGTCGATGCCGCTGCCCTGCACGTTCTTGCCGAGCAGGCCGGCGGCATAGGCTTCCTTCAGCGCCGCCTCGAAGTGTTCGAACGGCTCGTGGTGGAATTCGCCGCGCAGGTAGTTGTAGGCCACCGTAGAGCCCGTGCAGTAGCAGGCAATGGCCAGCCCCTCGATCACCGCGTGCGGGTTGTAGCGGAGGATGTCGCGGTCCTTGCAGGTACCCGGCTCGGACTCGTCCGAATTGCACAGGATGTATTTCTGCATCGTGCCCTTGGGCATGAAGGACCACTTCAGCCCGGTCGGGAAACCGGCGCCGCCGCGGCCGCGCAGGCTGCTCTTCTTGATCTCCTCGACCAGCGACGCCGGATCGGGCTTCTCGGCGAGGATCTTGCGCCAGGCCTTGTAGCCGTCGACCTGCTCGTAGCTTTCCATCGCCCACGGCGTGTCGAAGTGCAGCGTCGTGTAGACGACCTGGTGTTCCTGGGGTGCGGGTCCGACGGCCATCAGTGACTCCCCTCCGCGCCGTGAGCGGCCGGACCGTCGAGGGTCAGGCCATCCAGGATCGCGTCGAGCTTTTCGGTGGTGAGACGTTCGTGGTAATGCCCGTTGACCGTGGCGGCCGGGGCGTACACGCAGGCGGCGATGCACTCTTCCTCGGCCTTCAGGTAGACGCGCCCGTCGGGCGTGCTCTGGCCCAGCTTGATGCCGAGCTTCTGCTCGCAGTGGCGGACCAGCTCCTCGGCACCGTTGAGCCAGCACGAGATGTTGGTGCAGATAGCCACGTTGTTGCGGCCCACCGGCCGGGTTTCGAGCATCGAGTAGAAGCTCGCCACCTCATAGGCCCAGATGGGCGGCAGGTCCAGATATTTCGCCACCGCGGTGATCAGCTCGTCGGTGAGAAAGCCGCGGTTCTGCTCCTGCGCGCCGAACAGCGCCTGGATCAGCGCCGAGCGCTTGCGATCCGGCGGAAACTTGGCCACCCACGCGTCGATGTGCTTGCGCGTGTGCTCGGAAAGCACGAGGAGCGGATCGACGTGCTTCACCTGGTTGTAGTTGCCGGTGGCTTTCATGGGTTTGAACCAGCGAATGGGGAATGGGGAATGGAGAATGGGAAAGGCAACGCATGCGGCGCACCGGAGCTCTCGGCGAGGGGCATCGGTCGGAAGCGTGCCGCTCTTCCGATTCCCCATTCCCTATTCCCTATTCCCGTATTCATCGATCCACCTCGCCGAACACCAGGTCGTAGGTGCCGATCATGGCCACCACGTCGGCGAGCATGTGGCCGCGCACGACGGTGTCCATGGAGGAGAGGTGGGCGAAACCGGGAGCACGCAGGTGTACGCGGAACGGCTTGTTGGCACCGTCGGAAACCAGATAGCACCCGAACTCGCCCTTGGGCGCCTCGACCGCGCAATAGGTTTCGCCGGCCGGCACGCAATAGCCTTCGGTGAACAGCTTGAAGTGATGGATGAGCGCTTCCATGCTCTCCTTCATCACCTCGCGATGGGGCGGCACGACCTTGTAGTCGTTGAGGATCACCGGGCCGGGATTGGCGCGCAGCCATTCCACGCACTGGCGGATGATGCGGTTGGACTGGCGCATCTCCTCCACGCGGCACAGGTAGCGGTCGTAGCAGTCGCCATTGACGCCGACGGGGATGTCGAAGTCCACCTCGGCATATTTCGCGTACGGCTGCTTCTTGCGCAGGTCCCATTCCACGCCGGAGCCGCGCAGCATCACGCCGGTCATGCCCCACTGCTGGGCCAGTTCCGGGCTGACCACACCGATGCCGACGGTGCGCTGCTTCCAGATGCGGTTGGTGGTGAGCAGTGCCTCGTATTCGTCCACCTTCGAGGGGAAGTCGGCGGTGAACGCGTCGAGGAAGTCGAGCATCGAACCTTCGCGCCAGCTGTTGATGCGCTTGAGGTCGGCACCCTTGTGCCACGGCGACTCGCGGTACTGCGACATCTGCGCCGGCAGGTCGCGGTAGACGCCGCCCGGGCGGTAGTACGTGGCGTGCATGCGCGCACCCGACACCGCCTCGTAGACGTCCATCAGCTCCTCGCGCTCGCGGAACGCATAGAGCATCACCGCCATCGCACCCAGGTCGAGTGCGTTCGAGCCGATCCACATCAGGTGATTCAGGATGCGGGTGATCTCGTCGAACATGGTGCGGATGTACTGCGCGCGCTCCGGCGCCTCGATCCCCAGCAGAGTCTCGATCGCGCGCACGTAGGCGTGCTCGTTGCACATCATCGACACGTAGTCGAGCCGGTCCATGTAGCCGATCGACTGGTTGAACGGCTTGGACTCGGCCAGCTTTTCGGTGCCGCGATGGAGCAGGCCCACGTGCGGATCGACGCGCACGATGGTCTCGCCGTCCATCTCCATGATCAGGCGCAGCACGCCGTGCGCAGCCGGGTGCTGCGGGCCGAAGTTCATCGTGTAGTTGCGGATTTCCTGGGCCATCTTCAGTTCTCCCGCCACTTGTCGGCGGCTTCAGCCCGGGCCTGCAGCAGGTCGGCGTCGTCACGGATCGTGCGCGGCACCAGCACGCGCGGCTCGATCGACACGGGTTCGTAGATCACCCGCTTCTGCTCGGGGTCGTAGCGCACCTCGACATTGC
Organism: Rhodanobacter sp. UC4452_H20; assembly: GCF_052978205.1. The sequence continues at coordinate 965,307 of NZ_CM129662.1, read as the reverse complement.
CGATCAGCGGGAAATCCTTGCGGAACGGATGGCCGACGAAACCATAGTCGGTCAGGATGCGGCGCAGGTCCGGGTGCCCTTCGAAGATGATGCCGAACAGGTCGAACGCCTCGCGCTCGAACCAGTTCACGCCCGGCCACACCGGGGTCAGCGACGGCACCACCGGCAGGCTGTCGTCCGCGCAGAACACGCGCAGGCGCAGGCGGCGGTTGTGCTCGATCGAAAGCAGCTGGACCACCGCGGCGAAGCGGCGCGGCTGGCTGTCGCCGCTGGGGCGCTCGGCCCAGCTGAAGCGGCCCAGCGCCTGCCCTTCGACACCGCGCGAGAAACCCGAGCCGCTGACCGTGGTGGTGTCCCACTCGACCTGGCCGTAGCCGAGGTAATCGATGCCGCACAGGTCGATCAGCTCGCCGAAGCGGAACGCCGGCTCGTCGCGCAGCGCGGTGGCCACCGCAACCAGGTCGGCGGCGGCCAGGTCGGCAATGATCTCGTTGCGCTCGGTGCTGACTTCCAGCGTGTCGCCGAAGCGCGCGACAAGCTGGTCGGCAAGCGACTTCGCGGAGGTATCGGACATGTCGGGCCTCACGAACGCGCGATGGTGCTGGTGCGACGGATCTTCTTCTGCAACTGCAGGATGCCGTGGATCAATGCTTCGGCCGTCGGCGGGCAGCCCGGCACGTAGATGTCCACCGGCACGATGCGGTCGCAGCCGCGCACCACGGAGTAGGAATAGTGGTAGTAGCCGCCGCCGTTGGCGCAGCTGCCCATCGAGATGACCCACTTCGGCTCGGGCATCTGGTCGTAGACCTTGCGCAGTGCCGGCGCCATCTTGTTGACCAGGGTGCCGGCCACGATCATCACGTCGGACTGGCGCGGGCTGGGGCGGAAGATCACGCCGTAGCGGTCGAGGTCGAGCCGCGCCACGCCGGCGTGCATCATCTCCACCGCGCAGCAGGCCAGGCCGAAGGTCACCGGCCACATCGAGCCCGTGCGCGCCCAGTTCATCAGCGCGTCGACGCTGGTGGTGGCGAAGCCGCGCTGCACGACGGGGTTGTCGCCGGCCGGGCGCAGGATGTCGTCGACCAGGTTCAGCGGCTCGGGGTTGTGCATCACCCGGCTGATGGAATCGATCACTCCCATTCGAGCGCTCCCTTCTTCCACACGTAAGCAAAGCCGATCACCAGCAGCAGCAGGAACAGCCCCATCTCGATCAGCGCGATCAGGCCGATCTGCTTGAACACCACCGCCCACGGAAACAGGAAGGCGATTTCCAGGTCGAAGATGATGAACAGGATGGCGAGCAGGTAATAGCGCACGTCGAAGCGCATGCGTGCGTCCTCGAATGCCTCGAAACCGCATTCGTAGGGGGCGAGCTTCTCCGCCTCGGGGCGACGCGGGCCGGCGAGCAGGCCGACCACCAGCAACACCACGCCAAGGCCGGCGGCAACGGCGATGAACAACAGGACAGGCCAGTATTCGGCGAGCACGATGCAACCTACCTCCGCGCCGCTTGGGCGCATCAGTGACCGGTGGGAACTTGGATCAAGTGCTCACGGTCCGACGACTTCAGTTCGGTGCATCGGCGTGGCCTGGGCCTCCGACTACGCCGGCGGATCGAAGCCACCGGCGCCCGATGTCTCGCAAAACGCGTTTGCGAATCCGCGCATTGTATCAGTGCGATGGGGTACAACAAGCCTTGACGGCTGCTGCGTTGCGAACTAACGCACGGCTTGCGCCGGGCGCGTCACATGGTCTGCGTGGGTCGCTCGGAATTGAGCGTGCCGGCGAGGATGTTCTCGATGCGGCTGCGCGCGGCCTCCGCGTCGCTGGATTCGTTGAAATGGATGCCGATGCCGGCGGTGCGATTGCCCTGCGCGCCGACCGGGCTGATCCACACCACCTTGCCCACCACCGACAGCCGCTCGGTCTCGTCGGCCAGGGTCACCAGCAGCACCACCTCGTCGCCCAGGGCATAGGACTGCGCCGTCGGCGCAAACAGGCCGCCATGCTTGAGGAACGGCATGTACGCGTTGTACAGCGACGCCGCGTCCTTGATCTTCAGCGAGATGATGCCTTGCCGGCCAGCCATCGGTTTCATGCCACGCTCCCCGCCGGGCCTGCGTCCCGGTCAACGGCGTCGATCTTAGCAGGTCGGCGCAGCGCGTCAGGCACTGCCGCGCGTCACTGCCCGGTCGTTTCGCCGGCCAGCAGCGACTGCCGTTCGTTGACCAGGTTGCCCCAGGTTGCCGGCGGCGCCCAGCCGGCAACCCATGCCGGCACGGAAGCGGCGGCCATCGGCCGCGATATCGAGAAGCCCTGCAACTGGTGGCAGCCCAGCGACGCCAGCAGATCCCCCTGCACCGGCGTCTCCACCCCTTCGGCGATCACCGCCTTGGCCAGCATGCGCGCGGTGGTGATCACGCCCGCGGCGATCGCCATGTTGCGGTCATCATGCAGGATGTCGCGCACGAAACTCTGGTCGAGCTTGATGTGCTCGATGTCGAGCTGCTGGATGTGGCTCAGCGACGCCGAGCCCGTGCCGAAATCGTCCAGCCCCACGCGGATGCCGCGCCGCCGGCATTCCTCGATGACCACCTTGGCCCGCGCATGGTCCATGCTTGGCCCGGTCTCGGTGATCTCGATACCGAAGCCGACGTCCATCACGTCAGGATAGGTGTCCAGCGCGGCGTCGATGTCCGCGAAGAACGCCGGGTGCAACAGGTGGCGGGTGCTGATGTTGACCGACACCGGAACGGGCACGCCGGCATGCAACCAGCCCTGGCAGCAGCGCAGCGCCTCGTCCAGCACGTAGCGTCCGATCGGCCGGGCAAGTTGCGGGTCGTCCAGCACGTGCATGAAGTTGGCCGGGCCGATCAGCTCCTGCTCGCGATCGTTGAGGCGCAGCAGTGCCTCCATCCCGGCCACGCCGTTGATCCCGGGCAGGCCGTCGATGTAGACGATCGGCTGGAACAGGAGCTGCAAGCGCGACTGCTGCAGGGCCTGGGCGATCCGCTCGCGCATCGCCTGCAGGCGCACCTGCTCCAGCTCCATGGCCGGCTCGTACAGCGAGCCGCGATCCTTGCCTGCCTCCTTCGCCTCGTACATCGCCATGTCGGCGTGGCGGACCAGCCCCTCGGCGCTGGAGCCGTCGAGCGGAAACAGGGTCCAGCCGATGCTTGCCGACAGGAACAACTGCTCCTCGTCCAGGTTGAACGGCACCCGCAGCGCCTGCAGGATGCAGCGGCTGATCACGTCCAGCTGCTCGCGGCTGTCCAGGCCGGGGATCAGCAACGCGAATTCGTCGCCGCCGAGGCGGGCCAGCACGTCGGCGTCACGCAGCATGCCGCGGATGCGCGAAGACGCCTCCGCCAGCACGCGGTCGCCGCCGCTGTGGCCGGCGGTATCGTTGACGCTCTTGAACCGGTCCAGGTCCAGGATGCCCACTGCCAGCAGGGAATCGTCGGCGGTGGCTCGGGTCCGCGCCTGTTCCAGCAGCTCGAACAACAGCCGCCGGTTGGGCAAACCGGTGACCACGTCGTAGAACGCCAGCCGCTCGACGCGCGCCTCGTGCAGTTTCCGCTCGGTGATGTCGCGCTGCTGCCAGATGCAGCCCTGCGCCACGCCGTCAATGCAGATCGGCATGAAGTCGCGCAGCAGTACGCGCCCGTCGGCCAGCAGCACTTCCTCGTCGCGCGACTCCTCGTTGCGCGCCACGATGCCGGCCATGCGTTCGAGCTCGCGTTCGGGCTCGCAATAGAGATGACTGATGCGAGCGTGCAGCGCGGCCGACGGCAGGCCCTCCAGTTCGCCCGGCGATTCGGCCAGCCCGAACAAGGCACAGAATGCCTCGTTGGCGAACTTCACCAGCCCGTTCGCCGTCGTCACCAGCACCCCGGAATGCTGGTTGGACAGCACCGTGCGCACGTGCTGCAGGTTGAAACGCAGATCGCGCTCGGCCAGCAGCCGCGCCGCGTGCGCCCGCTGCATCTGCATGCCCAGGCCAAGCTCGACCGCCATCTCCGCGAACACCTGGACCTCGACCGGGGTGAAAGCGTCGGCCTGGTCGGCACCGACCACGAACACGCCCACCACCGCCTCGCCCACGCGCAGCGGCAACGCCAGCACCGCGCCGTCTCCCAGCGTCGTGCCCGGCAGCGGCCATTCGCGCGGCGCGCCCGCGGCGTACTGGCGAACGCACGGCTCGCCGCGGCGCAAGGCGACGACCGCGGCATCGCCGGCATGCTTCTGCTCGTCCAGGGCGAGACCCTCCCCCGGCGTCACCACGCCATCCATGCCGGCGTGGGCATGCAGGCGCAAGCTTGTGGCCGCGTCGTCGGCAAACAGGCCGATCCACGCGAAGCGGTAGCCGCCCACGCGGCAGGCCACGTCGCTGCTCTCGGCCAGCAGCAGGGTTTCGTCAGGGCTGTGCGTGACCACCTTGATCATCTCGCTGAGCAGACGCAAGGCGCGGCGCTGGCGAGCCTCCTGCTGCACCGAGCGCTGCAACTGATGGCGTTGCGACTGCGCCTCCAGCCCCAGCCCGATGCTGGCGGCTGCCTGCTGCAGCAGCTCGGTCAACCGTGTCGAGAAGTACGCGGGGTCGGATGCGCGGATCACCAGTCCGGCGCGCACCTCGCCGAACACCATCACCGGTATCGCCATCGCGGCGACCACGTCATGGCGCTCGTAGGCGGTGCGCAATCGCTGCAGGCCCGGCACGCGGCGCAGGTCGGGCTCGATCTGCGGCACGCCGCGCCAGAACGAGGGCCGCACCAGGGACAGCGGGGTCTGTTCGGGGTAGATGTCCTGCATGTCCGCGGCCACCGCCACCGGCGCCACCCGCTGGAACCATCCGGCCGCGTGGTCGGCCTCGCCGATCATCACCAGCATCGCGCCCAGGCGCCGCTGCAGCACCTCGATGATGGCGTCGTAGAGTTCCGGAGGTTCCACCGCGCGAACCAGCAACTGGCCGATCTCGGACAGCGCCGCGTAATAGCTCTCGCTGGTCGCAGCCGTGGCGCCCGTATTGACCCGCATCGCGTCCGGCTCTTCGAGGTGCATGCCGTCTTCCCCTGCTTGCGCAGCAACCTAGCTGGGTCGGTCCAAGGGCGCAACACCGACGGCGGGGGTCGGTTCGTCGGCTTGGATCTGGCACCAGCCCCAATGGTCGAATATCCACGGCGAGCACAAGTCCAGCGACAGCCGCACGAAACACGGCGCCGCACGCGCAGCCGCGGGCAGCTGCAGGCGCAATGTGCCGTCCGCGTCATGTCGCAGCGGCGCGCTCTGCCAGGCCCAGCGCTGCGATGTTGCCGGGTTCACCAGGTCCAGCCGCAGCCAGCGCCACCACACGCGGGGCGGGTGCCACGGCAGGGCTGCCGGCATCGGAGCGTCCGGCTCGAAATAGGTTTCGTCGCGCTCCGCCATTCGGCGCAGGCGCTTGCCGCTCAACGCGAGTTGGCTGCGATGCGCCTGCAGGGCGGCGCGCTTGCCGGCGAGCTGGGCGGCCGTGGCAGGCATCTTCAAGGCGCGCCGATCCCCCTTGTCGCCATGCACGAGGTAGGCGAGCAGCGCCGGCGGCGTGGCGTGGCCGGCCAATGCCAGCCGCACCAGCACGTGCGCCGCGCTGTGGTCGGGATGCCGATCCTGCAATGACGGCACGGCGATCAGGTCGGGGGCGAAGCGGTCGATCGCATCGCGGATGGCGGCCACGGCCAGGTCGGTCGATCGCAGCAAGAGGCCGGTGACGCCGAGGTCGGGCCAGTCCAGGGATTGCAACGCAGTCGCCGGTACCCCCAGCGCGGCGAGCGCATGCTGCAATTCGGCCGCGCGCCGCTGCGCCCAGCGGCGCCGATCCGCCGCGCCGAGGCGCCAGCGGCGTTCCAGCGCGCGCTGCGGCCAGGGATTGTTGTCGCCGGCGGTCAGCAGCAGGATGCGCACCTCGCCACCGGCCGCCAGCACTTGCTGCAGCAGCACGCCGGTGGCCAGGGTTTCGTCATCGGGATGCGGCGCGATCACCAGCAGACGGGTGCTCGCGGAGAACTCTGGCCCACCGTCGCCCCGGGCACTGTCCATCAGCGCCACCGGGACAGCAGCTCCAGCAGCAGCAGATCCGGGCGCAAGGGGCCGCGCAGGCCCTCGCGTGCGCGGTTGCTGGCGTCGTGCCAATCGCCCAGCGCCGCCGCGTCCAGCGCGCTGCCCAGTGGCGGGCGATCGCCCAGCGAACGGGCGCGCAGTTCGTCGGCCGCGGCCTGCGCGGCAAACCACAGCCGTTGCGCCGGCTCGTCGTCCAGCCAGCGCTTGACCACCTCGGCCGCTTGGCCGCGCCCGCCGGCCAGCGCCGCCAGGTCGCGGCGGACTTCGGTGCGCTGCTCCAGCGCGCCATGCCGGCTCCATTGCATGGCGAGTCCCGGGTTGCCACCGGCTGCCGCCAGCGCCGCCCTGCCGTCGGCCACGCCTTCGCGCTGCAGCCAGGCCAGCGCCAGCGCCGGTTCGGGCAGATGGAACTCGATCCGCTGGCAACGGCTGCGGATCGTCGGCGGCAACCGCCACGGCGCATCGGCCAGCAGGATCAGCATGGTTTGCGCAGCCGGTTCCTCCAGCGTCTTCAGCAAGGCATTGGCCGCCGCGGCGTTCATCGCGTCGGCCGGGTCGATGGTGACCACTTGCCAGCCGCCGAGCTGGCTGCGCATGGCCAGCCGGGCGGACAACTCGCGGATCTGGTCGACCACGATCTCGGTGCGTGGCGTGCCGTCCTTGCGCAAGCCGAAGGTCAGTTCCACCCGGTCCGGATGCGAGCCGGCCGCGCTCAACCGGCAACCCCGGCAATGCCCGCAGGCTTCGCCGTGCACCGGCTCGGTGCACAGCAGGCCGCGCACGAAACGCTGCGCGAACGCACGCTTGCCCAGGCCGGCGGCACCACACAGCAGCAGGGCGTGCGGCAGCGCGCCGCGCTCGCGACGGGCCTGCAGCCGCGACCAATGATCCTCGTGCCATGGCAGTGCGTTCATCGGGCCGACCCTTCCAGCCACTCGATCAAGGCATGCGTGGCCGCCTGCAGCACCTGCCCGGGAGCCTGGCTGGCGTCGATGACGCGGAAGCGGTTCGGCTCCTGTGCCGCGCGGTCGCGGTAGCTGGCACGCACCCGCTCGAAGAACGCGTCCGCCTCGGACTCGATGCGGTCGGCCTCGCCGCGACCGGCGGCACGGGCGCGCCCGGCCGCGACCGGCAGGTCGAGCAGCAAAGTGAGATCGGGCTTCACGCCGTCGCAGGCCCAGCGCTCCAGTTCCTCGATGCGCGCGGCGGGCTGGCCGCGTCCACCGCCCTGGTAGGCGTAACTCGCGTCGGCAAAGCGGTCGCACACCACCCACTGCCCCGCAGCCAGCGCGGGCTCGATCACCTCGCGCACCAGCTGTGCGCGCGAGGCGAACATCAACAGCAGTTCGGTCTCCGCCGCCAGCGGGGCCAGCGCCGGATCCAGCACGATCGCGCGCACCGCCTCGCCCACCGGCGTGCCGCCCGGCTCGCGCGCCTGCACCACCGACAGCCCGCGCTGGCGAAGGCAGGCCAGCACGCCGGCCAGCAAGGTGCTCTTGCCGGCGCCCTCGCCGCCCTCGAGGCTGATGAACCTGCCGCGCGCGGGACTCATCGGCAGCGCTTCCGCTGGTAGCAGTCGACGTTGCGGTTGTGCTCGGCCAGGGTGCTGGAGAACACGTGGCTGCCATCGCCGCGCGCCACGAAATACAACGCATCGCCGGCGGCGGGATGCAGCGCGGCCGCGATCGCCGGCCGGCCCGGCAGGGCGATCGGCGTGGGCGGGAGGCCGGGCCGGGTGTAGGTGTTGTAGGGCGTGTCGGCGGCGAGATCGCTCTTGCGGATGTTGCCGTCGTAACGCGCGCCCATGCCGTAGATCACGCTGGGGTCGGTCTGCAGCAGCATGTGATGCTCCAGGCGCCGGACGAACACCCCGGCGATCTTCGCACGCTCGTCGGCGCGGCCGGTTTCCTTCTCCACGATCGAGGCCAGGATCAGCGCCTGGTACGGATTGGCCAGCGGCAAGTCCGGCGCACGCCCCGGCCAAAGCGCCGCCAGCGTACGCTCCATCGCCGCATGGGCGCGGCGCAGGATGTCCAGCTCGCCGTCGCCCTTCACGTAGGCGTAGGTCTCTGGCAGGAAGCGTCCTTCCGGCGCCTCGCCGCCGGCGCCGATGCGCTGCATGATCGTCGCGTCGTCGAGGCCGCTGGTGTCGTGCTGCAGCACGTCGGCCTGGGCCAGCGCGCGGCGCAGCTCGGCGAACGTCCAGCCGTCGACGATAGTGAAGTTGCGCTGCAGGACCTTGCCCGCCGCCATGTCCGACAGCAACTGGCGCGGCGTGATGCCGGGCGCGAGCGCATATTCCCCCGCGTGCAGCTTGCCGGCCACGTGCATCTGCTCGGCCAGCAATCGCCAGTACCACGGGCTGGCCGTGGTCAGACCCTGTCGCCGCAGCTCGGCGACGATGCCCCGGAAACTGGTGCCGCGGCTGACGTCGATGCTTTGCTGTTGCGGCGATACGTTCAACGCGGTCACGCTGAAACGATGGTAGTCGTTCCAGCCCACCGCCAGCGCCGCAGCGAGCGCCAGCGCCAGCACCACCAGCAGCAACCCGTGCAGCCGCGCAGCCCCGCGCATCGCTCGAACACTCATCCGCCCTGCTCCAT